>NZ_JBEOXF010000011.1:0-168450 GCF_040296405.1 Streptomyces sp. NPDC002133 | reverse complement strand
GCTCGCTAGAAATCGGACTCGAAGTCGATGCGCCCAGCTCGTTGGCCAGACGCGACAGGTCAGTCCCGCCGCACAGCAGACCGCGACCCCGGCCGCGACCAGCCAGACCTGGCCGGTCGGAGCGTCGCCGAGGCCCAGCCCGATCCGGTCGAGGGAGGATGTCCGCGCGAGCAGCCGGGTCAGCGGGCCGGACAGCAGCGGGGCGCAGACCGCGGCCGGGACGGCCAGCAGCAGCGCCTCCAGCGCGGAGAGACCGGCGATCCGGCGGCGCGAACCGCCGCGCGCCCGCAGCAGATCGGTCTCGCCCGCCCGCTCCGTGCTGAGCAGTCGCGCCACCAGCAGCAGTGCGTACCCGGCGAGCAGCACCAGCTGCACGGCGACGATCATCAGCGTGGACCGGGACACCAGCAGAGCCCGCTCGGTCCGGTCGAGCACCGCGGGGAGCGCGGTCGTCACGGTCGCGCTGCCCCGGAACACCGGGTCCTTGCGGAGCGCTTCGGGGCCGCGCACGGCCGCCTCGCGCAGCGCGCCGATCCGGTCGGTGGCGACGGTCCGGTAGTCGGCCGCCGCCACCCAGGCGGTGGAGTCCGACGAGGTGCGGCCGGAGGCGAGCACGGACGGGTCGGTGAGCAATGGTCCGTACGTCGTGAAGACGACGGTACGGACCCCGCGGCCGCCGAGAGCGTCCAGCTGCCAGTACGGATCGCCGGTGTCGGCGGGCCGGTAGACACCCGTCACCCGGACCGTCAGCGGCGTGCCGGCCAGCCGGTCGGTGAGCGTGATCCGCGCCCCGGGGCGCAGCTTCAGCAGCTCGGCGGCGGCTTCGGGCAGTGCGACGGGCACGGGGGCGGTACGCGCGGCGGGGGCCGGTCCCGGCAGTGTGCCCGCGACGAGCCTGATCCGGGACCGGTCCAGGGCGGCGACGTGGGTGAGGTCGGGCTGGCCCTTGCGGGCTTCGGGAGCCTGGAGCGAACGCGGCAGCGCGTACGCGCCCGAGCGCTCCAGCTTCCGTACGGTCACCGGCAGCCCGTCGAAGGTCTGCCGTGCGCCGCGGACCGCGGCCTCGTGCGCCGCGTCCCGCCGGTCCGGCGGCACGTCCGCGCTGATGACGAGCGACGCGGAGGCGGCGGCCGGGCCGCGCAGGGTGTGTCGCAGTGCCGCGTCCCCGACCGACCCTTCGAGCGCGGCGAGGGAGGCGAGCACGGATGTGGTCAGCAGCACTGCGAGGAGTGCGGCCGCGAGCAGCAGGCGGTGCGCTCCCACGCGCAGGAATATGAACCCCGTCACCCGTACCCCCGGTCCAACCCCCATCGAACGTTCATCGGATGCTTTCAGAGGGCACCCGGACGGGAAACCGCTTCCAGGGGGGTTACGGCCGACCTTGACGTGATCGTGACCGATAACCGGACCCGGGAACCCGGGACCCGGCGGTTCAGCCCGCGGAGTTGACCATGGACGCCGCGGCGTAGGTGAGGTACTTCCACAGCTGCTGCTCGTGCTCCTCCGAGAGGCCCAGCTCGTCGACGGCCACCCGCATGTGCTTCAGCCAGGCGTCGTGCGCGGCCTTGTCGACGGTGAACGGCGCATGGCGCATCCGCAGCCGGGGATGGCCGCGGCGATCGCTGTAGGTGCGCGGGCCGCCCCAGTACTGGATGAGGAACAGCGTGAACCGCTCCTCGGCAGGGCCGAGGTCCTCCTCGGGGTACATCGGGCGCAGCAGCGGGTCCTCGGCGACACCCTCGTAGAAGCGCCGTACCAGGCGCCGGAAGGTCTGCTCGCCACCGACCTGCTCGTAGAAGGTCTGCTCCTGAAGTGTGCCCCTCGGAATCTCGTTCACCGTTCCATCGTCTCAGACAGGCCGACGGAAGACCTGGGTCCTAGGTCCTTCCCCGGATCCGGCCCGGGACTCCGTCCGAAAGCGGCCGCCAGGTGCTCGCCTCCCGCCCGGGCGCGCAGGAAAGTGGAGGTATGGGTGCACAGCGGGACGCTCCTGCGGTGCAGGACCCTTTCGCGGGTCCCGCCGCCGAGGTGCGGCGCGCGCTGGTGCGGCGCATCGCCGCGACCGGCGCGCTGGAGGATCACGCCTGGCGGGCGGCCTTCGAGGAGGTGCCGCGGCATCTCTTCGTGCCGTACTACTACGTCTCCACCTTCGCCGGTTACGAGCGGCTCTGGTGCGGCGACCACGATCCGGACCGGCGCGAGCGGTGGCTGAGGGGTGCGTACGCGGACGGGCCGCTCGCCACTCGCGTACGGGACGGGCGGCTCCTCTCCTCCAGCAGCCAGCCGTCGCTGATGGCCCGGATGCTGGACGCGCTGGGGGTACGGGACGGGCACCACGTCCTCGAGATCGGCGCCGGCACGGGCTACAACGCCGCCCTGCTGTCGCATCGGCTCGGCGACGCGCTCGTGACCACCGTCGAACTCGACCCGGAGATCACCGAGTCCGCGCGGGCCCATCTCACAGCGGCGGGCTACCACCCCACCATGATCACCGTTGACGGTGCGCGCGGCTGCCCCGAGCGCGGCCCCTTCGACCGGATCATCGCCACGTGCGCCCTGCCGTCCGTACCGCAGGGCTGGCTCGCGCAGTGCCGTCCGGGCGCCCGGATCCTCGCCCCGCTCGCCACCGGGCTGGTCGCGCTGCACGTACAGGACGGCGGCCATGCGGAAGGGCGCTTTCTGCACACCCCTGCGTATTTTGTCCCGCTTCGCGGTGGTATGTCGGTGCGCGCATCGGTCCCGCGCTCCGCCGGACTGCCGCGGCGGGCGGCCGACAGCGAGCTGTTCCACTTTCTGCTCGCCCTGACCGCGGGCAGCCTGGATCCGCACGAAGCGCTCTCGCTCTGGCAGCGCGAGCAGCGGCCGGAGCGGGAGCGCTTCGGTGTCACGGTCAGCGGCCGGCACCAGTGGGCCTGGCTGGACGACCCCGAAGGGCCGTACGCCTGGCCCCTGGCCGCTACTGGCCGCGACGAAGGGTGATCGTCGTCCAGGCGCCGACGTGCACCCGGTCGCCGTCCTTCAGCGGGACGGGGACAAAGGGCTGGATCGGCTCCTCGCCGCCGTTCACCGTGGTGCCGTTGGTCGAGTTCTGGTCGACCACCGCCCAGGTGCCGTCCGGCTGGTGGACGAGGACCGCGTGCTGGTGCGAGACGCCCGGGTCCTCCGGCGGGACGGAGAGGTCGATGTCCGGCTGCTCACCGGTGGAGTGCCGGCGACGGCCGATGGTGACCTGGTTGCCGGAGAGCGGAAGCTTCTGCTCCGGGGAGTACGCGGGCAGATTCAGCCCGGCGGCCTCGGGGCCGCTGCGCTGCATCATCGCCATGAAGTACGCACGGTCGGGCGCGATGACCGCCGTCCAGCCCGCGGGCGGCCGGTACTGCTGCTGCGGCGGCCCCTGCTGGTGCATGGAGGGAGGCGGCTGCGGCGGCTGCGCCTGCGAGGGCGGTGAGATCACCCAGTCGTCCCCGCCGCCCTGCGGCTGCTGGGGTCCCGGCGCCGGAGCCGGGACGGCCTGCGGGAAACCGGGCTGCGACGGCATCGGGGGCTGACCGGGCCGCTGGAACGTCTGGGGCGGCGCGGGCGGGCCGGACTGCTGGAACGTCTGGGGCGGCGCGGGCGGGCCGGACTGCTGGAACGTCTGCGGGGGCGGGGGAGGGCCCGGCTGCGGCGGCTGCGGCGCCGACGGGTCGCCGGTCAGCGGCTCGGCGGGACGGTTCATCTGCGAGGGCCGCGAGCTCTGGTACTCGAACGGGTCCGGCGGGCGCGGTTGCTGCTGCTGCGCCTGGAAGCCGGGCGGCAGGTTCAACCCGGGCACCGGACCGCCGGGTCCACCCGGCCCCGGGCGGTTCTGCGGGGCCAGCGGCGTGTACGACGTCGCCGTGTTCGTGAGGAAGTTCCAGCGGCACTCCTCGCAGAACGGCGCCATCGCCTCGCGCGGCGTACGGCACTGCGGGCACAGCTCCGCCTGGGCCGTGGCGTCGGGACCCGGGTAGCCGTACCCGGGCGCGGGCGGCGGGGGAGGAGGCGGCGGCACCGCGCCCGCCGGAGCCCCCGCCCCGGCCATGCGATGGCCGCAGACCTCGCACCAGTCGTCGGAACCCGACTGGTGTCCGTTCGGGCAGGTCGGCATGTCGGTGCTTCCCCCTCTCGTTACGTCAGGCCCGCGCAAGGGCCGGACACGTCCTACTGCTTCGCGTTCTGTGCAACGCGTTCCGTTTCATGTCTACTTCTTGACGCGAACTGTCTTCGTGGAGCGCGTTTCGAGTGTCATCTCGTCCGCCTCCGCAACTTTCGCCTTCAGTCGCACAGTACCCGTCGCCACATCGACGACGTCCACCACCTTCGCCAGCAGCTTCGCAGTGTCCTCGTTCCCCGAGGCCGCCGCCAGCTGCACCGCACGCCCCAGTTTCGCCGTCGCGCCGTCCATGTCCCCCGACTTGCGGGCGTCCAGGCCCTGCTGGATGACCTGTGCCAGTTCGGCCTGCCCGGTGTAGTGCGCGACCTGCGGGTTGATCGATGTCGACGCCGCCATGTCGTCCGTCCACACCGCCCGCACCAGCCCCTGGGAGAGGGTTTGCGGGGTGCCGCCCGCCAGGTCGGGGAGGATCAGCGAGACCCGGGCCGCGAGCATCTCCTGGCCGATGTTCGCCTGCGGCACCTGCACACACACGTGATAGTCGCGGGACTCGTCGCCCCACGAGCCGGTGGGGTAGTCACCGGCACGAGGCCCCGCCTCCGTGCGCCGGCCGGTCAGCTCCTCGACCGTCGGCGCCACCTGCTTCACGAACTTGATCTCCACACCGACGGGTGTCCACAGCCGCAGCGACACGTCCGCGACCTCCTTGCCCATCGCGTTCTCCATCATCTGCGTGAAGTCCGCGGCCAGACCGGACGGGTCGGCGACGATGTCGGCGCTGCCGAGGAGCGCCGAGGCGATGCCGGTGACCTCCTTGACCTCCCAGTCCGTCCCCACGCCGCGGGCGTCACAGGTGAAGCGGCCGGCGCAGGCGTCCAGGGCGGCCCGGAGGTCCTGCGGCGACTCGTGCTCGTTGCGGCCGTCGGTGAGCAGAATTCCGTGCCGGATGGTGACGTCCCCCGACTGCAACAGCCGGTCGGCAAGGCGCAGCCAGGTGCCGATCGCGGTGCCGCCGCCCGCGCTCAGCCTGCGCAGCGCTTCCTTGGCCTGCGCGCGCGTCGTGGCACTGGCGACCGCCAGACCGCCACCGCCCGGGTAGACCTCGTTGGCCACATGTGTGCCTGCGACCACGGCGAAGGCCGTGCCGTCGCGCAGGGTGTCGATGGCCGCGGCCGTGGCGTCGCGCGCGTTGCGCATCTTCGTCGGCGGGTAGTCCATCGAGCCCGAACAGTCGACCATGAGCACCACGGCGGCGCTCGATCCCCGACCCGGTATGGACGAGGGGGAGGCGGTCACCCCGGTGAGCGGGACACCGCCGCTCGTACCGCCTCCCGTGGAGGTGACCGTGACGATCGCGTTCACCTCGCGACCGCCCTCCGGCAGGAACTCGTTCTGGTACACATCGACGGAGAACTGCGGCACGGTCGACTTGGAAAAGTTCGCCATCTGATCCGGCTCCTTGAGCTCCACGTAACAGACAGAAATGACAAAGGGGTTGCCGATCGGGCGAAGAGGACGAGGCCTTGTTCAGGCCGATCCTGCCCCCTGTGCCGGGACGGCGAACGGGAGCACGGCCACTGTTACGTTGTCGTGGCCGCCGCCGTCCAGAGCGTGACCGACCAGCACCTGGGCCGCGGCCAGCGGGCGGCCCGCCGCGTCCTGCGGCAGGATCCGCGCCAACTCCTCCGCGGCCTCCGCGTAGTTCCACAGGCCGTCCGTGCAGACGACGACCACACCGGGGCGGTCCGGCTTGAAGGCGGCCGTGTGCGGCTCCAGCTCGTACGCGTCCGCGCCGAGCCAGCCCGTGATGGCGTGGGCGCGCTCGTCCGCGTACGCCTCGGCCTCGCTCATCAGACCCGTGGAGACCATCTGGGCCGCCCATGAGTCGTCCTCGGTGAGGCGGGCGGGCGGGCCGCTGCGGTCGTCGGGCACCCAGTACGCCCGGCTGTCGCCGACCCAGCCCACGACCAGCAGACCGGCCGCGACGACGGCGCCGACGACTGTGCACGCAGGCGCGTTCTGATGGCGGTGCGGATCGTGCTCCATCGCCCCGGCGGGCTCGGCCGCCAGCGAGTTGACCGCCTCGGCCGCCGCGACGATCGCCTCGTGCATCGCCTGCTGCGGATGGCCGCCACGGGGCAGCGACTCCAGCAGCGACTCGTTGGCCGTGGCTGCGGCCGCCGCGGAGGCGTCGTCCGGGCGGGTCGCCGACGACACGCCGTCGCAGACGATCGCGATGACGGCGGGCGAGCCGTCGGGCAGCGCCGTCGAGGAGACCGCGAACGAGTCCTCGTTGCGGTGGTGGCGCAGTCCGCGGTCGCTGACCGCGGCCACCGCGCCGAGCTCCTGCTCCATGTGGTCGCGCTCACGGGGCTGGGCGTGCCCGCAGTGCTCGCAGTAGCCGTCCGTGTCGACATGGCCGGCGCGGCAGGCGACGCACAGCTTCGTCCCGGCGGGGGGTGCCGCGTACGCCGGGGCCGGGGCGGCGGCGCGGGGGTCGGGCGCGGCGAGCTCGAAGTCGCCCGATGTGGACGCGGTGTCGGCGGCCGGGCCGGCCGGGGGCAGCGCGGCGTCCGGGCGGTCGAAACGTACCGCCGTCGCGGGCAGCGGACGGCCGCCCGCGGGCGTGCCGGAGGGCGCGACCACGCCTGCGTCCGGTGCCGTGCCCGGAAGCTCGGCGGGCGGCTGCGGGCCCGGTGGGGCGGCGCCGGAGCCGTCCCGGTCGCCGGTCACCGGCCGCTCCACCGGGGAGCCGATGGCGATCGTGGGCTGGTCCCGCGGCGGCTCGGGTACGGCCGACAGGTCGTACCCGCAGGCACCGCAGAACAGGTCGGTCGACTCCAGAGGCTCCTCGCAACTGGGGCACGCGGAGAGCTGGTGCATCCGGTCCATCACTCACACCCACGTCCGGGGGCGGAAACGGTTGGCCCGCTCCACCAGTTCGATGCGCTCCTCGCCGTGCTGCGCGAGCCGGGCGAGCACCCGGAACGAGCGTTCAAGTCCGAAGCGCAGTCCGCGCTCGTCCAGTTCGCTGCCGAGCAGGACTGTCGCGGTGGGCCGGGCCCCGGGACTACCGGAGAGTACCCAGTCCAGTGCCGTGCCCAGCACCTCTGTGGACAACCGTTCCCGGCGCACCGCGTCCAGGCCGAACCCGTGGAGGGCCGTGACCTGGTCGGCGGCGGCGGTCAGATCGTCGATCAGCGGATCGTGCGCGGCGCGTCTGCGCAGCCTCGCGCGGACCGCGGCGACCCGTGCGGCCGTGTAGTGGATCGACGCCTCGGGCACGGACTCCAGCGTTCGCACGGCCCCGACGCGGTCGCCCGCGGCGAGCTGCACCCGGGCCAGGCCGAACGCCGCGCTCACATAGCTCGGGTCCGTCGTCCACACGAGCCGGTAGTACTCCGCGGCGTTGTCCAGCTGGCCCAGCACCTCGGCGCAGACGCCGAGCGCGAGCTTCGGCGCGGCCTCGCCGGGGAAGGCGTCGTAGATCGCGTCGAAGGACAGCGCGGCGGTCTCGTTGTCACCGGTCGAGAGGGACGCGATGCCGCGGTACCAGACGACCCGCCAGTCGTCCGGGTGCCGGGACTCCAGATCGGCCAGCGACGTCGTCGCGGAGCCGAGGTCGTCCATCTCGAGGCGGGCGCGCAGCTCCCGCAGCCGCAGCTCCACGGAGCTCGCGGGCGCGGCGTGCAGTGCGGCGATCAGCTCCGCGGGGGCGGAAGCCATCAGGCCCGCGAGGAATCCCGCGTTCGGGTCGCCCGGGTCGACGCGTGGCACCGGGAGCGCCAGCGCGGTCGCCCGCGCATCGAGCCCGACGAGCTGCGGTTGCGCCGCGACGGCGGTCTGCGGTGCCGGCACCTCGGTACGGGGCGAGGGCACCGCGGCCTGCGTCTGCGCGTACGCGAACGCGGGTGTCCCCTGTCCTGGGCCTCCGGCGCCCGGGAGGCGGCCGGGTGAACCTGGCACCCCGGCGCTCCCGGCTCCGCCGGGCAGGGCGTGCGTCGCGGCCCGGCCCCCGTTGCCGCCGCCGGCCACGCCTCCTCGGAGGAAGCCGCCCTTGCGGGCCGCCGCTCGTGCACCCAGCACCGACACCTCGCCGTCCAGCTCGGCGAACAACTCCGCGTCCGTCACGCGCAGTTCCGTGCCGAACAGCGTCGACAGCGACGGCCTGGGCCGACCCGTCTGCAGCGCGACGACCTCCCGCAGCACGCCCGTCAGCTGGTCCGCCATCTCCTGTGCGGAGGCGAACCGGCGCGCCGGATCGGGGTCGGTCGCGCGCACGAGCAACCGGTAGAAGGACTCGTAGGTCCGGAACACCTTGATGTTGTCGGGGTCGGGCAGGGAGTCCACGAACACGTTCGTGTAGCCCTGGAAGTCGAATGTCAGGACCGCCAGCGTGCGCGCGACCGTGTACAGGTCGGAGGCGACCGACGGGCCCACCTCCGCGACCTCGGGGGCCTGGTAGCCCACGGTGCCGTAGATCGCCGACTCGTCGTCGTCCATCCGGCGGACCGCGCCCATGTCGATGAGCTTGAGCTGGTCCTCGGTCTGGATGGCGTTGTCGACCTTGAAGTCGCAGTACAGCAGGTTGCGGCTGTGCAGATGGCCGAGCGCCTCCAGCGCCTCGATGCCGTACGCGCAGGCCTGTTCGATCGGCAGCGGGTCGCGCTTCCCGTCGGGTGCCCGGCGCTCGTTGGCGATCTCCTTGAGGGACTTGCCGCCGACGTACTCCATGACGATGTAGCCGTCGAGCGAGCCGGTCCGCTGGTCGAGGTGCTCGACGAAGTTGTAGATGCGGACGATGTTGGAGTGCTCGATCTCCGCGAGGAATCGGCGCTCCGAGATCGCCGCGGCCATGGCGTCCTGGTCTCCGGTGTCCAGCAGGCCCTTGAGGACGACCCAGCGGTCGGAGACGGCACGGTCGATGGCGAGGTAGACCCAGCCGAGGCCGCCGTGCGCGAGGCAGCCGATCACCTCGTACTGCCCGTGCACGACGTCGCCCGCGCTCAGCTTCGGCACGAACGAGTAGGGGTGGCCGCACTTGGTGCAGAAGCCCTCCGTGCGGCCCGGGCGGTCGCCGCGCGCACGCCCGACCGGCGCGCCGCAGTCGCTGCGGCTGCAGAACCGCTTCCGCTCGGGGACCTCGGGGTTCTCCATCACCGCGGAACGCGGGTCGGGGCGCGGCACCTCCGGCATCGAGACCAGGCCCGCGCCCAGCCTGCCCCGTCCGGAAGTGGAGGAGGTGGAACCGGAGCTGCGGACCGACACCGAACGGCCGGTGCTGCGGCCCGACAGCGAACGCGACAGCCGGCCCGAGACCGACCGTCGCGACGTCGAGGAGCGTGACGACCGCGAGGACCGGGACGACGACCGGGCGGACGACCGCGAACCGCTCCTGGCCGAGCTGCTGTTGCTGCCGTGGGCGCCACCGCCGGTGATGCCGGTGGGCGGGGACGACAGCGAGCCGTTCACCGAGACGACCGGGGCGAGGCCGCAGGTGTCGCAGTACAGCTCGCCGCCGCCGACGTCCTCGTACGATCCCTCGCACCCGGGCCGCTGGCAGGCGGGCACGGCACCGGCACCGCTCGCACCGCCGCCCGCGCCCGCCGCCGAGGCCTGCGCGGTGTCGGGCGCGAGGCCGCAGGTGTCGCAGTACAGCTCGCCGCCGCCGACGTCCTCGTACGACCCCTCGCAGCCGGGGCGCACGCACTTGTTCATGTCACTCACGATTCCCCCTGTCGGCCGGTACGGTCTCTGGGCCCCGCCTGTCGCGGCACCAGGACATCCGCCGCCGCCTGCTGATAGCGCAGCACCGCCTGCTCCGCGGCGCGCAGATCGCAGGGCGCGCTCCACAGCATCCGGCGCGCCGCGTCGTAGCGCTCGATCAGCAGCGGATCCTCCGCCATTCCATGGCGGGCGACCTTCGCCTTGTACGCGTCGAGCCGCCCGCGCAGCTCCGCACGGACCGCGAGCGGAGCCGTCACGGCCGTCAACGACTCGCGGGCGCGCATCAGTTCGTCCTCGGCATCCCGCTCCAGCGACTCCAGCAGCGGCGAGAGCCGGTGCCACCTGGCGTGCCGCCGGTACTCGGCGGCCATGGCGAGCCGCTCCTGCAGGGCCGTCGGGGGCCCGCTGACCGCGGGGACCTCGGACGCGGCGATCTTCGCCAGCACCTCACCGCGTGCGACCCGCGCCTCAGCGAGGGTGCGGTCCGCGCGCGAGAGCAGGTCCCGCAGCCGGATCAGCCGGTCCTCGGAGTCCTGCCGCACCGCGAGGACCGCCTCGATCTCACGCCGTACGTCCTCCAGGGCGCGGGCCGCCCGGTCGTAGCGGTCGGTGTCGGGGCGGCCGCCGCCCGGCGCCGAACTCACCGGTGCGGGCGTCCAGAACGCCAGCGGATCCGACACCACCTGCGCCCGCAGCGCGGACAGCTCGTGCGTGATCGACTCCAGGTCGTCGCCGGCCGGATGCTCGCCCGGCCGCACGCCCACCGAGTGCGCGAGGGAACGGGTGCGCTGCAGCTCGGCGGCGAGCAGATCTATCCGGGCGGGCAGCGCCGACCAGACCGAGTCGGCGGCCACGACCATGTCCAGCGAGCGCGCGTACAGCTGGTTCATCCGGCTGACCAGGGCCTCCAGCGTGAACCGCTCGGACAGCTTGGCCGGTCCGGTGATCGACGGGGACGGGTGCGCGGCGGAGCTCGCGATCGTGACACTCGGGCCGCGCAGCCGGTCGGTGAGCTCGACCAGGTCGTCCTTGTTCGGCCAGCGGCGCCGAGCCCGCAGCTCACGCGCGGCCGTGAGCGCCGCGGCGTACGCGTCGAAGTAGCCCCACAGCAGCGTGATCGCCTGCTCCGTGGAGGCCCAGCGGTCCTTGGTGACCCCCGTCAGCTCGGCGCCCTCCAGGAGCCTGCGGCCCGCGTGGTCCTGCAGGGCGAGGAGCGAGGTCTCTATGGCCTCGTGCTCCTCCCCGAGCCGCGCCAGCGCACGGTCCACCTCGTCCCGGTCCATTACCGGCCCGGGGGGTCCCGCGACGCCCATCGATCACCTCTCCGCTCATGCTTCGGTCCACTGCCGCGCATCCCGTCCGGCCCGGCCCGGGCCGGACGCGGACCGGGCAGGTCCTCGTGGTCCCGGTCCTCGTGGTCCCGGTCTCAATTGTTCCGGTACTTCGGCGCCGGCGGGCCGGATATACCGGGCAGGTCCGCCTTCAGCCACTTTGCGTACGCCGTCATCCAGGGGCCCCTGCGGTAGTCGTCGAGGACCTTGTTGACCCGGCGGACGAGGTCGTCCTTGCCCAGTTTGGCGGCCACGCCGTAGTACTCGGTGGTGAAAGGCTTGCCGCCTTTCAGTTCGACGGCCGGGTCCTGCGCCGCCTGGCCGGCCGCGAGGGCGGCGTCCGTCACGACCGCGTCGACCTCGCCGAGCTGCAGCCGGACCAGGCAGTCCAGCTGGTTGGAGACCGTGAGCCGGTCCTTGTCGCCCGGCCCGCCGTCGCCGTCGTCCTTGAAGACCGCGCCGAACGACTCCTTCTCCAGCGCCTCGTAGGCCGTTGAGCCCTCGGCCGAGCAGACCTTGCGGTCGGCCAGGGACTTGTCGTAGCCCGTGATGGGGGACTCCCGCGGGGCGAGCACCTGCTGCCCCGTCTGGAAGTACGCGGTGGAGAAGGCGACCTGCTCGATCCGGGCGCAGTTGATGGTCATCGTCCGGACGACCAGGTCGACCGTGCCGCTGTTCAGTGCGGCGATGCGCTGGTTGGTGGGAATGGCACGGAAGATGACGTCGTCGGGACTGCCGAGAATGTCCTTGGCGATGGCCCTGGCGAGATCGATGTCGAAGCCCTCCAGTTTGCCGTCCGCCGTGCGGTAGCCCCACCGGTAGCTGTTCTGGTCGACGCCGACGATCAGCTTGCCGCGCTGCTTGATCTCGGCGATCGCAGGCCCGTCCGCCGGGGACGGGGTCAGCGACCGCTCCGGGTCCGTGCACTCGTCCGCCTTCGCGGGCACCGCGGCGACCGAGCCCGTGCCCGGCACGCCGGTCGACGCATCGGGCGACGTGGCGTGCGGACCGCCGTGCGAGAGCGGCAGCAGAGTCAGGGACGCGGTCAGCGCACAGGCAGCCGCCATTCCGGCGACGCCTCCCCAGCCGCGGAGCCTGCGCAGCCGGCCCGGCCGCGGCGACGGCCTCGCCGCGCCCGCGTCCGGGGTCACGTCCGGCATCCCGCCGGACACTCCGTCCCCCATCTCTCCCCCTCTCACCGGTACTCCGAAAGCCTGCGGCCGATGCCCAGGACCGCGCCCACCGCGCCGAGCACGGCCAGCACCGCCGCGCCGACCGGCAGTGCGGTCAGCGCGCCGCGCCCGTCCTCGGCGGACTTGGTGAACTCGGCCTGCTCGTGCGCGAGCGCCTGCTCCAGCGCGTTGTCCACGCGGTCGAACGACTGGCCCGTGGACTCCTTCTCGCCGATCACCTTCGCCAGCGCGCCCTCGTAGTCACCGGCCTTGTCGGTGTCGCTGGCCGACTTGTGGCGGGACTTCCACTCGGAGACCGCGGAGACGGCGGCGGCGACCGGGGTGCGGCCCTCGCCGTCGTCGGCGAGGGTGCGGGCGCGGCCGAGGGAGTCGCTGAGCCGGTCCATGCCCGACGTGTAGTCCGTCTCGTACTTGTCGCTCTTGCCGTCGGCCGTGAGGACGGCGCCTCGTGCGACCAGCGTCAGGTTCTCGTTGGCCCGGGCCTTGAGGCTGTTGATCCGGGCGTCGTTGAGGACTTTCAGCGACTCCTGGCCGTGGGCCCGGGCGTCGTTGAGCTCGGTCCTGGCCACCGTGTGCCCTACGGCCAGCCACAGCAGGACCACTGTCGACGCGGCGGTGGCCGCGAGCAGCCCGTGGTTGAACACCCGGTTCGTCCGGTGGTAGTTGCGGCGCTGCGCCCAGACCAGCACGCCCAGCGCGCCCACTCCGATGGCGAGCGACAGGAACGGCCAGAGGCGGGCGTCGCCGTGGTCCTCGTCCAGGCGGGCGGTCTCCGCCTCGTACAGCTTCTGGGCGGCGGGGAGCAGCTCGCTCGTCATCTGCTGGTTCGCGTACCGCAGATACGCGCCGCCGAGGGGGAGGCCCTGGCGGTTGTTGGCCCGGGCCCGCTCGATCAGGCCCGTGTAGCGGGGGAGCTGCTCGTTGAGCGTGGCGATGAAGCGGCCCGACTCGGTCGAACCGTCCGTGTTCGCCGCGGCCTTGACGAGCAGCAGCGACGCGTTGGAGATGTCCTTGCGGTAGCGCTCGCGGACCTCCGCGGGCTCCTGTGCGCCGGCCAGGAAACCGCTCGCCGCGGCCGTGTCGGCGTCGGCCAGTGAGCGGTAGATGCTCGCGGCGTCGGCGCTCAGCGGCTGGCTGCGGTTGACGACGGCGTCGGCGGCGGACGCGCGGTCGGCGATCTCGAAGGCGGTGACGGCGCCGAACGCCACGACGAGAGCGGCGAGCACGGCGCCGATGATCCGCAGCCTGCCCGGCTCCGTCGTCGCCGCAGCGCGCAACTGCGCCGTCGTCTCGGCCCAGGCGCTGCGGCGTGCGAGCGTCCCGGGAGGCGGCGCCGACTGGTCCCCCGACGGCCGCGAGCCCTCGTACCCCGGCTGCCCCGGGACAGGCGCGCCCGGCGGAGCCGGTGGCGCGGGCGGTCCCGCGCTCGGTGTGTATGTCACTCTGACCTCCCCCTCGGTCACTGACGGCGTCCCGCACCCCGCGAGGTCGGGGACGACTGCCCGGCCAGAAGTATGGCCGCAGGGGCGGACATCCACACCCAGGATTGACTGGATCTTGAGCTATCTCGTCTGTCGCGTCAATGCTGCCAATGCGCCCCCTGCCCCGAACCCCCACCATGAATACGCCACACGGACCCGATCGGTTCCCACTCCGGCCCCACAACTCGCCTGCCGCGGACCCACGCGCCGGGCCTCTGTGTGGGGGCGTCGTCGCGGGCCGGCTCGACCTCAAGGCCCTCGCGGCGGCGGTCGGCGGCAAGCGGGCTCCGCCCCAGCCCTCTTTGCGGGGACTCCGCCCCCGAACCCCGGCGCCTCCACACCCCTACGTCCCGCGGACGTGGGGACGGCCGCTCCTTGGGAGCCCGTCCGGCGTTCGAGGCGGACATCCGGGCCGCCCGGACGGAACCGGACTGCGCCGCCCGGGGCCGGGGCGGAGCCCTTACGCGGCGGAGCCGCACGTCGACACAGCCGGGAGGGGCGGGGAGAGGTGAGCCGCACGCAGGCGGCCCCCAGGCACCCCCGCCCGACTCGCCTGCCGCCTACGCGTAGTGCGCCCGCAGCCGCGCCCGGGTCGCCGCCGGGGCGGCGAGATGGTCGAGGCCCAGGAGGGCCGCGCCGAGGACGGGCGGGGACGTGACCACGGAGAGCGTCGCCTTCGGCGCGCGGGCGGCGAGGAGTTCGGCGATGCGCCCGTCGAGCCGGGGATGCCGCGCGGCCAGCACACTGCCGCCCAGCACCACCGGCGCCTCCTCGTCGAGCAGGCCGAGCCGGCCCAGGGCCACGGTCGACATCGCGACGACCTCGTCCGCGAGCCGGTCGACGATCGCCCCGGCCACAGGGTCCCCTGCCGCGCCGGTCGCGAAGAGCACCGGGGTCAGCTCGTGCTTGCGCCCGGCGGGAATGCGGCCCAGATGGAGCGCCTCGATGAGCGCGTACATCGACCCGAGACCGAAGTGCGCCGGAAGAGCCCGCGCCAGCTCCGTCGGCTCGCCGCGCCCGTCCTCGGCCCGCGCCGCGAACCACAGCGCCTCCTCCGCGAGTCCGGCACCGCCGCCCCAGTCCCCGGAGATCTTGCCGATCGCCGGGAAGCGTGCGGTTCGGCCGTCGGGCAGCATGCCCACGCAGTTGATGCCCGCGCCGCACACGACGGCCACGCCCCGGGGTTCGTCGACGCCCGCGCGAAGGATGGCGAAGGTGTCGTTGCGCACCTCCACCGTGCGGCCCCAGCCACGCCCCCGCAGCGCGACCGTGAGCTCCTCCTCCTCGACCGGGAGGTCGGCGTTGGCGAGGCAGGCGGACACGTGCTCGATGCCGTCGATGGCCTCGCCCCGCGCCCTGGCCTGCTCCATGGCCTTGCCGACCGTCGAGGCCAGCGTGTCGAACGCCGCCTCGATGCCGACGTACGGCGGCTGGAAGCCGCCGCCCCGGCCGGAGGCGAGCACCGATCCGTCGGCCCCGACGAAGGCCACGTCGGTCTTGCTGTTGCCCGCGTCGACGGCGAGGACTGAAGCGGTCACGCCCACGTGAGGTGCTCCCGGTTGTGCGCGATCAGCCGGTCCGTGAGCGTCTCGGCGTACTCGTACTGGCCGATCAGGGGGTGCGAGAGCAGCGCCTTGAAGACCCGGTCGCGGCCGCCGCGCAGCGCCGCCTCCAGGGCCAGCTCCTCGTACGCGGTGACGTTGGCGATCAACCCGCTGTACAGGGGGTCGAGTTCGGGTACCGGCAGCGGTGTGGCTCCCTGCGCGCCGACGGCGGCCTGCACCTCGACCACGGCGTCGTCGGGGAGGAACGGCAGCGTCCCGTTGTTGTACGTGTTGACCACCTGGTACGGGCTGCCTCCCGCCCGCCGCCCGCCACCACCCTCGACGGAGGGCCCTTCGGGCCCGCTGCTTGCACTGCCGAGCAGCGAGGCGGCCAGATCGACCGCCGCCTCCGAGTAGAAGGCCCCGCCCCGCTTGGCCAGCAGCGCGGGCTTCTCGTCGAGCGCCGGGTCCCCGTACATCTCCAGCAGCTGCTTCTCCATCGCCGCGACCTCGGCGGCCCGCGACGGCTTGGTCCGCAGTTCTTCCACGACCGCGTCGTGCGCGTAGAAGTAGCGCAGGTAGTACGAGGGGACGACGCCGAGCCGGTCGACGATCTGGCGGGGCAGCCGCAGGTCACCGGCGATGGTGTCGCCGTGCTCGGCGAGCAGCTTCGGCAGGACGTTCGCCCCCTCGGGGCCGCCGAGGCGCACACCGGTCTCCCAGGTGAGGTGGTTGAGGCCCACATGGTCCAGATGCACGTCGCCCGGCGTCACCCCCAGCAGCCCGGCGAACTTCCGCTGGAGGCCGATCGCCACGTTGCACAGACCCACGGCCTTGTGACCGGCCTGGAGCAGCGCCCGCGTCACGATGCCCACGGGGTTGGTGAAGTCGATGATCCAGGCGTCCGGGTTGGTGCGCCGCACTCGTTCGGCGATGTCGAGCACCACCGGTACCGTGCGCAGCGCCTTGGCGAGACCGCCTGCGCCGGTGGTCTCCTGGCCGATGCAGCCGCACTCCAGCGGCCAGGTCTCGTCCTGCTCCCGCGCGGCCTGCCCGCCGACGCGCAGCTGCAGCAGGACGGCGTCGGCGCCGGCCACCCCGGCGTCCAGATCCCCGGTCGTCACGATGCGGCCGTCGTGTCCCTGCCTGGCGAAGATCCGCCGGGCGAGACCGCCGACCAGTTCCAGACGGTCGGCCGCGGGGTCGACGAGGACGAGTTCACTGATCGGGAGGGTGTCCCTCAATCGGGCGAAGCCGTCGATCAGTTCGGGTGTGTAGGTGGATCCGCCACCCACGACTGCGAGCCTCATGTGTGTTCTAGCCCTTCACTCCGGTCAGGGTGACGCCTTCGACGAACGCCTTCTGGGCGAAGAAGAAGACGATGATCACGGGGGCCATGACCAGCACGGTCGCGGCCATGGTCAGATTCCAGTCCGTGTGGTGGGCGCCCTTGAACGACTCCAGGCCGTAACTCAGCGTCCACGCGGCCGGGTTCTCCGAGGCGTAGATCTGCGGACCGAAGTAGTCGTTCCAGCAGTAGAAGAAGTGGAACAGCGCGGACGCCGCGATCGCGGGCCTGGCCATCGGCAGCACGACCTTGATCATCGTACGGAACTCGCCGCAGCCGTCGATCTTCGCGGCCTCGGTGTACTCGCGGGGGATCGTCAGCAGGAACTGGCGCATCAGGAAGATCGTGAACGCGTTGCCGAACGCGAACGGGATGATCAGCGGCCAGAGCGTGCCGGCCAGGTCCAGCTGCTTCGCCCAGAACAGGTACATGGGAACGATGATCACCTGTGGCGGCAGCATCATCGCCGCGATCACCAGCATCATCATCACGTTCCGCCCCCGGAAGCGGAATTTCGCGAGCGCGTACGCCACGGGGAGACTGCTCGCCACGGCGAGCACTGTGCCGAGCCCCGCGTACAGCAGGGTGTTGCGCCACCACGTCAGAAAGCCGGGAGTGTTCCACACGGTGGCGAAGTTGCCCCACTCCCAGGTGTGCGGCCACAGCTCGCGGGTGAGTGCCTGGCTGTCGCTCATCACCGCGGTCAGGAACACGAAGACGAACGGCAGCAGGAAGAACAGGGCGGCGGCGACGGCCAGTGAGTGGACCGCGATCCACTCCAGAGCGGCCCTGCGTCGCGCCGCCCGCCTGGCCGCCGTACCACTCGTCGCGGCGGACGCGGTCGGCCCGGCATCGAGCGGCGGTGAGAATGTCGTCTGCGTCATCGTCGGTCAGTCCTCCGTCCCCATGAAGCCGCTGCGCCGGCGCATCAGGAACCCGGTGAAGATCATGGCGAGCACGAACAGCACGAGCGCAACGACACACGCCGCCCCGGTGTCGAACCGCTGGAAACCCAGGTTGTAGACCACCTGCGGAACCGTGAGCGTGGACTTGTCGGGGTAGCCGGGCTCGAACTGCTGCCCGGAGCCGCCGATCACGCCACTCGCCACTTTCGCCGCCACCAGCGGCTCCGTGTAGTACTGCATCGTGGCGATCACCCCGGTGATCACTGCGAACAGCACGATCGGCGAGATGTTGGGCAGCGTCACGTACCGGAAGCGCTGCCATGCGCTCGCGCCGTCCAGCTCGGCGGCCTCGTACTGCTCCCTGGGGACGTCGAGCAGCGACGCCATGAAGATGACCATGAGGTCGCCGATGCCCCACAGCGCGAGCAGCGTGAGCGACGGCTTCGACCAGGTGGCGCTGTTGAACCAGTCGGGCTCGCCGAGTCCGAGCGTGCCCAGAATGGTGTTGGTTGGCCCCGTGCCCGGGTTGAGCAGGAAGACGAACGCCATCGTCGCCGCCACCGGCGGGGCCAGGTAGGGCAGGTAGAACAGGGTGCGGAAGATCCCCGCCCCGGTCTTGACCTTGGTGATCAGCAGCCCGATGCCGAGCCCGAAGGCGACCCGGCAGGTGACCATGACGAGCACCAGCCAGAGCGTGTTGCGCAGGGCGGGCCAGAAGAAGGGGTTGTCCTGGAGGACGTACGCCCAGTTCTTCAGCCCCACCCACCGGGGCGCCGTGAACCCGTCGTACTCCATGAAGGAGAAGTAGACGGTCGAGATCAGCGGGTACGCGAAGAACACGCCGAACCCGACCAGCCAGGGCGAGAGGAAGCCGAGGGTCCGAAGCGCACCGCGCGTGCGCTTCGCCCTCAGCCCCGGTGACACAGGCACAGGAGCGGTGGTCATCTCAGCCGGCCTGCTCGTTGTCCTTGTCGACCTGCTCGTCGTTCTTCTTCAGCAGCGCGCCCAGGTCCTTCTCCGCGCCCTTCTCGTAGGCGAGGCCGTTGTCCTGGAGCGTCAGCAGGAACGCGCCGCCGTTGACGGACGAGGGGGCGTGCGAGCTCTTGGGGTGCTGGGCGATGTCCACGAACGTGCGGTACAGCGGATCGCTGTTCAGCTTCGGCGAGTTCAGCGCCTCGACGGTCGACGGAACGTTGTGGATGGCGTTGGCGAAGGAGACGACCGCGTCCGTGTCGGTGGAGAGGTACTTCACCAGTTCCCAGGCGGCGTTCTTCTTAGGGCTGTTGCTCGCGATGCCGAGGATCGTGCCCGACAGATAGCCCTTGCCGTAGTCGGCGACCTGGTCGTCCGGCACCGGGAACGGCGCCGCGCCGATCTCGAAGGGCAGCTTGGCGTCCGAGGCCATCTTGCCGCGCCACTCGCCGTCCATCTGCATGGCGACCTGGCCCGTGTGGAACGGGTGCTTCGGGCCCCACTCGTCACCGAACGAGGTGCGGAACTTGTTGAGCTTCTGGAATCCGCCGAGGTCGTCCACCAGCTTCTTCTGCCAGGTGAACATCGACGTGACGGCCGGGTCCTGCGCGGTGTCGGACTTGCCGCTCCCGTCGAGGTACGTCACGCCGAAATTGCCGCCGTAGTGCTCGACCGTGGTCTCGTAGCCCCCGTAGAGCGGCATGAAGCCGAGCTGCTCGAAGCCGTCACCCTTGGTCCTGGTCAGCTTCTTCACCACGGCGTCGAACTCGGACAGCGTCTTCGGGGGCGCCGTGATCCCCGCCTTCTCGAAGGCGTCCTTGTTGTAGTAGAGGCCGTACGCGTCCCCGAGCAGCGGCACCGTGCACCGGGTGCCGTCGTGCTGGGTGTACTTGGCCATCTGGGGCAGGAAGGTCTTCTCCGGGTCGATCTTCGACTTCTCCAGGAACGGCTTCAGATCGGTGAGCGCCTTGGAGGAGCAGAACCGCCCCACGTTGTCCGTGGTGAAGGACGACACCACGTCCGGGGCGTTCGAACCGCCGGCTCGCAGCGATTGCTGGATTTTGGCGTCGGTGATGCCCTTGACGACCTTCACGCTGATGTTGGGGTGCTTGTCCTCGAACGACTTGATGTTGGACTCGATCGCCGCGACCTCGCCCGGCGCGGACCAGCCGTGCCAGAACGTGAGGGTGGTCCTGGCGTTCGGGTCGTCCGTGGCGGCGCCCTCGTTCGACCCCGTGCAGGCCGATGCGAGAAGAGATATCGCGGCCGTCGCCGCGAGCGCGACAGCCGTGGTCCGACGGTTTGTGGGCATGGCGGTGTCTCCCTGTGACAGGACGGGCCGGGGGAAGGGGGCGGGTCAAAGGAGCGTGGAAGGTCCGGAGATTCGTTTCAGCGTGACGTGTCGAAGACTTCGTCGCGGGTGGTCGCCAGTGCGCTCTCCAAGGCGCCGCGCAGCACCGGGTGCTTGCGTACGGAGCCGAGGACCAGCCGGGGCCGGGCCGCAGCCAGTTCGGTGAGTTCCGCCTGAACGCGATCGCGCAGCGGCTCCCCTCCGGCGGCGATCACCTCGCCGGACAGGACGACGAGCTCCGGGTCGAGCACGGCGACCATGGACGCCAGCCCGGTCGCGAGCCCGGTCGCGTAGGCTTCCAGCAGCTGCCGGTACGGCCCCGCATCGGCCTCGGCGGCCCGGGCGACCAGCGTGGTGGCGACCTCGGCGTGCGGGCCGTCGCCCAGGACCTCCACGCCGAGCTCACGGGCCAGCCGCGGCAGCGCCTGCGCACCGGCCAATTCCTGGAAGCCGCCGCTGTTCGCCTTGGTCACATGACGGACGAGCGGCGTGCCCGGCACCGGCAGGAAGCCGACCTCTCCCGCACCGCCCGTGAAGCCGCGATGCAGCCTGCCGCCGATGACGACGGCGGCGCCGAGGCCCTCCTCGTTCCACAGCAGTACGAAGTTCTCGTGGCCGTGGGCGGCGCCGAGACGCTGCTCGGCGACGGCGACGAGGTTGACGTCGTTTTCGTACTCGACCGGCATCGGCAGGACCGCGGCCAGCTCGTCCAAGAGGGTGGGGGAGTGCCAGCCGGGCAGGTGCGATGCGTAACGCAGCCGCCCGGTGGACGGGTCGAAGGCGCCGGGTGTGCCGACGACCGTGCGATGGACATCGGCGCGGGTGACGCCGGCGGCCTTGATCGCGCCGTCGAGCGATTCGGTGACCTGGCGTACGACGCTGTCGGCCCGCCGCCCCGGGGTGGGGAGCTCGAACTCTCCGACGGTCTCGCCGGTGATGTCGGCGACGGCGGCGCGAATGCGCTGCGGGGTGACGTCGAGCCCGGCGGCGTAGGCGGCGCGGGCGTTGACGGCGTACAGCTGGGCGCTGGGGCCGGGTCGCCCCTCGGTGGTGCCGGTGGCGACGACGAGTCCCACGGCCTCCAGCCGGGCGAGAAGCTGGGAGGCGGTGGGCTTGGACAGACCGGTGAGTTTGCCGATCCGGGTCCGGGACAGCGGTCCGTGCTCGAGCAGGAGATCGAGTGCGGCACGGTCGTTCATGGCTCGCAGTACGCGCGGGGTACCGGGCGTGGTTCCGGCCACGGGGTTGCACCTGCCCTTCGAACCTGCACTGTTAGGAAAGTTTCCTATCGGCTCGAACGTAGGCATCGGCCGTTTCGGCGTCAAGGGTGCGATCGGGTCTCGCGGGTGGCGTTATGCAGTTGTGTCCTGCGTCACAAGGTTTGAGGGCGGTTGACTTGTCATGTCTGCTGCAGGCACGATCTCGCAGCAGTCCGAGAAATTCATTTGGGGGAAGTCAATGCGCATTGCACGTAAGGGCGCCGTAATTCTCGGGGCCGTCCTCCTCGCGATGACCACCGCGACGCAGGCTCAGGCGGCGACGTATCCCTACTACAAGGATTCCGTGGACAACGGACCCTGTGGTGCGGGCCGTCACATCGGAATTCCCCAGGGGCCGTCCGGTCACGAGTACATGAAGTACTACGCCGTCTACGACTTCGATCCGGATTGGGCCATTTCCGCGTGCCGTGTCTGGATCGACCAGTGGAAACTCTCCGAATCCACCTGGGTGAGCAAGGAAGGGCGGAGCATCTACGGGACGGCCAGCGGTCAGTACGCCCAGAGCAACTGGGTGTACGACGGCCCGGGCTACAAGGACCGTGTCTGCATCACCAGGGATGTTCAGGGGCCCGGGGGCGTGTCGACCAAATGCACGTCGTGGTACTAGAGGGGGGTAGGGCATCCCCTGACCTCATGTGAAAGGGGCGCCGGTCACGGCGCCCCTTTTGCTGTTGCAGGATTGTGTACCTGCTATTCGGATGTGAGTGCGTGCCGACGTTACGCACTCACCGCTCCGGACTACTTCGACATGTTCGCCGGGGGATTTATCGGGGACGCCGCCACCGACTGCGGCGAGGTGTTCGAGGCGTATGCCGACGGGGCGGCCATGCCTGCCGTCGGGTCCTTGACCGGCTGCTCACCGTCGGCCTGGAGCGGCAGGCCACCGACGATCCGGATGCCCTCCTCGTCGAAGGCGCGTTTGATCCGCCAGCGCAGCTCGCGCTCCACGGCGAGCGCCTTGCCCGGCATCGTCTTCGCGGAGACCGAGACGGTCATCTGGTCCAGCAGCAGCTCGGTCAGGCCGAGCACCTCGATCGGGCCCCACAGGCGCTCGTTCCATGGCTCGTCCTTGGTCATCGTCGCGGCGGCCTCCTCGATGACCGTACGCACGCGGTCCAGGTCCTCGGTCGGACGCACGTTCACATCCACCGAAGCGGTCGCCCAGCCCTGGCTCAGGTTGCCGACCCGCTTGACCTCGCCGTTGCGGACGTACCAGATCTCACCGTTGTCACCGCGCAGCTTCGTCACCCGCAGCCCGACCTCGACCACCTCGCCCGAGGCCACGCCCACGTCGATCGAGTCGCCGACGCCGTACTGGTCCTCAATGATCATGAACACTCCGGACAGGAAGTCCGTGACCAGGTTCCGGGCGCCGAAACCGAGTGCCACGCCCGCCACACCGGCCGAGGCCAGCAGCGGCGCGAGCTCGATGTTCAGCGCGCCGAGGACCATCAGGCCCGCCGTGCCGAGAATCACGAACGAGGAGACCGACCGCAGCACCGAACCGATCGCCTCGGACCGCTGACGGCGCCGCTCGGCGTTCACCAGGAGACCGCCGATGGCCGTGCCCTCGACCGCCTGGGCGCTGCGGTTCATGCGCTCTATCAGCTTCGTGAGCGCACGCCGTACGGCGATCCGCAGCAGCACCGCGATCACCACGATGAGGAGGATGCGCAGACCGACGCTCAGCCAGGTGGACCAGTTCTCCTCCACCCAGCTTGCGGCGTTGGTGGCCTTCTCCGTGGCCTTGTCGATGGTGACGGGCGGGTCGGACGGACCGGCGGCCAGGAACACGGCGGATACCTCCAGGGCGTGCGTGGGCGGTCCCACCACACTAACGGGGCACACCTCCCGTCCCGGCCGCTCCGTCCGCGGGAGACAGGGCCCTCACCGGGGCATTCTCGGGACGGAGGGGCGTGGGCGTGTGGTCGACCGCACACAAAATCCCTCCGGCCCGTTACGGGGACGTAGTGGCGCCACGACCAGGCAGGAGGAGAGACTGGGGGCAGATCGTCCCGGCGCGAGCCACGCGTCGCCGGCGTACAAGGAGGCATCCGTGCCGCATGTCCTGGTCCTCAACGCGTCGTACGAGCCGCTCGGCGTCGTACCGCTCCGCCGCGCGCTCGTCCTCGTCCTCGAGAACAAGGCCATCTGTCTCGAGGAGTCCGGCGCCTTCATGCACAGTGCGACCCGAGTGATCCCCGCGCCCAGCGTGGTGAGACTCAAGCGCTTCGTGCGGGTCCCCTACCGGGGGCCCGTTCCTCTGACCCGACGCGCGCTGTTCGCGCGTGACGGGGGCCGCTGCATGTACTGCGGTGGCGTCGCAACCAGCGTCGACCACGTCATCCCGCGCAGTCGCGGCGGTCAGCACGCCTGGGACAACGTGGTGGCGGCCTGCCGCCGCTGCAACCACGTCAAGGCCGACCGGCACCTGCGCGAGCTGGGCTGGCGGCTGCGGCATCAACCCGCTCCGCCGAGCGGCCTGGCCTGGCGCATCATCGGGACCGGGCATAGGGACCCGCGCTGGCTGCCGTACTTGCAGCCGTACGGCGCGGACGACGCGATGGCCCGGATCGACGGCATCTCCGCCTGATGATCCGGGCCTTTGTACGGCCCGGGCCCGCCACGGGGCCCGGGCGTGCGTGCCCGGGTGCGCGTGTGGCCCCCGGCCCCGCGGCCACCGACGTCCCGGCCGCCCGGGGTGCGCGTCCGCGCGCGAACGGGAGGGTGGTCGTGCCCTCCACATCCACAGCCCTTCGGGCTGGGGAGTCACCCCCCACACGCTGGGGCTTCGTCCTGGCGGGATCAGGGGCCACCTCCCAGGCGAAGCTCTGGGGAGGAACGACTGCCGACGAACCGTCGGCAGGACGGCAGCGCGTAGAACCACCCACGACCCAGGGGGTGTCAGCCCCCGGCCACCGCATACGCCTCCACCGACCACAGCGAGTACCCGTACTGCGTCGCGCGCGCATCCCCCTGCACCCGGACGAACCGCGTGCCCGGCGCGTCCATCCGCACCGTCTCACGGCCGCCTCGCCCGTCCCGGACCGTCGCCGCCGTCCGCCACACGCGCCCGTCCGCGGACACCTGGATGCGGTACCTCGCGGCGTGCGCGTCCTGCCAGTGCAGGACGACATGCCCCACCCGCGCCGGAGCCGCGAGCTCCGCCTGCCACCAGGCGCCGTCCTCCGCCGGCGAGGACCACCGCGTACCGGGGTCGCCGTCCGTCGCCGCGGACGCGGGGAAGTCGGGGGTCTCGTCCCCGGACGAGGAAGCGGACGCGGCCCCGTTCCGGAGCAGATCCGGCCCGCCCGTCTTCGGGTACGCCCGCACCGTCAGGGTGCGCTCCTCTCCGCCGAAGGTGAACGGCACCTGGTACTCGCCCGCCGGCGTCCCCGGCGGCACGGTGACCTCGACCGGCACGGCCGTGCGCGTACCCCGTGGCACCCGTACCTCCTTCGGCACCGCCACCGTGATGCCCTTGGGCGCCTTCGCGGTGAGCGCGCCCCGCACCTCGTCGGGACGCTGCGCCGCGACGTACGCCTCGGTCCGCTGCGGGCCGCCGCCGATCGGCGCGTCCAGCTCGCCCCGTACGAGTGCCAGCCGGGCCCGCGGCTCGTCCGAGAACCACGGAACGAGCCCCCGCACCGGCGGCGCCGCGGCGCCCGACCACACGATCCGGACCGCGTCCGCCTGCAGCCCGGCCGTGCGGGCCTGGGTCCAGCCGGACGCGGCGAGCGGGCCGACGCGCCGCCAACCCTCGCCCGGCACATGAGCCTCCAGCGCCCCGGCGGAGCCGTCCGCGCCAGGCTCGGTCATCGCGGTGACCGCCTCGACGGGCCGGGCCCGGTCCAGATGCACCGTGTACACGGAGGCGGTACGGCTCACCGACCCGGCCTTGCGGTCCGCGCCCGTCCATGCCGCGGACTCCTTCGCCGCCCGGTCGAGGAACGGGTCGAGCACGCCCTTGCCGACCATGACGTGCTGCCCGCGGATCGCCGCGCGCAGCGGCGCCAGTGCCAGCGAGGCCCGCCACGCCGCCTCGCCGTCGCCGCGGGCCTGCGCCTGCAGCATGTCGACGGCGAGCTCGCCGGCCTGCCCGTACCGCGCCAACTGGTCCAGCCAAGGCCCCACTTCGGCGTCCAGGCCGGCGAGCCGCTGCGGCGCCTCGCGCATCACCGTGAACTCCGCTCGCAGCCGCCGCGCGGCCTCGTCGCGCGCGGGCGCTTCGGCCGTGGTCCGGGACCGCCAGAACCCGGCCAGCAGCGGTCGCAGATACGCGGATTCGTGCGGGCTGAGGATCGACGAGGCATGGTTCCCGGCGAGCGCGCCGAGGGCCTCCCGGGTCTTCGCGGCGTCGTCCGCGACGCCCCCCGAGTCGGCGCCCGCGACACCGCCCGCGAGGTCCGCTATCGCCGCTTCCCAGGACTCCTGCGGCCGGTACCCCTTGGGGTTCCAGGCGTAGTCGGCGGCGGTGAAGAGGGGGATGCGCGACGCCGTCGCCTGCTCCATCGCGTTGGCGAGCAGCGCCGCCGAGCCGGTCGCGACGGCCGGCTCACGGCCCGTGTAGGGACCGAGGAAGATACGGTCCTGGGCGTAGTCGTTGACCGGGTAGTTGTCCATGGTGACCAGCGGATGCCGGAACACCGCGCGCGCCCCGGCCAGTTCCCGCCCGGTGATCGTGCGCGGTACGACGCCCACACCGGTCCAGGCGACCTGTACCCGCGGGTCGAGTCGCGCGGCGAGCTCCTGCCGGTACTCGGTGGCGCCGTCCTGGTAGTACTCCGTCGGCATGAGCGTGAGCGGGGCGGCGCCGGGGTGGCGCTCGGCGAGATGCCCGGCCAGCTCCCCTGCGAGCCGCGCCTGAGCGGCCGCGGCGGCCTCCGGGCCCGAGCCGAACGTGTCCGCGTCCCGGTCGCAGTGCCACTCGCTGTAGCTCACGTCCTGGAAATGCAACTGGAAGGCGCGCACTCCGAGCGCCCACATCGCGTCGACCTTGCGCTTGAGGGCCTTGATGTCGTCGTCGGACGCCAGACACATGGACTGCGCGGGGGCGACGGCCCAGGCGAGCGTCACATGGTTGCGGCGGGCCCGTTCGGCCAGCTCGCGGAACTCGGCGCGCTGGCCGGCGGGGTACGGCTCACGCCAGCGGGCCTGCCGGAACGGGTCGTCGCCGGGAGCGTAGAGATAGCGGTTCTGCTTGGTGCGGCCCATGAAGCCGATCTGCGCCAGCCGCTGTTCCCGGCTCCACGGCTGTCCGTAGAAGCCTTCCGCCATGCCGCGCACGGCCGTGCCGGGCCAGTCGCGCACGACGGCCCCGGCGACCGCACCGTCCTTGGTCAGCTGCCGGAGTGTCTGCACGCCGTGGAAGAGCCCGTCGTCGCCGACGCCGTCCAGGGCGACGGTGTCCCGGCCGGAGACGCGTCCCACGGCGGCGCGGTAGCCGCCTGCGGGCAGATCGGCGCGCTCGGGTGCGCGCAGGGCACGCAGGGCGTCCTGCGCGGCGGTGCCGCCGAGAAGGACCAGCGGTCCACGGCCGGGAAGCGTGGTGTGGACCGTCCGCACCCCGGCGGCGCGCAGCACGGCGCGGGCCGCTTCGGCGGCGTACGGGTCGCTGCCGGGGTCCGCGATGAGGGTCACCTCCTCGCCGAGCGGCACGGCGGGCCCGGCGGCCCTGAGCGTCTGCGGCCGCGGCCACACGGGCGGCAGGGCCGCGACGCCTTCGCGGTCCGGCACCGTGGTGGCGGTGGGTGCGGCGGGTTCGCCGGGCGCGGCGACGGCGCCTGGAGCGGTTCCGAGGAGTCCGCCGATGACGGCGACGGCGACGGCGGTCGCCGTCTGCTTGCTGCGCCCGAACCGCACGTACGGCTCCCCTCGCTCGCCCGGTGCCCCGTCGAAACGCACCGAGCCCACCACCCGTGTGGTGAACGTGTCAATGCGCGCGCCTGTTGTGTCCCCTTTGCCTATCGGCGCGCGAAGGCCGCTCAACTCCCTTACGTGGAGCAGAATGTGACACGGAACACGTTGACGAGAGACGTACGTCTGCGGCCGTGCCTGCTGGGTAGGGCTGCTATGTCCTGTTGCCCACCCTTAGGAGGCCACCTGTGGCCGCTTCCGCGCAGCTTCTGCTCTCCGCCCTGTCCAAACAGGTGCCGGGCCCCGATCTGGTGCCGGGCCCTCTGACCAGCGAGCCGCCCCTCGCCGACGCCGCACCCCTGACCAGCGAGCCGCCGCTCGCCGAAGCCGCCCCTCTCACCAGCGAACCCACCGCCCCCGGCACGGCCGGCGGCACGGAGTCCCCAGGAGTCTGAATGGGCCTGGCCCGCCTGGCCGCGCTGCACGGTGTCGCCACCACCCACTCGCCGTCGGCGGGCGTCACCCTTCCCGTTCCCGACACCACCGTCGTCTCGGTCCTCGCCGCGCTGGACGTGGACGCATCGACCCCGGAGGCGGTCCGGTCGGCCCTCACCGCTGCCGAGAGCGCCGCCGAGGACCGGCTGCTCCCCGCGACGGTGGTGCTCTGGCTCCCGGCGCCGGCACCGCCCGTCGCTCTCCCGCACGGCACGAGGGTGCGGGTGCGTCTGGAAGGCGGCGGCACCCGCGAGTGGCGCGAGCCGGCGTCGCAGCGCCAAGGGGCCGCCAAGACCTCCGGCGCCACGTCGCCTTCTGCCGCGCCCGCCGGATGGGCCCAACTGCCTTTCGGAGTACACCGGTTGGACGTGCGCACGGCCGACGAGCGGAAGGCGCGCGCCACGCTCGTCGTCGCGCCCGAGGCCGTGGCCCGGCCCGAGGGCCGGGTGCACGGGTTCCTGGTCCAGCTCTACTCGCTGCTGTCCGGGCGTTCGTGGGGCATGGGGGACCTCGGGGACCTCGCCGAGCTGACGGCCTGGGCCGGCAGGGCGCTCGGGGCCGGCTTCGTCCAGGTGAACCCGCTGCACGCGGCGGTGCCGGGCGCGCCGACCGATCCGTCCCCGTACCGGCCGAGCTCGCGCCGATTCCCCGATCCCGTCCATCTGCGGATCGAGGACATCCCCGAGTACGCGTACGTCACCGGCCAGGACCGTGTCCGGCTCGACACGCTCGTGGAGAAGGCCGCCGGACTGCGGACCTCCGTCCTCGACAAGGGCGCGCTCATCGACCGCGACGCCGTGTGGGAGCTCAAGCTCCAGGCGCTCGAACTCGTGCAGCGCGTCGCGCTCGGCCCCGGGCGGCGGGCCGCGTACTGCGACTTCCTCGCCGCGCAGGGCCAGGCGCTCGACGACCACGCCACCTGGTGCGCCCTCGCCGAGGTGCACGGGGCCGACTGGCACGCCTGGCCCGCCGCGCTGCGCGACCCGCGCTCCGCGGAGACCTCGCGGGCCCGGAGCGAGCTGATGGACCGGGTCGACTTCCACTGCCGGCTCGCCTGGCTGACCGACGAGCAGCTGGCCGCCGCATCGAGCGCCGCCACCGCCGCCGGGATGGGCGTCGGCATCGTCCACGACCTCGCCATCGGGGTGCACCCGGGCGGCGCGGACGCCTGGGCGCAGCAGGACGCCTTCGCCGCGGGCATGTCGGTCGGCGCGCCACCGGACGCCTTCAACGCGCGCGGCCAGGACTGGGGCCTGCCCCCGTGGCGCCCGGACGTTCTCGCCGCCTCGGCCTACGCCCCGTACCGCGGGCTGCTCCGCGGTCTCCTCCGCCACGCCGGCGCGCTGCGCCTCGACCATGTCATGGGGCTGTTCCGCCTCTGGTGGGTGCCGAGCGGCGCCGAGCCGACCGAGGGCACGTACGTCCGGTACGACGCGGAGGCCATGCTCGCCGTACTCGTCCTGGAGGCCCATCGCGCGGGCGCCGTCGTCATAGGAGAGGACCTCGGCACCGTCGAGCCCGGCGTGCGGGAGGCCCTCTCGCGCCGCGGGGTGCTCGGCACGTCCGTGCTGTGGTTCGAGCGCGACTGGGCCGGCACGGGCCGCCCGCTGCCCCCGGAGAGCTGGCGCGACGGTTGCGTGGCGACCGCGACCACGCATGATCTGCCGTCCACCGCGGCCCGCCTCACCGGCGAGCACGTCGCGCTGCGCCACCGGCTCGGACTGCTCACGCGGCCGCTGGAGCTGGAGCGTACGGAGGACTCCGCGGAGGTCGCGGAGTGGCTCGCGTATCTGACCAGGCTCGGGCTGCTGCCGGAGGGCACGGGTGCGGAGGAGGGGGAGATCCGGGCGGTCTACCGCTTCCTGCTGCGCACCCCGGCCCGCATGGTCGGCGTGTGGCTGCCGGACGCGGTGGGGGACCGGCGCCCGCAGAACCTGCCGGGCACGTGGGACCAGTACCCGAACTGGCGCCTGCCCGTCGCCGACTCCGAGGGCCGCCCCCTCACCCTCGAGGACCTGGCGGCGTCCCCGCGGCTGCACGCGCTGATGGAGGTGTTCCGGGCGCGGGGGGCGCGAGGGTAGGCGGCGGTACGCACAGGCCTGTTCGGTGGCGGTACACACCAGCCCGTTCGGCGGCGGTGCGGGGCGCAGGTCACGCCCGTCCGGCAGGTGGGGACGGACGCCCCTGCTCGTCCCGCGGTGCGGGCTGCACGCGAGGGCAGAGGGGAGGGCAGGGGTGTCCGTGGGAGGCGCACCCCGGACCCCCTACGGGCACCCCGGGCGCGCGGGGCGCAGGAGCGTTCGCTACGTTTGCACCGTGGACAAGAAGAACGCCCTGCGCGCCGGCGCCGTCGCGGCCGGTACGACGCTGATGATGCTGCTCATGTCGGGCCCCGCGCACGCGGTGATCCGCGACGACGGCGACGACCCGGGCCCCGGCCTGAGCGTGGCCGAGACGCTCGGCCTGTACGTCGCGGCGCCGATCGGTCTGTTCCTCCTCATCGCCGGTCTGGTCATGGTCCTCGACAAGTCGAAGAAGCAGGCCTGACGGCCAGAGCCTGACGCCGGACCCCGCAAGACGCCCGAAGGCGCCGTACGGTACGCGCACGACGCGTACCGTACGGCGCTCTCGCGCATCCACGGAGCGCGGGCGCCGCGCGCCCTACGCCGCCATCGACCCAGCAGGTTCCGCAGCAGCCTCGTCAACTGCTCCGCCTCCTCCGCGTCGAGCCCTTCCTCCAGCGCCTCCCGCTGCACCGCGAGCCCGGCCGCCACGGCCTCGTCCACCAGCTCGCGCCCCCCGCTCGCTCGGCGTCACCCGCAGTCCACCCTGGTGCTGATCCCGGGCGGCGTGGCGCTGGGTGCGCGCCACGCCGGTGCCGGGCCGGGGGGCTCGGCTGGCGTCACAGCCCGCCGGTGAACAGCAGCCGGTTGGGTGAGCCCTTGGAGATGCTCTTCACCACGTTCTTGGTGCTCTGCGCGACGACCCAGTCCGAGACCGCCCGGACGTCCGCACCCGGATTGGCGGCCCGGTAGAGCGCGGCGACGCCGGCCACATGCGGGGCCGCCATCGACGTACCGTTCATGGCGGTGCTGCCGCCACCCATCAGCGCGGAGACGATCTCGTCACCCGGGGCGTAGAGGTCCAGGCATCTGCCGTAGTTGCTGAAGTCGGTCTCGGCGTCCCTACGGTCGGTCGCACCGACCGTGAGGGCGCTCGGCGCGCTCGCGGGCGAGATGCCGCAGGCGTCCTCGGCGGAGTTGCCCGCCGCGATCACCGGCAGGACGCCGCCCGCGAAGACCGCGTCGGCGGCGGCGTTCGCGGTGGGGGAGGTGGCGCCGCCCATCGAGGCGTTCAGGACGGCGGGCTGCTGGGCGTTCCTGGCGACCCAGTCGAGACCCGCGATGATCCCTGACCAGGCTCCCTCGCCGTTGCAGTCCAGCACACGGACGCTGACCAGGGTGGCCTGCGGCGCGGCACCGTACGTCGCCCCGGCCGCCGTACCCGCCACATGGGTGCCGTGTCCCTCGCAGTCCTGCCCCCGGCGGCCGTCGCCGATCGCGTCGAATCCGAACACGGCGCGCCCGCCGAACTCGCTGTGCGCGAAGTCGATGCCGGTGTCGACGACGTAGATGGTCGCCCCCTTGCCGGTGCCCGTCACCCCGTACTGCCCGTCCAGCGGGAGGCCCCGCTGGTCCGAACGGTCGAGTCCCCAGCTCGCGGCGGGGACCGCCCGGCCGGGCGTGTCGGTGCGGTGGGCGAGGCGGCTGCGGCCTGTGTCGTGGGTGGAGACCTTCGAGTCCTCCTCCACGGCGGCGACCCCGGGCGCCAGCCGCACCGCGGCCAGTTGATCCGCGCTCAGCGAGGCGGAGAACCCGCGCACGGCCCGGTTGTACGTGTACCGCGCCTTCACCCCCGCCTGCCGCGCCACCTCGGCGGGCTCGGCACCCGGCTTCAGCGACACGATGTAGCTGCCCCTGATCGGCTCCGCCGCGTGGTGCAGGGGCGCGGGGCCGGGGGCGGGCAGGTGGACGGGCCCATGGTCCTGGGCGGCGACCGTCCCCTGGGCGACGAGAGGGAGAGCGGCGAGCAGGGCGGCGGTCGCGCCGCGCGCGAACAGTCGCATGGAGACTCCAATCGGAACGATGATCATGTCACCGCTCTCTTCGACCCGGTCGCCGCCGCGCTTGAGCCACTGTCAGCCGTTCGCGTGTCCGCCTTCATCGGCTTCAGTGGCTTCATCGGCTTCAACGGCAGATCTCACCCCGGCTGCGCGCATTCGCCCGTGCGGTCCCCGCACTGAGCCGCTCCTGCGGGCTCGCCTCCCGCAGGACCCCGGGCGGACCATCCCACTCGACGCCCCCTGCAGGCGGTCTCAGCTGTACGCACGGCCCCACGTGACCCATGACCTCGCCGGGCCTGGCGGTGCGGGTGTCGACGACGTACGTCCCTTTCGCCGGCCTCACCGGCCTCACCGGTCCCCGCCCCGAACGACCTCGGTCAGACGCCGGGCAGTCGCCACGCTGCACCTCCCGAGCGCGACGAGCGGCACGGCCGACGCCAACCGCGGCGTCAGTCGCCTTCCTCCAGCAGGCAACCGAGGAGTACCGGCAATGCGCATCATCGACGGACACGACCTGAGCAACGCTGCCTGGCGCAAGTCTAGTTACGGCAACGCCAACGGCGCCGAATGCCTGGAAGTCGCCCCCAACCTCCCCCACACCGTCCCTGTCCGCGACTCCAAGAACCCAGCCGGCCCCGTCCTCCTCTTCCCCGCCCCCGCCTGGGCCGCCTTCATCGCACACCTGCACCGCCACGAGGCGGCATAGGCTCCGCCGCATGCCGATACCACTGAGCGCGTCCGTGCAGAAGCTCCTCGACACCTCCGTGCCCGCCGTGCTCGCCACCGTCAATCCGGACGGCAGCCCGCAGACTTCGGTGGTCTGGGTGGGCCGCGACGGTGACGTCCTGCTGATCTCCTCGCAGGCCGGCCGCCGGAAGGAGCGGAACGTCATCCGCGAGCCGAGGGTCAGTGTGACCCTGTACGACCCGGCCGACCCGCTCCGGTACGTCGAGATACGCGGCCGGGCCGCCGTCACGGAGGACATCGGTCGCGAGTTGGCGTGCGCGCTGGCGGAGCAGTACGAGGGGCCGGGCGCGGGTGCCGAGTATCTGGAGCTGCCGCCGGACGTGGTCCGCGTGGTCATCCGGATCACACCGGAGCGGGTGCTGGGGACCGCCGCGACGTGAGCGGCGCGGCCCGCACACGAGGCGCGCAGCCCGGGCCGTACGACGGCTGAGCAGCTTGTCCGCATGGCCGAGTGGGACGAGTGGGACGTCAAGAAGCTGCAGATCCTACGGACGCTGCGGGACCGCGGCACCGTGACCGCGACCGCCGAGGCGCTCCTCATGACGCCCTCGGCGGTGTCGCAGCAGCTGACGAATCTCGCCAGGCGGCTCGGCGTCCGGCTGCTGGAGGCACACGGGCGGCGGGTGCGGCTGACGGACGCGGCGCACCTCGTGCTGCGGCACGCCGAGGCGGTGTTCGCCGAGCTGGAGCGGGCCGACGCGGAGCTCGCCGGGTATCTGCGGGGCGAGGCGGGCTCGCCGCGAGGGGCGCCGTCCGGACGCGGCTGGATGCGGCGGTCATCGAGCGCCGGGCGGCTGAACAGCGCTTAACATACAAGAAATTGACGGGGCAACGAATACTGGCGCGGGATGACTGGGGCGATCATTTTCGGGCAGAGTTGATCCGCGGTCACCCCCCCCCGCACCAGGACGCAGACTGGAGAGCACGATGAAGAACGGCCTCGTCACGTTCGACGACACACAGGTGCCGTTGTACTACACCCGGAAGACTGCCGACATCCTGTACAAGTACGGCCCCGGACCGCGCGTCCACTTCCACATGGGGCTCTTCGCCCCCGGCGCCCTCAACACCACCGTGTCCCAGCGTGTCCTGAAACGACGCATCGTCGCATCGCAGGAAGCCATCGTCGAGCATGCCGCACGTACGTGGGGGGCGTACGCCACCCCGCCCGCCGACGTCCTCGACATCGGCTGCGGGGTGGGCGGTGGCTCGCTCTACTGGGCGCAGGAGCACGGCTCCAGAGTCACCGGCCTCACCGTGGCGGCCGATCACATACCTGTCATCCAGGACTTCGCCCTCCAGGCCGGTGTCGGCGACCGGGTCACACCCCTTCTCGCCGACGTCCACGACTACGCCGCCGAGCGCGCGTACGACGCGGCATACGCCAACGAGAGCTCCGGCTACATGGACCGCGAGCGGCTCTTCCAGGTCGTCGCGAAAGCACTGCGGCCCGGTGGCTGGTTCGGCATCCAGGAGCACTTCATCTGCCGCCCGGAATGGACCGAGTTCATCGACGGGTACTACAAGACCCGGCTCGGCACCCTCACCGAGTACATATCCGCGGCCGAGGCGGCCGGTTTCGAGCTGGAGCAGGACGAGGACGTCACCGACCGCGTCGCCGAGTTCTGGGTGCAGTCCATGGCCTGGAACACCGCGGAGCTGGAGCGTGCCGAGCGTGGCGGGGAGCCTTGGGGCAGCGCATGGTCGCGCGACCGGCTCACCGAGTCGGCCCTCACCCATGGCAAGCTCTTCCGGATCTGGCGCGACCATGCCATGGAGACCCGGCTGCTGCTCTTCCGGCTGGGAGGGCGCTGACCGTGATCGCCGAGCATGGCCACACCTCTCGGATAGGCTGGCAACTCCCGCCGTTCTACTGCCCGTTCAACGAGGGACTCGTCCACCCCAAGGTTGCGGAACTGGAGCAGCGGGCCGTCGAGTGGACCGACACGTTCGGGATCTATCCCGACGCCGTCGAGCGGGCCTGGGGGCTGGCCACCCACAGTGCCGACTTCTCCTGCCGCATCATCCCGTACGGAGACGTTGAGCCGCTGCTGCTGTTCATACAGTGGAACTACTGGGCCAACGCCGTCGACGACTGGCAGGACTCCGGATCCTCCACGATCAGTACGGCCGACATCACCGACCACAGTGTCCGGCTGGCGAGGGCCATCGAGGCGCCCGGCTCCGCCATGCTCCCGCCGGGTCCGCTGACCGCCGCGCTGGACGATCTGGTGACCCGTACGCGGGCCATGCTCACCCCCTTCCAGCTCCGCAGATTCACCGAGGGTGCCCGGGACTGGCTCTTCGGCGCCGGCTGGCAGGCCGCCAACGCCGAGCGCGGTGTCATGCCCAGCCTGAACGACTTCGTCGCGGTGGGAGCGTTGGCGAACGGAACCCGGTTCTCGCTCACCTGGTCCGACGTGGCGAACGGCATCGGACTTCCGCCGGACGTGCTGTACTCGCCGCCGGTACAGGCCGTCACCGATGCCGCGGGCTTCATCGTCAGCGCGGACAACGACCTGTTCTCGTACAACAAGGACGACGACCAGGAGCCCTGGGAACAGAATTTGATCAATGTCCTCGCCCACCACCACAGCTGTTCGCCGCGGGAGGCGCTGCCCGCGGCCGTGGCCCTGCGGGACCGGGTGATGACGCTGTTCATCCGGCTGCGCACCCAGCTCGCCCGGGACGCGGACGAGCAGCTCGGTCGCTACCTCGACGCCCTGGGCCACTACGTCGCCGGCAGTGTCGAGTGGCAGAACCTGGCGCCGCGCTATGCCAGTCCGCGCAACCGCAATGAGCTCCCCGTCGAGGGAGCCTCCTTCGGCATCACCTACCGCGACACGCCCAGCGACCCGAGTACCGAGCCGCTGCCGCTGCCCGCACTCGCCTGGTGGTGGCGGCAGCTGGAGGAGTGAGCGCAGGAGCGCGAACACGGCGAGGGCCCGCGCCTGAGCGCGGGCCCTCGCCCGGTCACCTCGGCCGTCGGCTCACCGGCGGCTGAACCAGCGGGCCCACCAGGGCCGTCGGCGCTGTTGGCCCGGGATCCCGGCCGACGGAGCGGTCACGGCCGGCGCGGGCGCCGGGGGCACGGCCTCCGGCAGTGGCGCCGACGCGGACGGCGCCGGCTCGGCCGGGGCGTCCCCGGCCGCCACCGGACGGGGCGTGAACTTCACCGGAAGGGCCACCAGGTGCTGGAACATGAGTGAGCCGCGTCGCTGCAGCTCGTGGTCGGGGACGGCCATTTCCAGATCGGGCAGCCGCGCCAGCAGAACCTCGATACCGGTGTCCGCGATGGCCCGGCCGATGTCTTGGCCAGGGCACTCGTGCGGACCGCCGCTGAACGCCAGGTGCGAGCGGTTCCCGTGCACCGGCACCGACAGGTCGGGACGGATCTCCGGATCGACGTTTCCGGCGGCCAGACCCAGCAGCAGCATGTCGCCGCTCTTGATCTGCTGCCCGCCCAGCACCGTGTCGCCGGTCGCCCAGCGGCCCAGCACGGTGTTGATCGGCGGCTGGTCCCACAGCACCTGCTCCAGTGCGTCGGGAAGGGTCATGTGTCCGCCGGACAGGCTGGCCCGGAACCGGCGGTCGGTGAGCACCATCCGCACGGTGTTCGCGATCAGGTTGGCGGTGGTCTCGAAGGCCGCGATCAGGACGACCCGGACGTGCGCGAGGACCTCCATGTCCGTCAGATCCGAGGGGTGCTCCAGCAGCCAGGAGGTGAGATCCCGGCCAGGGGTGGCCTTCTTGGTCTCCAGGAGCTGCTGCAGGGTGGTGGTGACGTACTGGTCGCTCTCCAGGGCCGTCTCGGTGCCACGCAGCATGTCCCGGGCCGCGCGGACCAGCCGAGGCCCGTGCTCCTCGGGCGCGCCGATGAGCTGGGTCATCACCAGCATCGGCAGCTGGGCGGAGAAGTCCTCGACCAGATCGGCGTGACCGTCCGCCACGAAGGCGTCGACCAGTTGGTTGGCGAACCGGGTCACATAGCGGCGGATGCCTCGCCGGTCGAATCGCTCCAGCGATTCCATGACCGCGTCGCGCAGCCGCTCGTGCACCGGACCGTCGGTGAAGTTGCACACCGGCCCCCACGTGACCATGGGCCCCAGCGGATGGTCGGGGGCGACCCGCCCCTCGCGCATGTCGCGCCAGGTGCGAGGGTCACGGGCGAAACGGGACGGCGTGCGCGCCACGTCCAGGTTCTCGCGGTGTCCGAGGACCAGCCAGGCCGGGAGGTCGCCGTGCACCAGGACCGGGGCGACCGCGCCGTGCTCGGCACGCAGCTTCTCGTACAGGGCCATCGGGTCGGCCTCGGCCTCGGGGCCGTACAGGCGGTGCAGCCCGTCGGGTCCGAGGCCGTGCGCCGGGCAGCCCGGCGGCGGGGTGGGGGGAGTGGTCACGATGCCTCCGGAGTTACGGCTAGGGAGTGCAGATAGCGCATCAGCGCCATCAGGACGTCTCTGCTGGAGTCGCGCCGCCGTGCGTCGCAGACGAGTATCGGTACGGACACGGGCAGATCGAGGGCTCCGCGAAGCTCCTCGAGGGAGTGCTCGGGCGCGCCGGGGAACGAGTTGATGGCCACCACGAAGGGAACGCCGCGTTCCTCCAGCCGGCCGATCACGTCGAAGCTGACCTCCAGACGGCGGGTGTCGACCAGCACGACCGCACCCAGCGCCCCTTCGAACAGTCCGCGCCACAGGAACCAGAATCGTTCCTGCCCCGGTGTGCCGAAGAGGTAGAGCACCAGTTCCTTGTTGATGCTGATCCGGCCGAAGTCCATCGCCACGGTGGTCGCGGTCTTGCGCTCCACGCCCACCGTGTCGTCGACGCCGACCCCGGCCTGGGTCATCGTCTCCTCGGTGGTCAGCGGCCGGATCTCGCTCACCGAGCCGACGAGGGTCGTCTTTCCGACTCCGAACCCGCCCACGATCACCACTTTGACGGCGGCGACGGCGGTGTCCGGCAGTATGTCCTCGCGCCGGGGCCCCGCGGGCTGCTCAGAGCTTCTGAAGTCCATCGATCACTGCCTCAATCAAAGCGCGGTCGGGGAGTTGGGAGGGCGCAACGGGCGCACGTGCCAGCACCTGCTTCTCGGCCAGCAGGTCGCTGACCAGTACGGTGACGACGCTCACCGGGAGCCCGGAGTAGGCGGAGATCTCCGCCACCGAGAGCGGTGAGTGGCACATCCGTACGATCGCGGCCTGTTCCGGCTGCATGCCGGGCCTGGGCCCCGACCTGGCCACGATCAGCGTGACCAGGTCGAGAGGGGTGGGGGCGGAGGAACCACTGCGCCCGCCCGTGATGACGTAGAGGCGCTCGGGACTGGCATCCTCCCAGCCCCGGTCCTCGTTGCTCACCTGGTCTGTCCGTCATGACGCGGCGGACTGCTGAGGTGCGCTCCGATGCGGATGACCAGGTCCCGCATCCGCTGCCCCATCAGGCCGGCGTCCACTCCTTCGTCGGCGAGCACCGCGAGGAAGGCTCCGGCACCCGCCGCCATCAGATAGAAGAAGCCGCCGTCCATCTCGATGACGACGAGGCGCATCTTCCCTTCGCTGTGGGGAAGTTCGGCACCCACGGCGCCGGCGAGGCTCTGCAGTCCCGCGCAGGCCGCGGCCAGCCGGTCCGCGGTGTCGTTGTCCGAGCCGTACTGGGCCATGCGCAGCCCGTCCGACGACAGCACGACCACGTTACGCGTCTGCGGAACTCCCTCTGCGAGGTCCTTGAGCATCCAGTCCATGTTGGCCCGCTGCTGAATCACTGCTGGTTCCCCTTGTTTGCCGATGCCGAGGAGGCGTCGCCGTCGCCGTCCTGTGTGGTGTCACCGGACAGGCCGCTCTGGAAGGCGGTCAGCCAGATACCTGGCTGCACCTGTGGTGCCGCCTCCGGTTCGGGTGCGGTCGGGGCGGGGTTGGGCGGCGCAGTGACCCGGTGCTTGCGGCGTCGCTGCGGCAGGCCGTTCTCGGTGCGCTCGGTCACGAGAGGCAGCTCTTCCTCCCGCTCTTGCGCCGGCTGCGGTCCCGTGACCGGCCGGCTGGACTGCTGCTGCGGCAGTTGTGTGGCTGCCCTGGGCCCCGATGCGGTTCCGATGCCGTGCGCCAGGCCGGTCGCGGCCGATGCGCTCGTGATCAGCGCCTGTGGGACGACGAGCACGGCCCGGACTCCTCCGTACGCCGAGGAGCGCAGCGACACCTGGAAGTTGTACGCCTGTGCCAGCCGGCCGACCACGGCCAGGCCCAGTCGTGGGGTCTCGCCCAGGTCGTTCAGGTCGATGCCCTGCTGCGCCTGGCGGAGCATGCGCTCGGCCCGCTTGCGGGCCTCCTCGCTCATGTTGACGCCACCGTCCTCGATCTCGACGGCGATGCCCGACTGCACCTCGACCGCGGTCAGATGGACCCGCGTGTGCGGGGGCGAGTAGCGGGTGGCGTTGTCGAGCAGCTCGGCCAGCGCGTGGATGAGCGGTTCGACGGCCAGGCCGACGACGGCGACTTCGGAGACCGAGTGGAGTTCCACACGCTGGTAGTCGATGATCCGTGACATCGCGCCGCGCAGCACGCTGTACAGCGGCACGGCCCGGCTCCAGGTGCGGCCCGGCCGCGCCCCGCCGAGCACGGCGATGGAGTCGGCGAGCCGGCCGATCAGCGCGGTGCCGTGGTCGAGCCGCAGCAGATCACCGAAGACGTCCGGGGTCCGGCCGTGCCGATCCTCCATCTCCCGCAGTTCCTGCGCCTGTTGGTGGACGATCGCCTGCACGCGCCGGGCGATGTTCACGAAGGCGCGCTGCGCCGACTCGCGCAGGTCCTCCTCGGCGACGACCGCGTCGACGACCGACTTCAGCACCTCCCGGTGCGCCGCCCGGAACTCGGGGGTCAGCCCTTCCACGTGCGGGCCGGACTTGTCCGCCGAGTCGAGCCAGGCGAGGACGTCCTCGGGGAAGTCGCCCCGGCGCAGGCGCTCCATCATTTCCGGCAGGGCCTCGTGGGCCAGCCGTACGGTCTCGACCTCCTGGCGGACCAGCGCGTTCTGCTGCTCCGCGATCTTGTGGCGCAGCTCCGTGACGAGCCGGCCCCTGCGTGCGGCCTCACCGGAGGTCACGGCGACGGCGAGGACGGCTGCTCCGCCGATCCAGGCCGCCGGGACACGCACCGACGAGGAGACCAGAATCATGACCAGCACGGTGGCTGCCGCGGTCGCAACGGCAGGCAGCAGCCACATGTACGACGACATGGGCCGGGCCGTTCCGGGCGGCGAATCCTCTCGGATCATCAGCACCCTCAAACCATTGAAAGAAAGATCTTACGACAATGGCCGGGAGCATAACGGCTTGTGCCAGTGGGAGTTGACACGAGGGCATGTGATTCACCGATGCGAGCGACCCCAAAGCGCCTTCGCCCGCCCAATGCGGGGCATTGGGCGGGCGAAGGGTTCGGGTCGGGCCGGGAGATCAGGCTGCGGCCGCGTCCGCCGCCTGAGCCTTCAGGGCACGCTCGATGCCCGCACGCGACTCCGAGATCAGCCGGCGCAGCGCCGCGTTCGGAGCGGCGGATTCCAGCCATGCGTCCGTCGCGTCCAGTGTCTCCTGCGACACCTGGAGCGAGGGGTAGAGGCCGATCGCGATCTGCTGGGCGATCTCGTGGGAGCGGGACTCCCACACGCCCTTGACCGCCGCGAAGAACTTCTCCGTGTACGCGGCGAGCAGCTCGCGCTGGTCGGTCTGGACGAAGCCGGCGATGACCGCTTCCTGCACGGCGTTCGGCAGCTTGTCGGACTCGACGACCGACGCCCACGCCTCGGCCTTGGCATCGGCGGTCGGTCGGGCGGCCCGGGCGGTCGCCGCGTGGCGCTCACCGGCTGCCGTCTTGTCGCGCTCCAGCTCGGCGGCGATCTCCTCCTCGTCGAAGTCGCCGGTCGCCGCCAGGCGCTCCACGAACGCCCAGCGCAGCTCGGTGTCCACGACCAGGCCCTCGATCGTCTCCCGGCCCTCCAGCAGCGCCGCCAGCAGCTCCAGCTGCTGCGGGGTGCGCGCGGTCGCCGCGAACGCCCGCGCCCACGCCAGCTGGTGGTCGCTGCCGGGCTCCGCCGCGCGCAGGTGCGCCAGCGTCGCCTCCGTCCACCGGGTCAGGCCCGCCTCGCGCCACTCCGGCGCCGCGTACAGGTCGATCGCCAGCTTCACCTGCCGATGCAGCGACTGGACGACGCCGATGTCCGACTCCTTCCCGATGCCCGACAGCACCAGCGACAGATAGTCGCGGGTCGCCAGCTCGCCGTCGCGCGTCATGTCCCAGGCCGACGCCCAGCACAGCGCGCGCGGCAGCGACTCGGTGAAGTCGCCCAGGTGCTCGGTGACCGTCCTCAGCGACTCGTCGTCGAGACGCACCTTCGCGTAGGACAGGTCGTCGTCGTTGAGCAGGGCCACCGCCGGGCGCTGCTTGCCCACCAGCTCCGGGACGGCGGTGAGCCCACCGTCGATGTCCAGCTCCACCCGCTCGGTCCGTACGAGCGCGCCGTCGCGCAGGTCGTAGAAGCCGATCGCGATCCGGTGCGGTCGCAGCAGCGGCTCGCCCTTCGCGCCCGCGGGCAGCGCGGGGGCCTCCTGCTTGACCGCGAAGGAGGTGATCACGCCGGACGCGTCGGTGTCGATCACCGGGCGCAGGATGTTGATACCGGCGGTTTCCAGCCAGGCCTTCGACCAGGTCTTCAGATCGCGGCCGCTGGTCTCCTCCAGCGCGCCGAGCAGATCCGTCAGCCGCGTGTTCCCGAACGCGTGCCGCTTGAAGTACGCCTGCACGCCCCGGAAGAACTCGTCCATGCCGACATATGCGACGAGCTGCTTCAGCACCGACGCGCCCTTGGCGTACGTGATGCCGTCGAAGTTCACGAGAACGTCGTCGAGATCGCGGATCTCGGCCGTGATCGGGTGCGTGGACGGCAGCTGGTCCTGGCGGTACGCCCAGGTCTTCTCCGAGTTCGCGAACGTCGTCCACGCGTTCGGCCACCGGGTGCCCGGCGCGTACGCCTGGCAGGCGACCGAGGTGTACGTGGCGAACGACTCGTTCAGCCACAGGTCGTTCCACCACTCCATGGTGACCAGGTCGCCGAACCACATGTGCGCCAGCTCGTGCAGGATGGTCTCGGCCCGCCGCTCGTAGGCCGCGTCGGTCACCTTCGAGCGGAAGACGTACTGGTCGCGGATCGTCACCGCGCCCGCGTTCTCCATGGCGCCCGCGTTGAACTCCGGCACGAAGAGCTGGTCGTACTTCGCAAAGGGGTACGCGTAGTCGAACTTCTCCTGGAACCAGTCGAAGCCCTGCCGGGTGACCTCGAAGATCGCGTCCGCGTCGAGGTACTCGGCGAGTGACGGACGGCAGTAGATGCCGAGCGGGACGCTCCGCCCGTCCTTCTCGTACGAGCTGTGCACGGAGTGGTAAGGACCGACGATCAGCGCCGTGATGTACGTGGAGATCCGCGGTGTCGGCTCGAAGGCCCAGACGTTGTCCTTGGGCTCCGGGGTCGGCGAGTTGGAGATCACGGTCCAGCCCTCGGGCGCCCTGACCGTGAACTGGAAGGTGGCCTTCAGATCGGGCTGCTCGAAGGAGGCGAACACCCGGCGGGCGTCCGGCACCTCGAACTGGGTGTAGAGATAGGCCTGCTGGTCGACGGGGTCGACGAACCGGTGCAGACCCTCACCGGTGTTCGTGTACGAACAGTCCGCGACGACCTTCAGCTCGTTCGGCCCCGCGTGCAGATGGTGCAGCGCGATCCGCGAGTCCCTGAAGATCGCGGCGACGTCGAGCGACTTCCCGTTCAGGACGACCTCGTGCACGGCGGGGGCGACCAGGTCGATGAAGGTCTCGGCGCCGTGCTCGGCGGAGTCGAAGCGCACAGTGGTCACGGACCGGTAGGTGCCGCCCTCCTGCGCCCCGGTGAGATCGAGGTCGATCTCGTACGAGTCAACGGTGAGCAGGCGCGCCCGCGCTTGCGCCTCTTCACGGGTCAGGTTTGTGCCAGGCACCCGGTCATCTCCTCGGTATGTGACGTTTCCGGTCATCCTTCCACGTGGCCGGTCCGGCAGTGCGGTGGCATCAGGGTGCGCACCTGGGTAGCATCGATGGTATGAAGATTAGTGTGAGCCTTCCGCAGGAGGATGTCGCCTTCGTCGACGAATACGCGATGAGAACCGAGGCCGAGTCCCGGTCTGCCGTGATACACGCCGCGATCGAGCTACTGCGCGCCGCGCAACTGGAGGCGGAGTACACGGAGGCCTTCGAGGAGTGGGACGCGAGCGAGGACGCTGCTCTGTGGAACCGGACGAGCGCGGACGGGATCACCGATGAGACGGGGTGACATCTACCTCGTCGATCTGGAACCGGCGCGCGGGAGCGAGGCCAACAAGGTCAGGCCGGCCGTGATCGTGTCGAACGACGGCGCCAATCAGTCGGTCGAGCGGAACGGCAGAGGGGTGGTCACTGTGGCTCCACTGACGTCGAACACGTCCCGCGTCCTCACCTTCCAGGTCCTTCTTCGCGCTGACGAAAGCCGTCTGCCCAAGGACTCCAAAGTCCAGTGCGAGCAAGTGCGGGCCGTTGCCGCGGATCGCATCCTGCAGAGGGTCGGCTCGGTGCCGCGACAGCGCATGGCCGAGATCGACGTGGCGCTCCGGCGCCACCTCGCTCTCTGACGCCCGCCGGGCCCGTCGCCCGGCCCCGGCCCTCCGCGTGGAACTTCGGGGCCTCCGCATCCGGCGGAACTCCCCGAAGGCGAAGGCCGTCTCGCTCGTCGCGTCCAGGAGGGGCGCGGCACATCGATGTCCGCGAGGCCGCCGTCAGCCGTTGGTGCACGCGCTGCCCACGGCCGGGTTCAGCAGTCCGCAGACCGGCGCCCGCATGCCGGCTGACGGCGACATGGGACGGTTCCCGCGGCACTGGCGGGTCGGCGCCCTCGCGATCCGGGTCCTGGCGCGATCTTGTCGCTCCTGGCCTCGGAACCGAACGCATTGACCGATTTCCGCCAGCGCGGCTGCGCGCCCGTGCGGAGCCTGGACCCATGACGACCGCCACGAAGTACCAGGCCCGCCCCATCGCCCCCGCCGGCCTCGAGGAACTGCGCGCCACCGACGACGCGGGACGGCCGTGCGTCCCGTACACCGCCACCGATGGCGGCGCCCCGCTGCGGTGCTGTCTGCGCGCGAGCCGGGCGGGGGAGCGGATCGCGCTCGTCTCGTACGCGCCGCTGCGACGGTGGGCGGCGCGGAACGGGGCCGAGCCAGGGGCGTACGACGAGCAGGGGCCGGTCTTCATCCACGCCGGCGACTGCGGCGGGCCGGGGCCCTCGGAGGCATACCCCTTCGCGCGCCCGGGCGCCCTGCGCACCCTGCGGCGCTACGACGCGGAGGGCCGGATCGTCGGTGGCCGGCTCCTGGAGATCCCGGAGGCGGCCACCGAGGGGTTCGATCAGGCCTTCGCGGAGGCCTTCGCCGACCCGGCGGTCGCCCTGGTGCACGTCAGGGCCGTCGAGTACGGCTGCTTCCACTTCGAGGTCAGGCGCTGAGCTCCTCCGCGACCAGCTCCGCGATCTGCACCGCGTTCAGCGCGGCGCCCTTGCGGAGGTTGTCGCTGGAGAGGAAGAGGGCGAGGCCGTTGTCGACGGTCTCGTCCACCCGGATGCGGCCCACGTACGAGGCGTCCTTGCCGGCGGCCTGCAGCGGGGTCGGGATCTCGGAGAGCTCGACGCCCTCCGCGTCCTTCAGCAGCTCGTAGGCGCGCTCCACGTCGATCGGGCGCTCGAAGCGGGCGTTGACCTGGAGCGAGTGCCCGGAGAAGACCGGGACGCGCACGCACGTGCCGGAGACCTTGAGCTCCGGGATCTCCAGGATCTTGCGCGACTCGTTGCGGAGCTTCTGCTCCTCGTCGGTCTCGAAGGAGCCGTCGTCGACGATCGATCCGGCGAGCGGGAGCACATTGAAGGCGATGGGGCGCTTGTAGACGCCGGGCTCGGGGTACTCCACGGCCTCGCCGTCGTGGGTCAGCTCGGTCGCGCGGTCCGCGACCTGCCTGATCTGGCCGTCGAGCTCGGCGACACCGGCCAGGCCCGACCCGGACACGGCCTGGTACGTGGTGGCGACCAGCGCGACGAGGCCGGCCTCCTGATGCAGCGGCTTCAGCACGGGCATGGCGGCCATCGTCGTGCAGTTCGGGTTGGCGATGATCCCCTTGGGGCGGTCCTTGACCGCGTGGGGGTTGACCTCGGAGACGACGAGCGGGACTTCGGGGTCGCGGCGCCAGGCGGAGGAGTTGTCGATCACGACGGCGCCCTGGGAGGCGACCTTCTCGGCGAGCGCCCTGGAGGTGGCGCCACCGGCCGAGAAGAGCACGATGTCCAGGCCGGAGTAGTCGGCGGTGGCGGCGTCCTCGACGGTGATCTCCTGGCCCTGCCAGTCGATCGTGGAGCCCGCGGACCTGGCCGACGCGAACAGCCGGAGCTGGTCGACCGGGAACTTCCGCTCGGCGAGGATCTTGCGCATGACCGTGCCGACCTGCCCGGTGGCTCCGACGATTCCGACCTTCACGGGGACTCCTCCGTACGTTGCTGCCAGCTGGGTGGCCTGGATGGCTCTCCATGATGCGTGTGTCCCCGGCCGCCTTGTCCAATCCATTGTCCGGGGTATGAGAAGGGCGGGCGCCCTGTCGGACGCCCGCCCTCACATTCCGTACCGGTACGGCTACGGAATGACCTTCTCGATCACGACACTGCCGGTGCCCGCGGCCGTGCCGCGCGCGTTCAGCAGCTGTACCTCGCCGAAGAACTGCCGGCCCTCGGGGGCGGCGCTGCCCACCACGACCTCGGCGGCGACCTGCGCCGACGCGCCGTTGGCGAGAGTCACCGACTGGGTCTCGTCGACCTTGACGGTGCCGAGCGAGGACGCGAAGAACACGTCCCGGTAGTTGTACTCGGTGGTGCCGGCCGGGACCGCGAAGCCGACGATCTTGATCGTGTACGTGCCGGCGGCGGGCTTGACGAGGCTGACCGCCTCCTCCGAGTCGCCGTCCGCGGACTGGCCGACCTGCTCGTCGCCCAGCCAGACCTCCAGGTCGAGGTCGGCCGCGGTGTCCGAGACGCCGCCGATGGCGACGTCGAGACGCTCGACGCCCTCACCGATGGTGACGCTGGTCTCCTGCGTCTCGTGGTTGGCGATCGTCGGACGGGTCACCTTCGCCGAGCCGAGCGAGCCGCCCTTCAGCTTGCCGTCGAGGGCGGCGAAGCCGTTGGTGACCTTCCAGTCGACCGCGGTCGGGGTGCCGACCTTGGCCTCGGGGAGGGTCTTCACAGCCGGGTCGAACGCGGCACCGAGCACCGAGACGTCCAGCTTGTACGGGTTGTTCAGCAGCGGCGACGTACGGCGGGACTCGACCTCGATCTCCCAGACACCCGGCTGCGGGTCGGCGTACGACCGCAGGTCGGGGCGGCAGGTGTTGGCCGGGCTCACGTAGTTGGGGTAGCAGAAGATCGACGAGCTGTCCTCGACGGCCACACCGTACGGGTGGATCGAGATGAAGCGCGTCTGGCTCTTGCCGGCCAGACCGCCGAGCGCGACCTCGAGGGTCTTGGCGCCCTCGGGAACCGTCACGAAGTACGACTTGTGGCTGTTGCGCTGCACCGAACCGGACGCCGAGAAGGAGTACGACGGCTTGGCCAGCTCCTGCGAGGCGACCACGGTGGCGAGGATCTGCTTGTCCACGCCCTCGCTGCGGACGTCGTCCACCTCGAGGATCGCGCTGTGGACACCAGCGGTGACGGCCCCCGCGTCGACCTTGACGGTGACCGGCTTGTTCAGCGGCAGCATGACGGAGCCGGAGCCCGGCAGGTCGAAGGTGCCGTCGTTGTACTTCCAGTCCAGCTCGTGCCGGATCGGCCAGGACGGTCCCGTCTTCCGGGTGATGGTGACCTCGTACGACTTCTTCTTGCCGGTCTTGAGACCGCCCTCGCGGTCGTAGAGGCCGGTGCCGAAGCCCGGGGTCTTGAGGAACTGGTCGATCGCGGTGTCGACCGGGGCCTTCACCGCGTACTCGTGGGCGGTGGCGCCGTCCTTGATGGCCTTCCACGCGTCCACGATGTCGATCAGACCGGAGCCCTGCTCGTGCGCCGCCACCCCGCTGATCCGGTTCGCGGTGCTGGTCAGCGCGGTGCGCAGCGTCGCCGGGGTGAGGTCGATCCTCCGCTGCTTGGCGGCGGAGATCAGCAGCGCGCTCGCGCCGGCGGCCTGCGGCGAGGACATCGAGGTGCCCTGGAGCATGCCGTAACCGGCAGGCAGCGCGTAGCCGGCATCCGCCACCGGCGAGCCGGGCACCCAGGTCTGGATGGTGTTGATGGCCGCGCCGGGGGCGGTGATGGTCGGGGCGAAGCCGCCGTCCTCACGCGGGCCGCGCGAGGAGAAGGGGAACATGGCGTACTTCTTCTCCACGGCCGAGCCGTAGTTGGCGGCCCACGTCTCCTTGGAGATCGCCGCGCCGACGGAGAGCACCTTGTCGGCCAGACCGGGGTCGCCGATGGTGTTGATGCCGGGGCCCTCGTTGCCGGCCGAGATGACCAGCTGGACGCCGTACTCGTCGATGAGACGCGTGTAGAGCTCGGCGCGGGCGTTGTTGCCGTCGTTCAGCGCCGGCAGACCGCCGATGGACATGTTGACGATGTCCACACCGCGGTTGATGACCAGGTCGGCCATGCCCTCGGTGAGCGCCACGTTGGTGCAGCCGCCGCTCCAGGAGCAGGCGCGCGAGGAGACCAGCTTCGCGCCGGGGGCCGCGCCGTTCATCCGGCCGCCGAACAGGCCGTTGGCGGCGGTGATACCGGCCACGTGGGTGCCGTGCGAGCCCTCGATGATGCCGACGTTGACGAAGTCGGCCTTCCGGCCGACCCAGTCGCCGCCCAGCGGGTCCATCGGGACGTCCTTGCGGATCTCGATCACGAAGGGGATCCGCTCGACGACCTCGGTCGCCGGGTTGTCCGTGCCGAAGTACCCGATCTGGTGGCCGTCCTTGTACGGCTTCATCGGGGCGTTGTCCGTGAAGTCGAAGTCCTGGTCGGTGTCGACGCGGACGGTGCCGGTGGCCGGGTCGTAGAGCAGGCCGAACTCGTCGGTGGTGTCGCCGTCGCGGTTGACGTCGCCCTGCATGTCACCGTTGGCGGTGATCGACTCGCGGAACCGGCTCCACTGGAAGCTGCCCTCAGGGGCCTTCCAGGTGCTGCCCACGGCCGTGAACACCGGGCCGTCGACGGGCGTGATCTGGGCGCGCCAGGTGCCGTCGCCGTCGGTGATCGGGTCGGTCGCGGTCACCCAGTCGGCGATCTTGCGCTCGCCGGTCGTGGTCTTCTGGAGCGCCGGGTGACCGAGGTCGACACCGGAGTCCATGATGCCGATGGTCACGCCACGGCCGTCGTACTTCGGGTTGTCCTGGACGAAGTCCACCGCGCCCGTCTCGAACGACGGGTTGTACGGGTTCTTCGCGGGGGTGTTCCTGCCCGGCGCCGGGTAGAGGCCCGCGGTCGGAGCGGTGGCCGCGTCCTTGCTGCGGTCGGCTGCCGGGGTGGGGTCGTCCAGCTCGATCTCGTGCTTGAGGTCGATGCCGTGAACGGTGGGCAGCTTGGTGGCCGCCTTGATGGCGGCCTCGGCCCTGGCCGTCGGCAGTGTGGCGCGTACGTAGCCGAGCTTGTCGTACGTCCTGCCGACCGAGCCGCCCTGGACGGCGTCCAGCTGAGCGGCGACCTGCTCGGTCTGGCCGGGCGCGGTGGCGACCATCAGCGTGACGGACTTGTCGCCCTTGGTCTCGGCCTCGGCGAGCAGTTCGGCGTCGGCGGCGCCGAGCTTGTCGGCAGGCGCGGTCTTGACCGGTGCGGAGCCGGCCGGATCGTCGGCGGAGGCTGCCGAGAACGCGGGCGTGGCGCCGGTGGCGACCAGTGCGGCCACCAAGGAGGCGGCCGCCGCCACTCGGGCCACGCGTCTCGGCCCGGATATGGAGCTCTGGGACTCGGAGGTCATCAGCATCCCTGTGAGGTGAATTCGGGTCCGGATTTCGGTGCCGGATGACCGCTCACCCTGTCGTAAGAGACAGGGGTTTGTGGAGAGTTGCCGGGGGCGGGATGTGGTCATGGCGCACATCCGCCACTGGCGGAGAGCGCCCTACGAGGACAGAGAGCTCGATAACCGGCATTCCGGCGGCGAGGATCGTTTAGCGTCTGACGATTTGAGCTGTGGACGATTTCGGTCGTCGTCGAGCCTCGCCGGGCCCTTAACCTCGCCGCATGAGCCAGGAGTTGAGGGTGGCGGCCTACGCCGTGTGCGTACGGGACGGACAGATCCTGCTCGCCCGCTGGGTGGCGCGCGACGGCGCGAAGCGATGGACCCTGCCCGGCGGCGGGATGGACCACGGGGAGGACCCGCTCGACACGGTCGTCCGTGAAGTCGCCGAGGAGACCGGGTACGAGGCCGAGGTCACCGCGCTCCTCGGGCTCGACTCGATGCGGGTCCGCCGCCCGCGCAGAGGCAGGGTCGGCGCGGGCTCGGACTTCCACAGTCTGCGCATCGTCTACGAGGGCCGGATCACCGGCGGCGAGCTGCGCCCCGAGGCGGACGGCTCCACCGACCTCGCCGCCTGGCACCCACTGGACGCCGTCCCCGGCCTCGAACGGGTCGGGCTCGTCGACATCGGCCTGGGCCTCTGGCGCGACCGGCCCGCGGTGGGCCGGGTGGACGGACACCATCCGAAGCACCCATCGGTGAACGGCTGAAACACGCCCAACTGCCGACAGGGCGGGCAACGCGCGCCGTCCCGGCGGAGTCCTGCCGGTCGAACCCACTCACAGTCGCTCGCAGACAGGAGAGTTCGTATGACAGTGCGTACCGTCCGGACGGCCCTGACCGGAGCGGTGGTGGCGGCAGCGGTCGCCGCCACCACCGCCTTCGTCGCTCCCGCGGCGAACGCCGCATGGCCGGGAACCGGCGGCGGCCACGACGGCACCCGCGCCGCGGTCGAGGCGGCCGTGCGCGCCGGAGTACCCGGTGTCGTGGCCCGCGCCCAGGAACCGGGCGGCGCCTGGGACGGCACCACCGGCCTCGGGAACACCGCCACCGGCCGCGAGCGGCTCCCGCAGGACCGCTTCCGCGTCGGCTCCATCACCAAGACGTTCGTCGCCACCGTCCTGCTGCAACTGGAGGCAGAGGGCAGGCTGAGCCTCGACGACCGCGTCGAGAAGTGGCTGCCCGGCGTCGTCCGCGGCAACGGCCACGACGGACGGAGGATCACCGTGCGGCAGCTCCTCAACCACACCAGCGGCGTCCACAACTACACCGCCGACCCCGACTTCGGGGCGAAGGTCTTCGGTCCCGGTTTCTTCGAGCACCGCTACGACACCTGGAAGGACCGTGAACTCGTCGCCGTCGCCATGGCGCACAAGCCGGAGTTCGCGCCCGGCACCGGCTGGAGCTACTCGAACACCAACTACGTCCTCGCCGGAATGGTGATCGAGGAGGTGACGGGCCGGCCGTACGGGAAGGAGGTCGAGCGCCGCATCCTGCGCCCGCTCCGGCTGCACGCGACCAGCGTGCCCGGCACCGCTGCCGGGATGCCCCGGCCCAGCGGCCGTGCGTACTCGAAGCTGTCCGACGACCCCGCAGCGGACAAGGTCCACGACGTCACGGAACTGAATCCGTCGGCCGCCGGCGCCGCCGGCGAGATGATCTCCAACACCTCGGACCTCCAGCGCTTCTACCGTGCGCTGCTGGGCGGAAAGCTCCTGCCCGCGGAGCAGTTGAAGGAGATGACGGACACGGTGCCGCTGTCGCCGGAGAGTCCCCGGTACGGCTACGGGCTCGGCCTGATGCGCACCGAGCTGTCCTGCGGAAAGGAGGTCTGGGGCCATGGCGGCGGCATCCACGGCTCCCTCTCCGAGGCGGTCGCCACCCGGGACGCCCGCCACTCCCTCGCGCTGAATCTGAACGCCGACTGGACGGGGGACACGGCGGCGATCGTCGAGGCCGAGTTCTGCTGACGCCCGGCCGCCCGGCCTGTCTGCCCCGCTAACGGGGCAGCACGACCACGTAGGCGGCGGGATCCCGTTCCGGCGCTGCCATCAGGGCCGTACGGAGCACCGTCGCCTGCTGGTCGTGGGTCTCCCGCAGCTTCTTCGGAGTGATGCGGACGACGGTGATGCCGAGCCGCTCCAGGTGCTCGCGCTTGCGGGTGTACTCGTCCCACTCCGGGTCGGCGGCGGCGCCGTGGCGCGGGGCGCGGGTGTCGAGCTCCACGGCGACGGCCTGCTCGGGCCAGTAGGCGTCGACGCCGCCGAGGTGGGGGCCGCCGGGCAGACGCAGATCCACGTTCCACACCGGCTCGGGGAGGTCGTACGCCCGTACGAGCCGGTACAGCCGGCCCTCGGCCCGGGCCCGGCCCTCGGCGAGCAGCGAGTCCACGGCGCCCACGACGTGGGGCCGCGACAGCAGCCGGGCACGGGTCAACTCCCGTACCACCGCGGAAGGTTCGCAGTGACCGTTGCGGACGGCCTCCGTGAGCAGCCGGCGCACGGACACGGCGTCGGAGAGCCGTGCGACGGAGTCCGCGAGCGCGCGGGCCACCGGGGCGACGGGCAGCCCCGTCACTTCCTCCGGTCTCGGCGGTGTGAGCGTCCGGATGAGCCGGGCGCAGCCCGCCGACCGGAGCCTGCGGGTCCGCGGCACCAGCACGTCGATCCGGTCGAGCGACGGCAGCGGCGGCGCCGAGGCGAACCCGTGCAGCGCGAGGGCGGCGAGCCCGGTGATCATGGCCTCTCGCGGTACACCGGGCCGGTCGGCGTACAGCAGCACGGCGTGCAGCCGCTCCTCGCTGGTCGGCGGCCCGGGGTGCAGCACGTACACGCCCGGCAGCACCTGCTGCCAGGGGCCGCCCGGCCTGCACTGTTCGGCGGCCTTGGCCGCCGGCACACCGTGCTCGCGCAGCTGCGCGGTGGTCAGGACGCGGCTGCGGGCGTCGGACAGGTGGCTCAAGGGGCGGGGGGAGAGCGGGGTGTTGTGGTTCATGACCCGCCAATTCCCGCGCTCCCGGCGGCTCCTAACCGCTGTTACAGAGCCGTCGACAATTCTGGACAACACCGTCCTAAAGTACGGACGTTCGACTGCCGATCAGCCCCCCGGCTCCCGGTGCCGCTGCGTGGGCCTTTCCCCACCCCGGCCCCCTTCCCGGCTGTGCCGATGTGCGGCTCGGCGCGCGGAGGACTCTGCCCCCAGCCCTCCGTCGGGGCTCTGCCCCGGCCCCCTACGCCCTGCGGGCGGCACCGGGCGCGGACCGGACCGGTCCGGCGTTCGACGGCGGACATACGGGTCTGCTGCGCGGTGCCGGGCGTATGCCAAGCCTGTTCGGGGTTCGGGGACGGACACCCGGGCCCACCGCGCGGTCCGGGCGCCCGCCAAGCCTGTCCGGGGTTCGAGGTCGGCCGTGCGGGCCCACCGCGCGGTTCGGTCGCGGTCGGGGTCCGCGGGGCCCGCCGGTCGGGCGCGGGGCAGCGTCGCCGCGGGCGGGACGCCGGGGGAGGGGGCGGGCGCCGCCCCCTCCCTCTCAGGCAGTCCGCGCCGCGTCCCGCGCCTGCGCGCGCAACGCGCGGGCGAGGTCGTCGCGGGACTCGAGGACGAGGCGCCGGAGGGCCGGCGCGGCGGAGGCGTGTGCGGCCAGCCACGCATCGGCGGCCCCGAGCGTCGCCTCGCTGTCCTGGAGCCCGGGGAACAGCCCCTGCACCACGTCCATCCCGATCTGGATCGAGCGCTCGGCCCACACCCGCTCGATCGTCTCGAAGTACTTCTCCGCGTACGGCGCGATGAGCTCCCGCTGCGAGGCCTGCACAAACCCCGAGATCGTCGCCGTCACCAGCGCGTTGGAGAGCGTGTCGGACTCCACGACCTGTGCCCACGCCTGGTCCTTGACCGCCGCGGACGGCCGCGCGGCCAGGCACCGCACCTGGTAGCGCTTGCCGGACGCGGTGTCGTCCCGCGCCAGTTCCGCGCCGATCGCCGCCTCGTCGGCGACCCCGTGCGAGGCGAGCGGCTCCAGGAAGGCCCAGCGCAGTTCCTGGTCGACGTCCAGCCCGTCGATCTTCGCCGTACCGTCCAGCAGCCCCTGCAGCAGCTGCAGATCCGCGTCCGTCGTCGCCGCCGACGCGAAGAACCGCGCCCACGTCAGCTGGTGCTGGCTCCCCGGCTCCGCCATCCGGAGCTCCCGCAGCGCGCACGCCGACAGCAGCCGCGCACCCTCCTCGCGCCACTCGGGCGCCGCGTAGTGCACCAGGGCCGTACGCGCCCACGCGTGCACCATCTGCAGCACACCGATGTCCGACTCGCGGCCGGCGAAGTCGAGAACCAGCGCCACGAAGTCCCGTGCCGGCATCAGGGCGTCCCGCGTCAGGTTCCACAGCGCCGACCAGCAAAGCGCCCGCGCGAGCGGATCCGTCACGGCACCCAGGTGCGACCGCAGCGTCTCCAGCGAGCCCTCGTCGAAGCGGATCTTGCAGTAGGTCAGGTCGTCGTCGTTGACCAGGACCAGCGCCGGCCTCTCCGCGCCGGTCAGCTCCCCGACCACCGTCCGCGCCCCGACGACGTCCACCTCGGCGCGCGCGTAGCGCACCAGGTCCGTGCCCTCGTGCCGGTACAGCCCGACCGCCACCCGGTGCGGCCTCAGGTGGTCGCCGTCCTGGACCACGGCCAGCTCGGTGATGCGGTCCCCGGCGTCGTACGTCACGGCGGGGGTGAGGGAGTTGACGCCCGCCGTCTCCAGCCAGGACCGCGACCACGCCGCCATGTCCCGCCCGGACGTCTCCTCCAGGACGGACAGCAGGTCGCCGAGCTGCGTGTTCCCGTACGCGTGCCGCTTGAAGTAGCGCCGCGCGCCCTCCAGGAACGCGTCCCGTCCCGCGTACGCGACGAGCTGCTTCAGCACCGACGCGCCCTTGGCGTACGTGATCCCGTCGAAGTTGAGCTTCGCGTCCTCCAGGTCACGGATGTCGGCCGTGATCGGGTGCGTCGACGGCAGCTGGTCCGCACGGTAGGCCCACGCCTTGCGGTTGTTCGCGAAGGTCACCCACCCGTTGCGGAAGCGGGTCGCCTCCACCATCGAGAAGGACCCCATGAAGTCCGCGAAGGACTCCTTCAGCCACAGGTCGTCCCACCACTGCATGGTGACCAGGTCGCCGAACCACATGTGCGCCATCTCGTGCAGGATGACGTTCGCCCGCCGCTCGTACGACGCCTGCGTCACCTTCCCCCGGAAGACGAACTCCTCCCGGAAGGTCACGCACCCCGGGTTCTCCATCGCGCCGATGTTGTACTCGGGCACGAAGGCCTGGTCGTACTTCCCGAACGGGTACGGACAGTCGAAGTGGTCGTGGAAGAAGTCCAGGCCCTGCTTGGTGACGAGGAAGATGTCGTCCGCGTCGAAGTGCTTGGCCAGCCCCTTGCGGCACATCGCTCCGAGCGGGATCTCCAGCGTCGTGCCGTCGTCGAAGGTGCGCGTGTAGAGGTCGGTCTCGTAGTGGTACGGACCGGCGACGACGGCCGTGATGTAGGTGGAGATCGGCTCGGTCTCCGCGAAGCGCCAGGTCTCGCCGCCCTCCCGTCGCCCGCCACCACCCTTCTGCGGAAGCTCCCCCAGACTTCGTCCGGGGATACCCCCATCGCGCCCTTCGATTCCCGACTCCTCCGCGCCGTTGCTCCAGACCGTCCAGCCCTCGGGCGCGGCCACCTCGAATCGGAAGGGGGCCTTGAGGTCCGGCTGCTCGAAGTTCGCGAAGACACGGCGGGCGTCGGCCGGCTCGTACTGCGTGTAGACGTAGACCTCGCCGTCCTCCGGGTCGACGAACCGGTGCAGGCCCTCGCCGGTCCGGCTGTACGCGCACTGCGCGTCGACGACCAGGACGTTCTCGGCGCGGAGCGCGGGGAGCGCGATCCGGGAGCCGTCGAAGACGGCGGCCGGGTCCAGCTCCTCCCCGTTGAGGGTGACGGCGGTCACGGACGGGGCGACCAGATCGGCGAAGGTGCCTGCGCCCGGTTCGGCCGCGCGGAAGCGGATCGTCGTCACGGAGCGGAACGTCCGCGGCTCCGGACCGTCTTCCTCGATCGCGGACCGCAGATCGAGGAAGACCTCGTACCCGTCGACGGCCAGCAGTGCGGCCCGCTCGCGGGCCTCGTCGCGGGACAGATTCTCTCCGGGCACGGCCACTCCTTCGTGTCTCGTTTGAACAGCACCGATCCTCGCATGTGCGCCTGACCGCCGATATCGGGGAATGCCCGCGGCGACCGGCGATGTTCCACGGGGGAGCTGTGCTTCCCACACGAGGAGAGACATGTCCGAGAGCAGGACCCCTGCCGACTTCTGGTTCGATCCCCTGTGCCCGTGGGCCTGGATGACCTCCCGCTGGATGCTCGAGGTCGAGAAGGTCCGGCCGGTGGACGTCCGCTGGCACGTCATGAGCCTGGCCGTGCTCAACGAGGACAGGCTGGACGAGCTGCCCGAGCAGTACCGCGAGCTGCTCAGGACGGGCTGGGGCCCGGTCCGTGTCGTCATCGCCGCCCAGCAGAAGCACGGTGACGACGTCGTCGGCCCGCTCTACACCGAGCTCGGCACCCGCATCCACAACGACGGCCGCGGAGCGACCCCCGAGGTGATACTGGAGGCCCTGGCCGCGGTGGACCTCCCTGCCGAGCTCGCGGAGTACGCCGAGTCGGACGCGTACGACGTCGAGCTGCGCGCCTCCCACCGGGAGGGCATCTCCAAGGTCGGCCAGGACGTCGGCACGCCGGTCATCGCGGTGCCGGGCGCGGACGGCGAGCAGATCGCCTTCTTCGGCCCGGTCGTCACCCCGGCGCCCAAGGGCGAGGCGGCGGCGAAGCTGTGGGACGGCACGCTGCTGGTGGCGTCGGTCCCGGGCTTCTACGAGATCAAGCGGACGCGCACGAACGGTCCCGACTTCTCCAACCTCTGATCGTTTCACCCGTGCCCCGCACGGAAGGGCCCCCGCGAGTCACTCCCCCCAGAGCTCCTGGGAGGTGCCCATTCGCGGGGGCCCTCCTTCATTCCGCCTGCAGGTGAAGGTTGAGAAGACGATCACGAGCAGGACGACTGTGCTCGCCCCGTCAGGGGGCGATGAGCGGGGTGCGCTCCTTGGCTTCGGCGTAACGCTTCGCCACGTCCTGCCAGTTGACGACCTGCCACATGGCGTCGATGAAGTCCACCTTCTGGTTCTTGTACTGAAGGTAGAACGCGTGCTCCCAGGCGTCGAAGACCAGGATCGGCACCGACCCCTGTCCGACATTGCCCTGGTGGTCGTACACCTGCTCGACGATGAGCCGTCCACTGACCGGCTCGTACGCGAGGACGCCCCAACCCGAGCCCTGCGTGGTCGCGGCGGCCTTGGAGAGCTGCGTCCTGAACTTCCGGAAGGAGCCGAACGACTTGGCGATCGCGTCCGCGAGCTCGCCCACACCGTCCGCGGCCAGCGGCTCACCGCCACCTTCGCCGGTCATGTTGTGCCAGTAGATGCTGTGCAGGATGTGCCCGGAGAGATGGAACACGAGGTTCTTCTCCAGCCCGTTGATCGCTCCCCACTGCTCCTTGTCGCGCGCTTCCTCCAGCTGCTCCAGCGTGTCGTTGGCGCCCTTGACGTAGGCGGCGTGGTGCTTGTCGTGGTGCAGCTCGATGATCTTCGGATTGATCACCGGCTCCAGCGCCGCGTAGTCGTACGGAAGTTCAGGAAGCGTGTACATGGCCATGTCCGAGCCCTCCGAGCTGCTTATTGCAAGTGATTCGCAATTGCATGTTAGCAGCAGGAGGGCCCGGAAGTTGATCAGCCCTTCGTCCTAGGACAAGGCGTCGCGGGCGATCGCGGCGAGATCGGCGAAGTCGGTGACCACGGCGTCGACGCCGAGGGCGTAGTGCCGCTCGTACTCGGCGAAGGCGTCGCCGAACGCGATCGGGTCGGTGCCGCGACGCAGGTCGGCGGGCAGATACTGGTTCTCCGCGCGGAAGGTGTAGGCGCCGACCTTCAGCCCTGCCGCGTGCGCGTCGGCGAGCAGCGGCGAGGGCGGGACGACGGAGGACTTGTCCGGGCCGATCCACCGGGCGTACGTCGCCATCTCGTGCAGTCCGGCCGGCGTCATCATCTCCCGGTAGGTGACCGGGTGGCCGTAAGGGCCGCCGGTCGTGCCGAGCGCCTGCCACAGCGGCACCCCCAGCCGTTCGCCGGCGATCCGGTGCAGGCTGTCCGGCTCGAAGGACTGCACGACGCACTCGTGGGGACGCAGACGGGCACGGCGGATCGCGACGGCCAGCGGTGGCTCCAGAGGAAGGCCGATGGAGCGGAAGTACGTGGGGTGCTTGGTCTCCGGGAAGACGGCGACGGTGCGGTGGTGCTGCCGGGACAGGGCCCTGGCCAGGTCGACCACCTCCTCGAACGTCATGATCGGTTCGCGCCGGTCGAAGACGGTGTTGCGGTTGCGGACGGCCGGGAGGCGCTCGACGGCGCGCAGGGTCTTCAGCTCCGCGAGCGTGAAGTCCTCGGTGAACCAGCCGGTGACGGCCCGGCCGTCGATGGTCTTCGTGGTCCTGCGGTCCGCGAACTCCGCGTGCGCGGCGATGTCCGTCGTCCCCGAGATCTCGTTCTCGTGCCGCACCACCAGACGGTGGTCGCGGGTCACCACCAGATCCGGCTCGATCCAGTCGGCCCCGGCCCGCACCGCGTATGTGTACGACGCGGCCGTGTGCTCCGGCCGCCACCCGGCGGCTCCCCGGTGCCCGATGACGACGGGCCCGCGCGGCCGGTGCGGCGCAGCCGCGACCGCGGCCCCCGCGCCCGCCGTGGCGGCGGTCGAGGCGGCGGTCGCCCCCGCCGCGAGAAGTATCGAACGGCGCCTGAACCCTGCGGACATGGAGTCCTCCCGTCACTCGACTTCCGGCAACGCGTGGCGTCGCGCTCGGGCGGTCCGCCAGGTCGCCGCTTGCGCTCCACGACACGGCACCAAGACTTCGGGCAGGCCACACGCAGTTGTCGAGGACGGTTCAGTCGGAGGACGGTTCGCCGACGGTCCTTCGGGTCATCGCTCGGCGCGACGGCCGGCCACCCGGGCAGGGCCGTAGCCGGACACGCGAAGGACCCCCGGGCCGTCCTCGGCCCGGGGGTCCCGTGTGCGCGGCGGCTGCCGGCGCCGTCAGTCCGTCGAGGTCTGCTTCGTCGGCTCCGCCGACGCGCGGCGCTTCTGCAGGAAGAGGCCGCCGGCGGCCAGCACCAGCGTCATCAGGCCGGTCGCGAGGAGCTGGTCGCGGGTGCCGGGCTGGCGGAGCATCAGCACGAAGATCCCGAGCATGCCCGCGATCGCGACCCAGGTGAGCACCGGGAACAGCCACATCCGCACCACGAGCTTCTCCGGAGCCTCGCGCTCCACCCGTCGCCGCAGCACCAGCTGGGAGACGGCGATGAAGAGCCAGACGACGAGGATCACCGCGCCGATCATGTTCAGCAGCCACGGGAAGACGTCGTCAGGACGCCAGTAGCTGAGCAGCACGCACAGGAAGCCGAAGACGGAGGAGACCAGTACGGCGATCCGCGGCACACCCCCGGAGATCCGGCCGATCGCCTTCGGGCCCTGGCCACGGGCGACCAGCGAGTACGCCATGCGCGAGGCGCCGTAGATGTTGGCGTTCATCGCGGAGAGCAGGGCGACCAGCACCACGATCTGCATCACGGTGCCGGCGCCCGGGATGTCGAGGTGGTTCAGGGCGGTGACGTACGGGCCCTTGTCGGGGTTGGCGACGTCCGGGTCGTCCCACGGCACCAGTGTGACGATGACCGCCATCGAGCCGATGTAGAACACCGCGATGCGCCACATCGCCGTACGCACGGCCTTGGTGACGCCCTGGACGGGGTGCTCGGACTCGGCGGCCGCGATGGTGACCGTCTCCAGGCCGCCGTACGCGAAGACGGACGCCAGCAGACCGATGACGAGGCCCTCCGAGCCGTTCGGCAGGAAGCCGCCGTCGCCGGTGAGGTTGGCGGTGCCGGGGGCCTCCGTGCCGGGCAGGAAGCCGAGGATCGCGAGGCCGCCGAGGATCAGGAACAGCGTGATCGCGCCGACCTTGAGGGCGGCGAACCAGAACTCGAACTCGCCGAAGTTCTTCACGGCCGCGAGGTTCGTCCCGCAGAACACCAGCATGAACAGGGCGACCCAGGCCCACTCGGGCGTGCCGGGCAGCCAGCCGCTGACGATCTTCGCCGCGCCGATGCCCTCCAGGCCGACCGCGACGGACAGCAGCACCCAGAAGGACCAGCCGGCCGTGAAGCCCGCCCAGGGTCCGATGGCCCGCTCGGCGTGGACCGAGAACGAGCCGGAGGCCGGATTCGCGGCCGACATCTCGCCGAGCATGCGCATCACCAGCATGACGAGCAGGCCGGATATCGCATAGGCGACGACGATCGACGGTCCGGCGGCGGCGATACCGGCTCCGGAGCCGACGAAGAGACCGGCTCCGATCACCCCGCCGAGGGCGATCATCGAGAGATGGCGCTGCTTGAGGCCGTGCGCGAGCGCGGAGTCGGCCTTGTGGTCGACGGGCGCGGGCGCCGAGGTCCGAGACATGGGTATGCCCTGTTCGTGGGGGACGAGGGGATTGGCCCACAGTCTGAGGCCCATTCCGCTCACAGGGCTCGGATGACCGCTATACGGACAAGATGCTCACACAATGTGAAGGGTCAGAAACGGTCGGCCCGAGTCTCACGCCACTCCCGTACCCCCGCCACGACCAGCACCGCAGCCGCCGCCGCCGCCGACCAGAGGACCTGCGGCCGCGCACCGTCGTCGAACAGCATCAGCACCACCACAGCCGCCATCCCGGCCAGCGCCACCCAGGTCAGCCACGGGAAGCCCCACATCCTCAGGACCAGCTTCTCCGGTGCCTCCCGCTCGATGCGCCGCCGCAGCCGCAGCTGTGACACCGCGATCAGGGCCCACACGAACAGCAGCACCGCGCCGACGGCGTTGAGCATGTAGAGGAAGACGGAGTCCGGCCATTTCAGATTGAGCAGGACGGAGACGAAGCCGAAGGCCACCGAGGCGAACACGGCCCGCCGAGGCACCCCGCCCCCGGAGACCTTCAGCAGACCGGCGGGCGCCTCGCCGCGCTCGGCGAGCGAGAAGACCATCCGCGAGGAGCCGTAAAGATTGGCGTTGAGGGCGGACAGCAGCGCCACGAACACCACGATGTTCATGATCTGCCCGGCCGCAGGCACCCCGATCGCGTCGAGGACGGCGACGTACGGGCTCTGTCCCGGCTTCATCGCGGTCCACGGCAGCACGGTCACGATGACCAGCATCGAGCCGACGTAGAAGAGGAGGATGCGCCACACCGCGCTGCGCACCGCACGCCCGACCGCGCGGGCCGGGTCCTCGGACTCGGCGGCCGCGATCGTGACGACCTCCAGACCGCCGAAGGCGAAGACGACCGCGAGGACTCCGGAGACGACGCCCTCCCAGCCGTTCGGCAGGAAACCCCCCTGCCCGGTCAGATTGCCGAGCCCGACCGGCTCCGTGTCGGGCAGGACACCGAAGATCGCCAGCGTGCCCAGCAGCAGGAACAGCACGATCGCGCCCACCTTCAGGGCGGCGAACCAGAACTCGAACTCGCCGAAGTTCTTCACGGCCGCGAGATTGGCGGCGGTGAAGACCATCATGAAGATCAGCACCCAGGCCCACTGCGGCACGCCCGGCACCCAGCCGTTGGCGATGGTCGCCGCGCCGGTCGCCTCCACGGCGAGCACGACCACCAGCAGGAACCAGTACAGCCAGCCCACGCTGAAGCCGGCCCAGCGGCCGAGCGCCCGCTCCGCGTGCACCGAGAAGGCACCGGAGGCGGGCATCGCCGACGACATCTCGCCGAGCATCCGCATCACCAGCATCGCCAGCGTGCCGGCGAGTAGATACGACACGACGATCCCGGGCCCGGCGACCGCGATCCCGGCTCCGGAGCCGACGAAGAGACCGGCTCCGATCACCCCGCCGAGGCCGAGCATCGTCAGATGACGCTGCTTCAGCCCGTGCGAGAGAGGTTCGGCCTCGGTGGCCAACGGGGTGGGCGGTGCGTCGTGCATGGTGCTCGTCACTCTCGGGAATTTGGCAAGAATCCACAGTCTCCCCGAGCTCGGCACCGATCGCCAAAAACGGGATCTTCGGCCCGCCACCTCAGTGACGAGTGTCACGCGCCCCGGGCGCTTACCCTGTGCTCTTTGTGAGGAACCCACCAATGCGTCGGCCGGCCCTTTGTCATCGGCTGACGGTGATCGGTCGTTCACTCCTGGGTTAACGTCGCCATGTCCACACCGATGTGAGTACCCACTCTCCACACCCTCGCGGAGTCCCGATGAGCACTGCTGCCGCCCCCGTCCGATCCGGACTGGTTCTCGCCGACCTGCTGCCCACCAGCCGTACGAAGTCCGCGGTGGACGCGGCCCTGGTCGTCGGCGGCGCCGCGCTCACCGGCATCGCGGCCCAGATAGCCGTCCCGGTCCCCGGCTCCCCGGTGCCGGTCACGGGCCAGACCTTCGCCGCGCTCCTCGTCGGCACGGCGCTCGGCGCCCGCCGTGGCTTCCTCGCTCTCGCGCTGTACGCAATCGCCGGTGTGGCGGGCATGCCGTGGTTCGCCGAGGCGTCCTCCGGGTACGCGATGCCGTCGTTCGGCTACATCCTCGGCATGCTGCTCGCCGCGACCATCGTCGGAGCCCTCGCCCGCCGTGGCGCGGACCGCTCCGTCCTGCGCACCGCCGGCAGCATGGTGCTCGGCTCCGCGATCATCTACGCGGTCGGCGTGCCGTACCTGGCCCTCGCCACCGGCATGACGCTCTCCCAGGCCGTGGCCGCGGGCCTCACCCCGTTCCTCGTCGGTGACGCGCTCAAGGCCGCGCTGGCGATTGGCGTGCTGCCGGGCGCCTGGAAGCTGCTCGGCCGCCGCGGCTGACACGTATGCGAAAGCCCCGGTCCGCTCGCGGCGGACCGGGGCTTTCGCGTACGTGCGCGCCTGAGCCGGGGAACTAGGCGTCGACCTCGGCCTTGCGCCTGCTCTTGTCCTTGGACTGGAGCACGAAACCGATGATCATCACGACGGCCGCGACCATCAGCGACAGCAGCACGACCTCGCGGTTGGCGTCGTCGAAGAGCATGTAGCCCAGCACGAAGACGATCATCGCGGCGGTCGCCCAGGTCAGGTACGGGAAGAGCCACATCTTCACCGTCACCTTCTCCGGGACCTCACGCATCAGGATCCCGCGCATCCGCAGCTGGGTGAAGCAGATCACCAGCCAGACGAAGAGTGCGACGGCACCCGACGAGTTCAGCAGGAACAGGAAGACCGTGTCCTTGAACGCGTAGTTGAAGTAGACGGCGAGGAAGCCGAAGACCACGGAGCCCAGGATCGCCCACATCGGCACGCCCTTGGCGTTGACCTTGGCGAAGGCCTTGGGGGCGTCACCGCGCTCGCCCAGCGAGAACGCCATGCGCGAGGCGGTGTACAGGCCGGAGTTCAGGCAGGACAGCACGGCCGTCAGGACGATGACGTTCATGATCTGGCCGGCGGCCGGGATGCCGATGGAGTCCAGGGCCGCGACGTACGAGCCCTTCTCGACGATCGACTTGTCGTTCCACGGCAGCAGAGTCAGGACCACGAAGATCGAGCCCAGGTAGAAGACGCCGATCCGCCAGATCACGCTGTTGGTGGCCTTGGTGACCGCGCGGCGCGGGTCCTCGGACTCACCTGCGGCCAGCGTGACGATCTCGCTGCCCATGAAGGAGAAGACGACCATCAGCACACCGGTGAGGATGGCGCCCGCGCCGTTGGGCAGGAAGCCGCCGGCATCGGTCAGGTGCGCGAAGCCCGCGCCCGGGTTGTCGGAGCCCGGCAGGATGCCGAAGACGGCCAGCAGACCGATGACCACGAACGCGCCGATGGCGACGACCTTGATGCCGGCGAACCAGAACTCGAACTCGCCGTACGACGAAACCGAGACGAGGTTGGTCGCGGTCAGCACGACCATGACGATCAGCGCCCAGGCCCACTGCGGCACGGCCGGGACCCAGCCCTCCAGGATCACGGCACCCGCGGTCGCCTCGACCGCCAGCACCACGACCCAGAAGAACCAGTACAGCCAGCCGATGGAGAAGCCCGCCCAGCGGCCGAGCGCGCGGTCGGCGTACGCGGAGAACGAGCCGGAGTTCGGGCTCGCGGCCGCCATCTCGCCCAGCATCCGCATGACGAAGACCACCATCGCGCCGACGAGGAGGTACGACACGAGGATGGCCGGGCCGGCCGCGGCGATACCGCCGGAGGACCCGACGAACAGGCCGGCGCCGATGACGCCGCCGATGGCGATCATGGACAGATGGCGGTTCTTCAGTCCGGCCTTGAGACCGTCCGAAGGCTGGGGAATGCCGGGTTCTCCGGTGCTTCCGCCTGCCTTCGTAAGGGTCGACTGCGAGGTCATGGACGATTCCTTACGTGTGCGGTTCGCTCGGGTTACGAGCCCGTGCATTCAAACCGGTGACTCGCCGGTACGGAAGACCTGATTCCGTTTCGTGATATTGGGCACCTTTCGTCCGGTCGTGCGACCGAAACCCGTACCGACCCCGCTGACCGCTACCCGGCCTCCCGCGTGCCACACTCGGATCATGCGCGTGTACCTCGGCTCCGACCATGCCGGCTTCGAACTCAAGAACCACCTCGTCGAGTGGCTCACGGCCCACGGCCACGAGCCCGTCGACTGCGGCCCCCACATCTACGACGCCCAGGACGACTACCCGCCGTTCTGCCTGCGTGCCGCCGAGCGGACCGCCGCGGACCCGGACAGCCTCGGCGTCGTCATCGGCGGCTCCGGCAACGGCGAGCAGATCGCCGCGAACAAGGTCGAGGGTGTGCGCGCGGCACTGGCCTGGAGCGTGCAGACGGCCACACTGGGCCGTGAGCACAACAACGCCAATGTCGTGGCCGTCGGCGCCCGCATGCACACCACCGACGAGGCGACGACGTTCGTCGAGGTCTTCCTGAAGACGCCCTACTCGGGTGAGGAGCGTCACTCCCGTCGCATCGAGATGCTCTCGGCGTACGAGACCACCGGCGAGCTCCCCCCGATCCCGGCCCACCACCCGCAGGAGCCCACCGCCTGATGCCCGAGGGGCACACGATCCACCGACTGGCCGCCGACTACCGGGAACGGTTCGGCGGCCGGTCCGTCCGGGTGACGAGCCCGCAGGGGAAGTTCGCCGACTCAGCGGCGCTGCTCGACGGCACGGTGCTGGAGCGCACCGAGGCCCACGGCAAGCACCTCTTCCTCGGCTTCGGCGGCGAGGAATGGGTCCACATCCACCTCGGCCTGTTCGGCAAGGTGAACTTCGGCGACGTCCCGGCGCCCCCGCCCGCCGAGACCGTGCGGCTGCGGCTCGCCCACGCGCGGGCGTACGTCGACCTGCGCGGCCCGACCACGTGTTCCCTCATCACGGACCCCGAGAAGCGCGCGATACACGAGCGCCTCGGCCCCGATCCGCTCCGCACGGACGACGGCCCCGAGCGCGCCTGGGCACGGATCTCCCGCTCCCGTACGACCGTCGCGGCCCTGCTCATGGACCAGAAGGTCGTCGCGGGCGTCGGCAACGTCTACCGCGCGGAAGTCCTCTTCCGTCATGGCATCGATCCGTACCGCCTGGGGAAGGACCTCACCGAGCGCGAGTGGCACGCCGTCTGGGCGGACCTGGTCGCGCTCATGCGTGAAGGCGTGCGGAACAACCGCATCGACACCGTCCGACCCGAGCACACCCCCGAGGCCATGGGCCGCCCGCCGCGCGTCGACGACCACGGCGGCGAGGTCTACGTCTACCGCCGGGCCAGCCGGCCCTGCCACATCTGTGGCGGCGAGATCCGCACCGCCGATCTCGCCGCCCGCAACCTCTTCTGGTGTCCGACCTGCCAGGGGCCGGGCCGGTCGGGGACGTGAGGACGCCTCCCGCCCGCTAGAAGCCGTGCGGCAGCCACGGCGCGAGGTCCGAGCCGAAGGCGAGCGAGGCCTCGGCCAGCGCCCCGCCGCGCAGTTCGCGCACCCGCCCCGCGCCCGCCAGCGAGGAGAGCGTCACCCCGCCGAGGTACGCAGAGCCCAACTCCCTTGCGGACAGCGCCAGATCGGCCTCGTCCGCGGTGCGCTCGCAGGACGCGCCCTTCATGTCGCCGGTGAGCCGCCAGCGCCCCTCGTTCCAGGGGCAGAAGGCGTCCTCGACCTCGAACACCACGTCCACCGGCGCCTGGTAGGTCCGTGCCGCCAGCGCCGCGCCCAGGTCCACCAGCCGTACGTGCATCGAGTCGCGCACGAGAACACCGCACCGGCGGATGTCGGTCACCAGCTGCAGCAGCGGGTCGTCCACGGGCCGCATCCCCGCACGGACCGTCGAGGTCAGGTCGATGTCGAAGAGGAACCGCCACAGTGCCGCGTACGCCGCAGGGTCCAGCGCGTCGATGTGCCGGAGCATGATCGAGCCTTTCGCTCCCGACGCCTGCCACTCCGGCTTGTTGCGGAAGCGGACGTATCCCACCAATTCGCCGTCCCGCTCGGCGAGCACGCACTGCATGGGCGACGCGCCCTCCCGCTCGCCCCGGGGGTCGAGCAGCGGCAGCCGCTCCCAGCCGGGCGTCCGGGCGATCATGCCGGGCCGTGAGCCGATCGTGCGCAGATACACGGCCTCGCACGCCTCGGCCGCCTCCGCGACCGGAACGAACCGCAGTCGTACGCCGTCCGTTCCGGGCGGCGCGACGATCCGCACCCGGGACGTGTCGATCTCCAGATTCAGCTGATGCGTCCCGACGCCGTACCCGAACCGTCCGTAGATCTCCGGCTCGGACGCCGTCAGCACGGCGAGCGGTTCACCCCACATGTGTACGTCATCCAGCTGACGCCGCATCATCGAGGTCAGCACTCCGCGCCGCCGGTGCGTCGCCGCGACGCTCACCATCGTCACGCCGGCGGCGGGGACGAACGCGCCGCCGGGCACCGACACCTGGTAACTGAACGCCCCGGCCGTACCGACGCACTCGTCGCCGTCCCACGCGGCGATCGAACGGTCGAACTCCGTCAGCGTGCGAAACAGTTCGCGTTCCTCCGGGGCCTCGGGCACTCCGCCGAAGGCGCGCTCCAGCTTTCCGTACCACTCGTCCCACTGTGCCCGCTGGAGCACCCGCAGTTCAGTCGTCATGTGCCATCCCTACCAGGGGTGTCCGATCCGCCGCGACCCGATTTCGAACGCAATGTCACAGGGGCCGCCCTGCACGCCACCCGAGCGGGTGGATAGGGTCCACGACGATGGCACGTGGCGCAGCAGACTCACTCACGGCCCGGCTGCGGAAGTCCGCACACCGGGCCCGCACCGCGCTGCGCAAGTCCGGCGTCGACTACTTCCGAGGCGACGGCTCGGACTGGATCGCCCTGGTCGGACTGCTGCTGACCATCCCGGCGATCGCGTGCGGCACGATAGCCCTGCCCGTCTGGTTCTCGCCGGCGGCACTCGTCCTCCCGATCGTGGCGGGCGGTCTGCTGCTGCGGCCCGCCAGTCTCCTCGGGCTGTACGCGGCTGCGGCGGGCGCGCTCATCGTCGAGTCGCTCACGCTGGGCCCGTACATGGAGGGCCCGGCGCGGGTCACCCCCGGAACGGTGCTGGTCGTGGCGGCCTGCGGCTTCTTCGGACTGCTCATCGCACAGTTCCGGGCCCGGGTCGGCGTGCCCTGGCGGCGCGGCGGCACGATGCTCTTCGACCTGCGTGAACGCCTTCGGGTGCAGAGCGCGCTGCCCCGGCTGCCCAAGGGCTGGCACCGCGAGATGGCGCTGCGTCCGGCCGGCGGACAGTCCTTCTCCGGCGATTTCGTGGTCGCGGCCCGGACCAACGGCGGTCGCACACTCGAAGCCGTCCTGACCGACGTCTCCGGCAAGGGCATGGACGCGGGATCGCGCGCCCTGCTCCTGTCGGGCGCGTTCGGCGGACTCCTCGGCTCGCTGCCGCCGCACGGCTTCCTGCCCGCCGCCAACGGCTATCTGCTGCGCCAGGACTGGGACGAGGGCTTCGCGACCTCCATCCATCTCGTCCTCGACCTGGACTCCGGCGACTACGAACTCCTCTCCGCCGGCCATCTCCCCGCCCTCCAGCTCCACGCGGGTTCGGGCCGCTGGGAGGAGAAGTCCGCGGAGGGGCCACTGCTCGGCGTGTACGCCGGCGCCCAGTTCGACCCGGTCAAGGGGACACTGCGGCCGGGCGACGTGCTGATGCTCTTCACGGACGGCCTGGTGGAGGCGTCCGACCGCGAGATCGCCGAGGGCATGGACCGCCTCACCGGCGAGGCCGACCGCTATGTCGCGACCGGCTTCGAGGGCGCGGCCTGGCACCTCATCGAGGCCGTGGCCAAGGACGTCAACGACGACCGCGCCCTGCTTCTGCTCCGCCGCGAGCTGTGACATGAACCCCTCCGGGTTCTGAGAACGGACACCCGGGTCGATCGGCGCCCCCGTACAGTCCGCTCATGCCCTTCCTCACTCTGACCGACGTCGAGGCCGTGGCCCGCGAGGCGCACGCGGCGCAGACGGACAAGGCGGGACGCCCGTACACGGAGCATCTGCAGGCCGTCGCCGACGGCGTCCGCGCCCGTGGCGGCAGCGACGAGCAGATCGCCGCGGCATGGCTGCACGACGCCATCGAGGACGACGCCCTCTCCCGCGACTGGCTGGACGCCGCCGAACTCCCGCAGTCCGTCAAGGAGATGGTCCTCGCGCTGACCAAGCGCAAGGGCGAGGACCTCGCCGACTACACCCGACGCATTCTCGCGACGCCGGGCGCACTCCTCGTCAAGGAGTCCGACCTCGCCCACAACGCAGACCCTGACCGCCTGGCCGTCCTCGACGATGCGACCCGGGCCCGGCTCACCGCGAAGTACGCGACGGTGCGCCGGCTGCTGGGCCTGACAGCCGAGTGACGTCCCGCCGGAACGCCCAGGACAGCTCCGGCTCCGTCGCGAAGCGCAGAGCCCGCCGCACCGGAGGCGTACAGAGCAGCGTCACCGCCGCGGCCATCGTCAACGTCACCACGAGCTCTCCGCCCGGTGTGGCGAGCCACGGATGCTCCGCCGCCAGGCCCATGTAGTCGAAGGTCTTCACCAGGAAGCCGTGCAGCAGATACCCGCATATGGTGCCCGCACCCAGCACGGTGAACCAGGTCCGCCCGCGCGGCACCCAGGCCAGGAAGGCCGCCGTGAGCACGAGCGCGCAGGCGAACAGGCCGAACGTCATGAGCGGCCCCGCCCACCACGGCGCGCCCAGGTCCCCGGCCCCGGCCGAGCGGTAGAACCAGCCCATCCTCAGGTCCGGCGCGATCCAGTAGGTGAACACCGCCGCGCCCGCGACCACCGGCAGCGCCAGCAGCCGCACCTCGCGCCGCCGCACCAGCTGGAAGTGGACCGGCTTGAGCGAGAGCCCGAGCACGAAGAACGGCAGGAACTGCATCACGCGCTGCAGCTCGAGATCCCCGCCGATGCCCGTCGTGAGCGAGCCGAGCGCGGCGACGACCAGCGCGAGCGGCAGTGGCCACCGGATCGCGCGCCACAGGGGAGTGGACAGCCGCCAGACGAACAACGCCAGCAGGAACCAGGTGAGGTAGAAGGGGTCGGTCAGACTGAACGGGTGCCCGGGGTCGCCGTCGCCCCAGCGCTTGTGGAGCGTGTACGCCACCTCGAAGACGACGTACGGCACGACCACCCCGCTCACCAGCCGCTTCAGCTGGCCGGGCCGGGCGTCGAAGTTCCGCGAGAAGTAGCCGGAGATGATGATGAACGCCGGCATGTGGAAGGTGTAGACGAGCATGTACAGCGCTCGGGTGGCGCGACTGCCCTCCATCACCGGTTCCCACGCGTGCGCCACCGCCACCAGCACGATGGCCAGGTACTTGGCGTTGTCGAAGTAGGGGTCGCGTCTCCCGGCCGATGCCGCCGCGGGCGGCACGTGCGGGCGTGCCGCCGGTGCCGGTGACGCCGGTTCCTTCGCCTTCGCCGTCGTCTCGGGGACGGGCTCCGGCTCCCGGGAGGCCTCGGGGAGTCGGTCCCTCTGCAATCCATTCGGAGCGTGGAACATTCGAGGCACCCTAGCCCTGCGGAATGGATTACGTAAAACCCGCTGGAGGGCGCGTCCATTCGCCACTGAAACTACCGTCAAACGCGCAATATGCCCTAGTTAATACCGCTTAAACGGTGCAAATCGACACGCCGAATGTGAGGGTGAATTTCCTCACCGCAATTGCCTGAATTTCCTGTGACCGGGCTGTGTGTATTTCGCGCCCGGCGGGTAGGTGCCGTGTGTCGGTGCGCCATGGCCGGGCCTGTCGGCCCGGCCCGGTGTGACGTGATCCATCAGCCGACGATGTGTCAGCCGGCAGCCAGCACCAGGGGGTTGGTGGCACGATGGACGTGACGGGGGTGTGCTGGGCCGCATGCTCCCGGGCGGGGCAAGGGTGGACCGACCGAGGGTGTGATCAGTTGTGGCCATTTCGCTGTCTGTGGTGCTGCTGTTGGCGATCATCCTCGTGGTGATGATCCGCGGCGGTTCGATCAAGGCCGGACCCGCGATAGTCGCGGCGCTTTTCGGCTTCTTCCTCGCGTCGACCGGCATGGCGCCGTCGATCAACAACTTCCTGAACTCGCTGGCCGACTCGCTCAACGCGATCCAGTTCTGACGCCGACGCGCACTTCTGGCGTCGGCGCGCACCGCAGTACGACAACGACTCAGGGCCAGGCCGGAGGACGAACCTCCGGCCTGGCCCTGAGCCATGCGGAGCGGGCGACGGGAATCGAACCCGCGTAGCTAGTTTGGAAGACTAGGGCTCTACCATTGAGCTACGCCCGCGAGGATCGCGCCGCAGGTCATGAAGGCCGCGGCACGAAGAGCATCGTAGCGGGTTCCTGCCGCTCGCCGCACACCCATTCCGTACCGGGCGCGTACGTACGAAACAAAGGGGCAGGAGCACTGGCTGCGGGCATGTACCCTACGTGTCGCACCGACGGGGTGTGGCGCAGCTTGGTAGCGCGTCCGCTTTGGGAGCGGAAGGCCGTGGGTTCAAATCCCGCCACCCCGACCACCAGTCCTGATCACAGCTCAAGATCACGTTGTGGGGCTCATCCCGCTTGCGGTTACTATGCAAGCTGTGTGCCCGTGTGTCTGACGAGTGTCTGAAGAGCCGGGCCCGATCCGCTGAGTCGCCGCAGGACATCCCACCGCGGTGACCACAGCAGAACCCCTGATTTCAGCCACCAAGGAGACCGAACCGTGAAGAGCGCCGTGGAGACCCTGAACCCGACCCGGGTTCGGCTCACTGTCGAGGTGCCCTTCGAGGAGCTCAAGGACAGCCTCGACGCGGCGTACAAGAAGATCAACCAGCAGGTCACGGTCAAGGGCTTCCGTAAGGGCAAGATCCCGGCCCGGGTCATCGACCAGCGGTTCGGCCGCGGTGCGGTGCTGGAGGAGGCCGTCAACGACGCCCTCCCGAAGTTCTACACGCAGGCGGTCAACGAGGCCGAGGTCAACGTCCTCGGCCAGCCCGAGGTGGACATCACGGAGCTGAAGGACGGCGAGACGCTGGCCTTCACCGCCGAGGTGGACATCCGCCCGACGATCGAGATCCCGGACTACTCCGGCATCTCCGTCGAGGTCGACGCCATCGAGGTCAGTGACGAGGATGTGGAGAAGTCCGTCGAGCAACTGCGCTCGCGCTTCGCGTCCACTTCCCCGGTCGAGCGCGCCGCCGCCGAGGGCGACGTCGTGACGATCGACCTGGAGGCCAAGGTCGACGGCGAGGTCCTCGCGGACGGCGTCGCGGACGGCGTGCAGTACACGATCGGCTCCGGTGAGCTCCTCGACGGCATCGACGAGGCCGTGACCGGCCTGGAGGCCGGCGGCGAGGCCACCTTCACCTCGCAGCTGAAGGGCGGCTCCGCCGAGGGCCAGGACGCCGAGGTCACCGTCAAGGTCACCCAGGTCGCGGCCCGTGAGCTCCCCGAGCTCGACGACGAGTTCGCGCAGATGGCGAGCGAGTTCGACACCCTCGAGGAGCTGAAGGCCGACAGCCGCAAGCGCCTCGAGAACATGAAGGAGTACGACCAGGCCACCCAGGCCCAGGAGCGCGTCCTGGACAAGCTCCTGGAGCTGGTCGAGGTCCCGATGCCCGAGAAGCTCCTCGAGGACGAGGTCAACACCCGCAAGCACAACCTCGAGCACCACCAGCTCGGTCAGATGGGTCTGACCCTCGACAAGTACCTGGAGATCCAGGGCAAGACCGCCGAGGAGTTCGAAACCGAGACCAAGGAGCAGGCGGTCAAGGGCATCAAGACCCAGTTCGTCCTCGACGAGCTGGTCTCCAAGGAGAAGCTGAACGTCAGCCAGGAGGAGCTCACCGAGCACCTCATGCGCCGCGCCGCCTCCTCCGGCATGTCACCCGACCAGTTCGCCCAGGCCGTCGTCGAGGGCGGCCAGGTGCCCATGCTCGTCGGCGAGGTCGCCCGCGGCAAGGCGCTCGCCGTGGTCGTCGAGGCCGCGACGGTCACCGACACCAACGGCGAGGTCGTCGACCTGAGCGACGACGAGGACGAGGTCGAGGAGGCCGCGGAGGTCGCCGCCGCCGCCACCGGTGGGGTCGACGCCGACGCCGCCGCCGCGAAGGACGCCGAGGACGAGACCGAGGCCTGAGCCTCGCGCTGATCCCGTACGACGGGCCCGGACGCGCCCTGTGCGCGTCCGGGCCCGTCGCCGTACCGGAGCCGCGCGCACCGGCCTCCCGGCCGAATCGCCGCGGGTCGCGGCGGAGCCTGCTCAGGTGGGCGTACGCGGGGCGCTGACGTGGGCGTCCACGACGCCTGCACGCTCCCGCACCTTGCGCTCCCAGCGAACAGTTCGAGAAGCGGGATGGCGCCCGCCCACCAGCGCGTTAGGGTCCATGAGTACGAGGGCAGGGGACTACCCGCCCAGGGGATCTTCCAGCCCCCGGTAGTACGAAGACGCTGAGACGGCCGCAGCCGTCAGAGACGAGCAGGTGGATTACGTGACGAATCTGATGCCTAACGCCGCCGGTGAACCGTCCATCGGTGGAGGCCTCGGCGACCAGGTCTACAGCCGGCTGCTCGGCGAGCGCATCATCTTCCTGGGTCAGCAGGTCGACGACGACATCGCCAACAGGATCACGGCGCAGCTCCTCCTTCTGGCCGCAGACCCCGAGAAGGACATCTACCTCTACATCAACAGCCCCGGTGGCTCGGTGACGGCCGGCATGGCGATCTACGACACCATGCAGTACATCCCGAACGACGTCGTCACCATCGGCATGGGCATGGCCGCCTCCATGGGCCAGTTCCTGCTCACCGGCGGCACCGCGGGCAAGCGCTTCGCGCTCCCGCACACCGACATCCTGATGCACCAGGGCTCCGCCGGTATCGGCGGTACCGCATCGGACATCAAGATCCAGGCCGAGTACCTGCTGCGCACCAAGAAGCGCATGGCGGAGATCACCGCCCACCACTCCGGCCAGACCGTCGAGACGATCATCCGCGACGGCGACCGCGACCGCTGGTTCACCGCCGGGGAAGCCAAGGACTACGGGCTCATCGACGAGATCATCTCCCTCGCTTCGGGCGTTCCGGGCGGTGGTGGCACCGGGGCCTGATCCCCGGCACCGGGGCCGCCGGGCCTGATCCCCGGCACCAGGCCCCGGACTCCGCACCCCACCCAGACCCTCAGCCCGCCGAACGCCACCAGGATGGTGAACACCGACATGCACATGCAGAACAATCTCTCCGCGAGCGGCCTCTACACGGGCCCGCAGGTGGACAACCGCTACGTCGTTCCCCGCTTCGTCGAGCGCACCTCGCAGGGTGTGCGCGAGTACGACCCGTACGCGAAGCTCTTCGAGGAGCGCGTGATCTTCCTCGGCGTCCAGATCGACGACGCCTCCGCCAACGACGTCATGGCGCAGCTGCTGTGCCTGGAGTCGATGGACCCGGACCGCGACATCTCGATCTACATCAACAGCCCCGGTGGTTCGTTCACCGCGCTGACCGCCATCTACGACACGATGCAGTTCGTGAAGCCGGACATCCAGACGGTCTGCATGGGCCAGGCGGCCTCCGCCGCCGCCGTCCTGCTCGCCGCCGGCACCCCCGGCAAGCGGATGGCCCTGCCGCACGCCCGTGTCCTGATCCACCAGCCCTCGACCCAGACGGGCCGGGAGCAGCTCTCCGACCTGGAGATCGCGGCCAACGAGATCCTGCGCATGCGTGAGCAGCTCGAGGAGATGCTGGCCAAGCACTCGTCGACGCCGATCGAGAAGGTCCGCGACGACATCGAGCGCGACAAGATCCTGACCGCCGAAGAGGCCCTCTCGTACGGCTTGGTCGACCAGATCGTCTCGACCCGCAAGAGCACGGCCGCAGCGGCCGCCTGACGCCCGACCTTCCCTTGGCGCGGTACACGTCAATGTGAACCGCGCCAAGGGGGGCCCGAACGAGGGGCCCGGCAAGGTACCGTCGGATATGAGGCACCAGGAGCCGCTGAACCAAGCGCTCCCAGGCGAAGGGGAAGCACCTCGTGGCACGCATTGGTGATGGCGGCGATCTGCTCAAGTGCTCGTTCTGCGGAAAGAGCCAGAAGCAGGTGAAGAAGCTCATCGCAGGCCCCGGGGTGTACATCTGCGACGAGTGCATCGACCTCTGCAACGAGATCATCGAGGAGGAGCTCGCCGAGACCTCCGAGGTGCGGTGGGAGGAACTCCCCAAGCCGCGCGAGATCTACGAGTTCCTCGAGGGGTACGTCGTCGGGCAGGAGCCCGCGAAGAAGGCGCTCTCGGTCGCGGTGTACAACCACTACAAGCGCGTCCAGGCCGGCGAGACCGGCGGCGCGCAGGGGCGGGACGACGCGATCGAACTCGCCAAGTCCAACATCCTGCTGCTCGGCCCCACCGGCTCCGGCAAGACGCTGCTGGCCCAGACGCTGGCTCGCATGCTCAACGTCCCGTTCGCCATCGCCGACGCGACGGCGCTGACGGAGGCGGGCTATGTCGGCGAGGACGTCGAGAACATCCTGCTCAAGCTGATCCAGGCCGCCGACTACGACGTCAAGAAGGCCGAGACCGGGATCATCTACATCGACGAGATCGACAAGGTCGCCCGCAAGAGCGAGAACCCGTCGATCACACGGGATGTGAGCGGTGAAGGGGTCCAGCAGGCGCTGCTGAAGATCCTGGAGGGCACGACCGCCTCCGTGCCCCCGCAGGGTGGCCGGAAGCACCCCCACCAGGAGTTCATCCAGATCGACACGACCAACGTGCTCTTCATCGTGGGCGGCGCCTTCGCCGGCCTGGAGAAGATCATCGAGTCGCGGGCGGGAGCGAAGGGCATCGGCTTCGGCGCCACGATCCGCTCCAAGCGGGAGATCGAGGCGAGCGACCAGTTCCAGGAGGTCATGCCCGAGGACCTGGTGAAGTTCGGCATGATCCCCGAGTTCATCGGCCGACTGCCGGTGATCACGTCGGTCCACAACCTGGACCGCGAGGCGCTGCTGAAGATCCTGGTCGAGCCGCGCAACGCCCTGGTCAAGCAGTACCAGCGGCTGTTCGAACTCGACGGCGTCGAGCTGGACTTCGACCGCCCTGCGCTCGAGGCCATCGCCGACCAGGCGATCCTCCGCGGCACGGGCGCGCGCGGCCTGCGCGCCATCATGGAGGAAGTCCTCATGTCCGTGATGTACGAGGTGCCGTCGCGCAAGGACGTGGCGCGTGTCGTCATCACGGCAGACGTGGTGCACAACAACGTGAACCCGACACTGGTGCCGAGGATCGTGAAGAACGACGGGCGGCACGAGAAGAGCGCGTAGCGCTCGACACACGTACGAAGACCGAGGCGCCCGGCCGGTTCGACGAACCGGCCGGGCGCCTCGGTACCGTTTCAGCCGCTAACCCCAGTGGAGATTGGTTCCTTCGGCCGTCTCGCACATCAGTTTCAGAGTGTTGCCGTCAAACACTCCCACCTGTGTCCAAGCCAGTCGGATGCCTCCGTTGTCCGTGGCCGAGGTTCCCCAGCTCTGGGATGTCCCGGAACCGGAGTGGAGACGCTTCCACGGCCAGGCGTGATTGGTGCCGTTGCTCTTGCGGGTGACGAGCCGGACGCCGACGTTCATTCCGTCCGCCTTGCGGTCCTGGACCGTGAGTGTCACAGGGTTCAGGCGCGTGCGGCTTGCGAAGTTCCACGTTCCCCCACCGGTTGCCGGCGGTGTGACGATGACACCGCCGATCACAGGGCTGCACCTCGAGTCGTAATGGGCCGCGGCAGCCGGTGTGGCGGCCAATGGCACGAGGAGGCATGCAACGCCTCCAGCTGTCGCATGCATGGCTCGCCTGCGCACAATTGCCCCCAAGGATGATCGAGTTGGTCAGACTTGATCGGCTCCAACCCATCGAATGCCAGTTCCAGGTGGGAATGTCGAGAGGACCACTCGGACGCCAGGCCGGTCCCGCCGACTGGTCGAGCGCGCCTTCGTGCCGCCTGTTCCTGCGGATCAGACCTTGGTGCGCGAGGCGTTGTAGAGCTTGGCCGCCAAGCCTGCGACCTCGTCCTGCGGGACGGCCTTGCCGCCCGTGCCCACGATCTGCGCCACGTTGATGACGTTCACGGCGGCGATGGTGCTGTAGTCGGCCCAGACGCAGATCGGAAGCTCGAGCTCCTTGGCTCCGACGCCCGACGAGGCAGCGTCGCCGGTGGGCGTGAACTTGGCGCTCTGGCACTTCATGAGCGCACCTTCGAAGCCTTCGGGCTCGACAGCGGTGGGGCTGCCGACCAGCTCGACCTTGAAGTCCTCCTCGTCGTCCTTCTCGCCCTCCTCGAGCTTCTGGAAGTAGCCGTCGATCGCCTTCTCCGGGTCGGGGACCTCGCCCCACAGTCCGTTGAGGCTCAGCGACTTCGCCTTCGACGGATCGCTCGGGTCCCCCGCCTTGTACGTGGCGCCCGCCTCCTGAGGGTTCTTGATCCCCAGGAGGGTTTCGACCTCCTTCTTCTCCTTGGCGGTAAGAGACTCCGGGCTGTCCTTGTCCTTCTTGAACTCACCGACCGTGGCCGCCGGGGTGATCTTGTACCCCTTGGTGTCATCGGCCACCGCGCTGTTGCCGCTGCCGCCGAACACGAAGTACGCGCCGACGCCGATCGCCGCGACCACCGCGACCGCGCCGATGATCAGGCCCGTCTTCTTGCCGCCGCCCTGGGCCGGCGGCGGGGGCGGGTAGGCGCCGGGGCCCGCGCCGTACGGGGGCTGCTGGGGAGGCTGGCCGTAGGGGGCGGGCTGCTGCGGGGGCTGGCCCCAGCCCTGCTGCTGCGGCGGGACGCCCTGGGGGGCCTGCTGGGGGTACCCGTAGCCGGGCTGAGGAGCCTGCTGCGGGTAGCCGTAACCGGGCTGCGGGGCCTGCGGCGGCTGGCCGTACGGACCCGGCTGGCCGTACGGCCCGGGCTGCTGGGGCTGACCGTCGTACGGGCCCGGCTGGTTGTAGCTCATTCCTGGGTTCCCCTCCAGATGCTTCTGCGTTCCGAACATCCTGTCGGAACGGGCACCGTCCAGGGGTGCGGGGGCGCACACCGTTACGGAACATTCCCGTTTCAGAACCGGACCGTGACACCTCTAAACTGTGACCCGTGACCGAGAACACTCATCAGCAGCCAGCCAGCAACCCCGAACTGCCGACCCAGTACGCGCCGGCCGAGGTAGAGGGGAAGCTGTACGAGCGCTGGGTAGAACGCGGTTACTTCGAGGCCGACGCGAACAGCGAGAAGCCTCCGTACACGGTCGTCATCCCGCCGCCGAACGTCACGGGCAGCCTCCACCTGGGCCACGCCTTCGAGCACACGTTGATCGACGCCCTCACCCGTCGCAAGCGGATGCAGGGCTACGAGACGCTGTGGCAGCCCGGCATGGACCACGCCGGTATCGCCACGCAGAACGTCGTCGAGCGTGAGCTCGCCAAGGAGGGCAAGTCCCGTCACGACCTCGGCCGTGACGAGTTCGTCGAGCGCGTCTGGCAGTGGAAGGCGGAGTCCGGCGGTCAGATCTCCGGGCAGATGAAGCGGCTGGGCGACGGTGTCGCCTGGTCGCGCGAGCGCTTCACGATGGACGAGGGCCTCTCCAAGGCCGTCCAGACCATCTTCAAGAAGCTCTACGACGACGAGCTGATCTACCGCGCCGAGCGCATCATCAACTGGTGCCCGCGCTGTCTGACGGCCATCTCGGACATCGAGGTCGAGTACCAGGACGACGACGGCGAGCTCGTCTCGATCCGGTACGGGGAGGGCGACGACTCCATCGTCGTCGCGACGACCCGCGCCGAGACGATGCTGGGCGACACGGCCGTCGCCGTCCACCCCGAGGACGAGCGCTACCAGCACCTCGTCGGACGCGAGATCGAGCTGCCGCTGACCGGCCGCCGTATCCCCGTCGTCGCCGACGAGCACGTCGACCCGGAGTTCGGCACCGGCGCCGTCAAGGTGACGCCCGCGCACGACCCGAACGACTTCGAGATCGGCCAGCGGCACGGTCTGCCGAACCTCGCCGTCATGGACGAGCGCGCCGTCATCACCGCACACGGCCCCTTCCAGGGCCTGGACCGGCTGGAGGCCCGCAGCGCCATCGTCGGCGCCCTGCGCGCCGACGGCCGGATCGTCGCCGAGAAGCGCCCCTACGTCCACTCCGTCGGCCACTGCTCGCGCTGCAAGACCACGATCGAGCCGCGGCTGTCCATGCAGTGGTGGGTCAAGGTCGGTCCGCTCGCGAAGGCCGCGGGCGACGCCGTCCGCGACGGCAAGGTCGCGATCCACCCGCAGGAGATGGAGAAGCGGTACTTCGACTGGGTCGACAACCTCCACGACTGGTGCATCTCGCGCCAGCTGTGGTGGGGCCACCGCATCCCCGTCTGGTACGGCCCGAACGGCGAGATCGTCTGCGTCGGACCGGACGAGGAGCCGCCGAGCGGCGAGGGCTGGACCCAGGAGACCGATGTCCTCGACACCTGGTTCTCGTCCGGCCTGTGGCCGTTCTCCACGCTCGGCTGGCCGGAGCAGACCGAGAGCCTCGCGAAGTTCTACCCGAACTCCGTCCTGGTCACCGGCTACGACATCCTCTTCTTCTGGGTCGCCCGGATGATGATGTTCGGCCTGTACGCGATGGACGGCACCCCGCCGTTCCACACCATCGCCCTGCACGGCATGGTCCGCGACCAGTTCGGCAAGAAGATGTCGAAGTCCTTCGGCAACGCGGTCAATCCGCTGGACTGGATGGACAAATACGGCTCCGACGCGCTGCGTTTCACGCTGGTACGCGGCGCCAACCCGGGCGTCGACGTCCCGATCGGCGAGGACTGGGTCCAGGGCTCGCGCAACTTCGCCAACAAGATCTGGAACGCGACGCGCTTCGCGCTGATGAACGGCGCGACGGTCGAGGGCCCGATGCCCGACCCGTCCGCCATGTCGGCGACCGACCGCTGGATCCTCTCGCGCCTGAACTCGGTCGTCGCCGAGGTCGACGCGTACTACGAGGACTACCAGTTCGCGAAGCTGTCCGACACGCTCTTCCACTTCGCGTGGGACGAGGTCTTCGACTGGTACGTCGAGCTGTCCAAGACCACGTTCATGGGCGGCGGCGAGGCCGCGAAGGTCTCCGCACGTGTCCTGGGCGAGGTCCTCGACGTCACGCTGCGGCTGCTGCACCCCGTGGTGCCCTTCGTCACGGAGACGCTGTGGACCACGCTCACGGGCGGCGAGTCCGTCGTCATCGCCGAATGGCCCAGGGACAGCGGCTTCCGCGACGAGGCCGCCGAGCGGGAGATCGAGCTGGTCCAGCGGGTCGTCACCGAGGTCCGCCGGTTCCGCTCCGACCAGGGTCTGCAGCCCGGCCAGAAGGTCCCGGCCAGGCTGACGCTGGACGGCACCGCGCTCGCGCCGCACGAGGGCGCGATCCGGCAGCTGCTGCGCCTCCAGCCGGAGGGCGAGTCCTTCCACGCGACGGCGACGCTGCCGGTCGCGGGCACGGAGGTCGCGCTGGACCTGTCCGGGGCGATCGACATCGCCGCGGAGCGCAAGCGGCTCGCGAAGGACCTCGCGGCGGCCGAGAAGGAGAGGGCCCAGGCCACGGCGAAGCTCGGCAACGAGGCGTTCCTGGCCAAGGCCCCGGACAATGTCGTCGACAAGATCCGCGGCCGGCTCGCGAAGGCGGACGACGACATCGCGCGCATCACCGCTCAACTGGCCGCCCTGCCGCAGGCCTGACGGGCGGGGGTCCGGCCGCCGCCTGCCGGGCCCTCGCCTGCCCGGGCGGGCTCCTCCCGAGCCCGCCCGGGCCTCCGGCCTTTCGAGCGTGTCCGGCGTTCCGGAACGGGCACGAGGGTCGCGGGGCCGTGCCGGCCGCACCCGAGTCCGGATCGGCGCTCGCTCGCGTGCGCCGCACCCGCCACCTTGGATGTTGGACGCATGCCGCCCGCCGTCCTCGCGCTGCGCAGCGCCGTCGCGGCGGGGCGCCGGTACGCGGACCGCTGGGCGGTCTCACCGCGTGCCGTCGACGCCGTCACGGCGCTCAGCTGCTTCGCGCCGATGCTGCTCGACGTGCCGGGCCTGGCCCAGGCGGACAACTCCCTGGGCCGGGTGAGCGCGACCGTCGTCCTGGCGGCCGGCGCGGCGACGCTGCTGCTGCGGCGCCGGGCGCCATGGGTGCCGTACCTGGTCGCCCTCGGCTGTCCGGGCCGGCTGCACGAGCTGACGTTCATCCAGTTCGCGTTGTACTCGCTCGGCCGGTTCCGCGGGCGCACCGCCGGCGTCATGGCCACGCTCGGCCATGTCCTCACGGCGTACGCCCTGTTCGACACCCCCGGCCGGCCGGCCCATCTCGGGGACTCCCACAGCGAGTTCCTGAGCCTGGTCGTGCCGATCGGCGTCCTCGCGTCGGGCGTCGGGATCGCCGCGTACCGCCAGGACCTGATCCGCGAGCTGGAGGCACAGCGCGCGGAGACCCTGGCCCTCCAGGCCGTGCAGAAGGAACGCACCTCCGTCGCCCGCGATGTGCACGATCTGGTGGGCCGTGAGCTGACCGTGCTCACCGTGCGGGCCGAGGTGCCGGCGGTACGGGCCCGGGCCGAACCGCAGGCGCCGATTTCGACGAGCTCGCCGAAACGGCCCGCCGCGCCGATCACATGCTGAACGAGATCATCGTGCGGCGCGCCGACGAACGGACCGCGACGCCCGGCCTCGAGGGCCTCCCCGCCCTCGCGGCGGAGGGGGAGCGGATGGGCAGCCCGGTGCAGCTGGAGATCAGCGACCGGGCCGGCCGGATCTCGCCGCTGCGGCAGACGGCGGTGTACCGGGTCGTCCAGGAGTGCCTGACGAACGCCGCCAAGCACGCTCCGGGCGAGACGGTGACCGTGAGCATCGACGTGGAGGGCCGCGGCTGCGGATCGACTTCGGCAATTCGCTGTCGGCCGAGGACCCGGCCCGTGAGCGGCCCGTGTCGGCGGGACCGGCACCTTCTCGATGCGCGAGCGGGTGGAGAGCATGGGCGGCACGCTCACCGCGGGTCCGCGGGAGGGGTCGTACCACGTGCCGGCCCTGCTCCCGTCGGGCCTGTGAGGACCGCGGGGGCACGGGCAGGCGGGCCTCGGCCGTCGTGTCGGTGGGCCTCCGTAGACTGGCAGCGTGAGTGAGCAGCAGCAGCCGGATCCCTTCGACGACGCCGAAGACACCGACGGCGTCGACAACGTCCACGAGCCCGACGTGTTCGACGAGATCGTCGACGCGGAGACCGACCGTGACCCCGACCTGGCGGTGATCGAGGCCGGCAGCCGCACCCTGCGCACCCAGGCCGGGCCGCCCCAGGGTGACCAGATGCCCACGCGGCCCGCCGACCCGGAGGTGGACAAGGCACTGCGCGAGGTCGAGACGGACCTCGCGACCCGCTGGGGCGAGACGAAGCTGGAGCCGTCGGTCAGCCGGATCTCCGCGCTGATGGACGTGCTGGGCGAGCCCCAGCGCGCGTACCCGTCGATCCACATCACCGGCACCAACGGCAAGACGTCCACGGCCCGCATGATCGAGGCCCTGCTCGGCGCCTTCGAACTGCGCACCGGTCGGTACACCTCGCCCCACGTCCAGTCGATCACCGAGCGGATCACCCTGGACGGCGTGCCGATCGCCCCCGAGCGCTTCGTCGCCACGTACCACGACATCAAGCCGTACGTGGAGATGGTCGACGCGGCCCAGGAGTTCCGGCTCTCCTTCTTCGAGGTGCTGACCGGCATGGCGTACGCCGCGTTCGCGGACGCGCCCGTCGACGTGGCCGTCGTCGAGGTCGGCATGGGCGGCAGCTGGGACGCGACCAATGTCATCGACGGGTCGGTCGCCGTCGTCACCCCGATCGCGCTGGACCACACCGACCGGCTGGGTGACACCGCGGCAGCGATCGCGGGCGAGAAGGCCGGCGTCATCAAGCAGGGCGCGACGGTGATCCTGGCGCAGCAGCCGGTGGAGGCCGCGCAGGTCATGCTGAAGAAAGCCGTCGAGGTGGACGCGACGGTGGCCCGCGAGGGCATGGAGTTCGGGGTCGTGTCCCGTGAGGTCGCGGTCGGCGGGCAGCTGCTGACGCTGCGCGGGCTCGGCGGGGAGTACGAGGAGATCTTCCTCCCGCTCTACGGCGCCCACCAGGCGCACAACGCGGCGGTCGCGCTCGCCGCGGTCGAGGCCTTCTTCGGCATCGGTGAGCAGCACGCGCGCACGCTCGACATGGACGCGGTCCGCTCGGCGTTCGCGTCCGTCGTCTCTCCCGGCCGTCTCGAGGTCGTGCGCCGCAGCCCGACAGTCGTCCTGGACGCCGCGCACAACCCCGCGGGGGCCCAGGCGGCCGCCGACGGCATCACGGAGGCCTTCGGCTTCTCGCGGCTCATCGGTGTCGTCGGCACCAGCAGCGACAAGGACGTGAAGGCGATCCTCGAAGCCTTCGAGCCGGTCTTCACGGAGATCGTCGTCACGCAGAACTCCAGCCATCGCGCGATGAACGCCGACGAGCTGGCCGCGGTCGCCGTGGAGGTCTTCGGCGACGAGCGGGTGGTCGTCGAGCCGCGCCTCGACGACGCGCTGGAGGCGGCGGTGACGCTCGCCGAGGAGGAGGCGGAGTACGCGGGCGCAGGCGTCCTGGTGACCGGCTCCGTGATCACGGTCGGCGAGGCACGCCTGCTGCTGGGAAGGGGCTGAGTTCCATGCGTACGCTCTGTGCGTCCACGCTGATCGGCGAGTTCTTCGTGATCGGTTTCGCCGGTCTGGTGGCGATGAAGACCGACGGGCCGTCCGTGACGCTGGTCTGGACGGTCTGCGGCATCGCGATGCTGCTGTCCGTGCTGCTGTGCGGGATGATCACCCGCCCCGGCGGGGTGCAGCTCGGCTGGGTCCTGCAGATCGGCCTGATCGCGAGCGGATTCGTGGTCCCGGTCATGTTCATCCTCGGCGTGGTGTTCGCCGCCCTGTGGTGGGCCTCGGTCCACTACGGACGCAAGGTGGACGAGACGAAGGCGGCATGGGCCGCGCAACAGGCCGTTAGTCCTTCGTCAGAGCCTGACGCTGCGTAACGGGTGGCGTCGGGGGCCCTGTAGCCTCTGCATGCCGGCATGTCCAGCACCCCCCACCCCGAGACCGACTCCCGGACTCGACATCCGAGACTCGACATCCGAGACTCGGGACACCTGAGACCCGCACTCGAAGGAGCCCGCACCGTGAGCCAGCGCACGCTCGTCCTGCTCAAGCCCGACGCCGTACGCCGCGGCCTGATCGGCGAGATCATCGGCCGTATCGAGAGCAAGGCCGGCTGGCAGATCACCGCGCTGGAGCTGCGCACGCTCGACCGCGAGACGCTGGAGCAGCACTACGCCGAGCACGTGGGCCGGCCGTTCTACGAGCCGCTCGTCGAGTTCATGCTGTCCGGCCCGGTCGTCGCCCTCGTCGTCGAGGGCGAGCGCGTCATCGAGGGCATCCGCACCCTGGCGGGCCCGACCGACCCGATCGCGGCCGCCCCCGGTTCCATCCGCGGCGACTACGGCACGATCGTCCGGGAGAACCTCATCCACGCCTCGGACTCCGAGGAGTCCGCCATCCGGGAGCTGAAGCTCTTCTTCCCGGCGGTCTGACGGCTCTTCCTCCCCGGGTCCTTCCTGATTGCTCGTCAGCCATCCAGGGCCCTGGCCTGGGGCGACCGAAGGAATTTCGGTCGCCCTTCGGCATACGAACCCCGAAACCGGGAACGCATCGCTCCGAATCGTCGTCACCCTTACTGAGGCGGGCCAGCGCGCGGTGTCCGTGCAGGCGCCACTACGATGGAAGCCTTCACGCCACAGCGCCCGTGCAACACCTCCTGCCTACCTGAAAAGCCATCAAAGCTCGATTTGGGAAGGCCCGACGCATCCTCATGGGAAACAAGGGGAACTCAATGTCGTTCATCGGCCGTGACATGGCTGTCGACCTCGGGACCGCCAACACGCTGGTGTACGTGAGGGGTCGTGGGATCGTCCTCAACGAGCCGTCCGTCGTCGCCATCAACACGAACACCGGCGGCATCCTCGCGGTGGGCGCCGAAGCGAAGAAGATGATCGGCCGCACGCCGGGGAACATCGTCGCGGTGCGCCCGCTGAAGGACGGCGTGATCGCCGACTTCGAGATCACCGAGCGGATGCTCCGCTATTTCATCCTCAAGATCCACAAGCGCCGCTGGGCGGCCCGCCCGCGCATCGTCGTCTGTGTGCCCTCCGGCATCACCGGAGTCGAGCGCCGCGCCGTCATCGAGGCCTCGACGCAGGCCGGTGCCCGTCAGGTGCACATCATCGAGGAGCCGATGGCCGCCGCCATCGGAGCGGGTCTTCCGGTCCACGAGGCCACGGGCAACATGGTGGTGGACATCGGCGGCGGCACCACCGAGGTCGCCGTGATCTCCCTCGGAGGAATCGTCACGGCACAGTCCATCCGGGTCGCCGGTGACGAGCTGGACAACGCGATCATCCAGCACATCAAGAAGGAGTACAGCCTCCTTCTCGGCGAGCGCACCGCAGAGAACATCAAGATCACCATCGGCTCGGCGTACGCCATGGACAAGGAGGAGCACACCGAGATCCGCGGCCGTGACCTGGTGTCCGGCCTGCCGAAGACCGTGGTCATCTCCGCCGCCGAGGTCCGCAAGGCCATCGAGGAGCCGGTCAACGCGATCGTCGACGCCGTGAAGACCACGCTCGACAAGTGCCCGCCGGAGCTCTCCGGCGACGTCATGGACCGCGGCATCGTCCTCACCGGCGGTGGCGCCCTGCTGCGCGGCCTCGACGAGCGGCTGCGCCAGGAGACCGGTATGCCCATCCACATCGCCGAGGACCCCCTGGACTCGGTCGCGCTCGGCTCCGGCAAGTGCGTCGAGGAGTTCGAGGCGCTCCAGCAGGTGCTGGACGCCCAGCCGCGCAGGTAGCGGACACGACCGAAGCCTTCCCCGGCCGCCCGTCCGGCCCGGGGGACCCCCGTGCGGGCGCTGCCGGACCCGAACGGCGGATCGTTGGTATAACGGCACAAAGCAACATCACAGAGCACAACGGCACGCAGCACACACATTCCTATGAGGAAGGCACGGCCGCCGCACGTGAGGGACACGAAAGAGAGCCGGCTGCTCCTGGTCCTGCTGATCGCCATCGCGTTCGCGCTGATCACGGTGGACATCCGCGGCGGCCAGGAGTCACCGGTGGGCGGCGCCCGGCAGGCTGCAGCCGCGGTGTTCGGACCGGTCGAGAACGGCGTGGCAGCCGCCGTCGATCCGGTCGGCAACGCCATAGGAGCGATCCGGGACTCGGGGGAGCGCCACAGCCGGATCGCCGTGCTGGAGCGGGAGAACGCGGCCCTCAAGGCGAGGCTCGGCAGCGATGCCCGCAACCAGAGCCGGCTCCGCCAGCTCGACGACATGCTGAAGAAGGCGGCCAACGGGCAGTACGGCATCAAGGCCGCGGAGGTCATCGCCATAGGAGCGGCGCAGGGCTTCTCCTGGACCGTCACCATCGACGTCGGTTCCCGGGACGGCATCCTCCGCGACATGACCGTGCTCAACGGCGACGGGCTCGTCGGCCGCGTCACCACCGTCGGTCCGGACACCGCGACCGTACTCCTCGCCAACGACCCGGACTTCACGGTCGGTACGCGGATGGAGGGCAGCGACGAGCTCGGCTTCGCGACCGGTCAGGGCGACCAGCCGCTCTCCGTGCAGCTCCTCAACGGCAGGGCGAAGGTGAAGAAGGGCGACCGGCTGGTCACCTTCGGCTCGCAGGCCGACAAGCCGTTCGTGCCCGGAGTCCCCGTCGGCGAGGTCGTCCGCGTCGACCCCTCCGGCGGCGACCTCACGCGGACCCTCTTCGTCCGTCCGTTCGCCTCCTTCTCCAAGCTCGACATCGTCGGAGTCGTCGTCCAGGCGCCCCGCACCGACCCGCGCGACACGGTCCTCCCGGCGAAGCCGAAGCCGACTCCCACGCCCACGGTCACGGTGACGGTCACCCCGTCGCCCAACGGGCAGGGACAGGGCGAGGGTGAGGGCGAGGACCAGGGCAACGCCACGGACAACGGCACCGGTACGGACACCGCGGTGGACAACGGCACCGGTACGGACACCGCGGCTGATACCGGCCCGGACACCGGCCGGAACGACGAGTAGCAGGAGGAGCCGAACACCATGCGCTTCAACCGGATGCTGCTCTCCACCACGCTCGTGGTGGTCGCCCTCGTCGTCCAGGTCTCCGTCCTTGCCCGGCTCCACCTCCCCGGAGCCGTCCCCGACCTGCTGCTGCTCGTCGTCCTCGCCCTGGCGCTCGTGTACGGGCACGTCAGCGGCGCCCTCATCGGCTTCGGCGCGGGCCTGCTCGCCGACCTCGCCCCGCCCGCCGACCACGCCGCGGGACGCTACGCGCTCGTGCTGTGCGTCATCGGCTATCTCGCGGGCCTGGTGAGGCCGGAGACCCGCCGGCTCACCTCGGCCACGGGCCCGATGCTCGTGGTCGTCGCCGCCGCCGTCGGCTCCACGCTGCTGTACGCGGGCGTCGGCGCCCTCGTCGGCGACACGGCCGCCCGCCATGTCGGCCTCGGTTCGCTGCTGTTCACCGCGGCCGTGTACGACCTGCTGCTCGCGCCGTTCACCGTGCCGCTGATCATGGCGCTCGCCAGACGCGCCGAGAGCGATCCGCTCGCCGACAGCCAGGCCGGCGCGTCCGACGTGTCCAACGCCTGGACGTCCTTCGGCACCGGACTGCGGATCGGCAGCCAGCGCAGCGGTGGACTGCGTGTGAAGGCGGCCAGGACGCGGGTGTCCCGCGCCGGCCGCATCAAGGGAATCAAGCGACTGTGATCGAGGGGGCAACGGCAGCGTGAGCAACATTCCCGAGACCGGGCGGACTCCTCGCGTCCAGATCCGGCTCGTCGTCATCCAGGTCCTCGTCTTCTCCCTCTTCGCCACCCTCGGCGGACGCCTCTGGTTCGTCCAGATCCGCGACGGCGAGGAGTACGCCAAGGAGGCCTCGGGCAACGGCGTCCAGCAGGTCGTCCAGCCCGCCGTCCGCGGCGCGATCCTCGACGCCCGTGGAGTGCCGCTCGCCGACAACGAGACGCGCCTCGTGGTCTCCGCGTCGCGCACCGACCTCATGAAGATGAAGGACGACGGCAAGGGCGTCCTCACCCGGCTCGCCGGGGTCCTCGGCATGAAGCCGAAGGACGTCATGGACAAGGTCCGGCTCTGCGACGCCGAGACCCCGCAGCCCTGCTGGAACGGTTCCCCGTACCAGCCGATCCCGGTCACCGACGAGGCCACCACCCAGCAGGCCCTCCAGATCCGCGAGCGCGCCGAGGACTTCCCCGGCATCACCGCCGAGCCCACCGCCGTACGCCGTTACCCGGCCCCCGGCAAGGCCAACACCTCGCAGGTCCTCGGCTATCTCTCGCCCGTCACCGACGGGGAGATCGAGAAGGCCAAGGACACCGATTCGCCGTTCCTCCGCTCGGACCAGGTCGGCCGCTCCGGACTCGAGCGTACGTACGACAAGGAGCTGCGCGGCAAGGCCGGCGTCACCCGCTACGAGGTGGACAACCTCGGTCGCGTCATGGGCCAGGCGAAGGCGGACAAGGCCGAGCCGGGCGCCAATGTCGTCACCTCCGTCGACGCCCGCGTCCAGGCGGTCGCCGAGTGGGAGCTCAACAACGCGATGAAGGAAGCCCGCAAGGTCTTCGACGACAACACCAACCGCAACTACAAGGCGGACTCGGGCGCCGTCGTCGTCATGGAGGCGAAGACCGGCCGTGTGGTGGCGATGGCCTCGCTGCCCACCTACGACCCCAACGCCTGGGTCGGCGGCATCTCCGCCAAGGACTACGCGAAGCTGACCGGCAAGAAGTCCAACTTCCCGCTGCTGAACCGGGCCATCCAGGGCCAGGCCGCACCCGGCTCGATCTTCAAGGTCGTCCCGACCACCGCGGCGGTCAACGCCGGCTACGACTTCAAGGGCCGCTACCCCTGCCCCAGCTCGTACTCCATCGGCAACCAGGTCTTCAAGAACTTCGAGTCCCAGGGCCACGGCAGCATCACCCTCGGCCAGGCCCTCGAGGTCTCGTGCGACACGGTCTACTACGCCCTCGCCCACCAGCAGTGGCTCAAGGACGGCGGCCTCAAGCCGAAGAAGAACGCGGCGGACTGGTTCTACAAAACCGCCCACCAGTTCGGCCTCGGCGCCGAGACCGGGATCGACCTGCCCAACGAGGAGACCGGCCGGGTCCCCGACCGCCGCTGGAAGCAGAAGTTCTGGGAGGCGAACAAGGACTACTGGTGCAAGATCGGGAAGAAGGGCGGCACCTACATCCAGCAGCTCTCGTACGAGAACTGCCTCGAAGGCAACATGATGCGCGCCGGTGACTCCGTCAACTACTCCATCGGGCAGGGCGACACGCTCGTCACCCCCATCCAGATGGCCACGATCTACGCCGCCATCTCCAACGGCGGCACGCTCTACGACCCCACGGTCGGCAAGGCGGTCATCAGCGCCGACGGCAAGAGCGTGCGCGAGATCAAGCCCAAGGCGCACGGCAAGCTGCCGATGGACGCCAAGACGCGCAAGCTGATGGACGAAGCCCTGGCGGGCGTCGCCACCCGCGGTACGGCCGCCTGGCGATTCGGCGGCTGGCCGCAGGACAAGATCCCGATGCACGCCAAGACCGGTACGGCCGAGGTCCACGGCAAGCAGACGACCTCGTGGTTCGCCACGTACACCAAGGACTACTCGATCGTGATGACGATCTCCCAGGGTGGTACGGGCTCCGGTGCCTCGGGCCCCGCCGTGCGCAACATCTACAACGCGCTCTACGGGCTGGACATGGAAGGCAACCAGGACCTCAAGAAGGCCCTCCTGCCGCAGCCGCAGAAGACCCTGCCGAAGATCAACCCCGACGGCACGATCGACGCCCCGCAGATCAAGCCGTACGCGCCGCAGAAGCCGAAGCCGGAAGAGGACAGCACGCTGGCGGGCCCGCCGGCCGCGACCGGGCGGAGGGACTGACCCATGGCCGGAACCCACGGCTTCTCGGTCGCGCGGTACGCCCCCGAACGCGGGCCCTGGGCCCGGCTCACCGCCCGGGACTCGATGCTGCGGCGGCTCGACTGGCCGATGCTGCTGTCGGCGATCGCGCTCTCGCTCATCGGCTCGCTGCTCGTGTGGTCGGCCACCCGCAACCGGACCGAGCTCAACCAGGGCGACCAGTACTACTTCTTCTTCCGCCACCTGCTGAACACCGGCATCGGCATCACCCTGATGGTCGGCACGATCTGGCTCGGGCACCGGACTCTGCGCGGTGCCGTTCCGGTGCTGTACGGGATCTCCGTCCTGCTGGTCCTGCTGGTGCTCACACCGCTCGGCGCGACGATCAACGGTGCGCACGCCTGGATCCAGGTCGGCGGCGGATTCTCCCTGCAGCCCTCCGAGTTCGTGAAGATCACGATCATCCTGGGCATGGCGATGCTGCTGGCGGCCCAGGTCGACGCGGGCGACCACGTCCACCCCGACCACGGCACCGTCGCCAAGTGCCTCGTCCTGGCGGCCGTCCCGATGGCGATCGTCATGATGATGCCGGACCTCGGCTCGGTCATGGTGATGGTCGTGATCGTCCTCGGCGTGCTGCTCGCCTCCGGCGCCTCCAACCGCTGGGTCCTCGGGCTGATCGGCGCGGGCGTGGCGGGCGGCGTGCTGGTCACCGCGCTCGGCCTGCTGGACGAGTACCAGATCAACCGCTTCGCCGCCTTCGCCAACCCCGAGCTCGACCCGGCGGGCGTCGGCTACAACACCAACCAGGCGCGCATCGCGATCGGCTCCGGCGGGCTGGTCGGCACCGGGCTCTTCAAGGGTTCGCAGACGACGGGCCAGTTCGTGCCCGAGCAGCAGACCGACTTCGTCTTCACGGTGGCGGGCGAGGAACTCGGCTTCCTGGGCGCGGGCTTCATCCTCTTCCTGCTGGCCGTGGTGCTGTGGCGGGCCTGCCGGATCGCCCGCGAGACGACCGAGCTGTACGGCACGATCGTCGCGGCCGGGATCATCGCCTGGTTCGCCTTCCAGTCCTTCGAGAACATCGGGATGACGCTCGGCATCATGCCGGTCGCCGGGCTCCCGCTGCCGTTCGTCTCGTACGGCGGCTCGTCCATGTTCGCCGTGTGGGTGGCCGTCGGACTGCTCCAGTCGATCCGTGTCCAGCGGTCTATAACGGCCTAGGAGCGGCACGCCCCGGACCGAGAACGGCTCGGTTCGTACTGACGCGGGGGCGCCAGGGCGACTAGATTTTGTTCATGGCGGACACGAAGCGGGAAATCGAGCGCAAGTACGAAGCCAGTGCCGGGGCCGAGCTCCCGGACCTGACCGGCGTGGCCGGGGTGACGGCCGTCGTCGACCGGGGCGTGACCGAACTCGACGCCGTCTACTACGACACCCCGGAGCTCCGCCTCGTCGCGGACGGGATCACGCTGCGGCGGCGCACGGGCGGTGACGACGAGGGCTGGCACCTGAAGTTCCCCGTCTCCGTCGGCATCCGCGACGAGATCCGCGCTCCCCTCGCGGACACGCTGCCGGGTGCGCTTGCGGGCCTCGTCCGCTCGCGTACGCGCGACGCCGAGCTCGTGCCCGTCGTCCGGCTGCGCTCCTCGAGGGACGTCCGCCACCTGGCCGACGACCAGGGCGAACTCCTCGCCGAGCTGTCCGTCGACTCCGTGCGCGCGGAACGCCTCACGGAGGGCGGCGGCGAGACGTCCTGGGCCGAGATCGAGGTCGAGCTGGCCGACGACGCCGACCCCACGCTGCTGGACGCGGTCGAGGAGCGGCTCCGCAAGGCGGGTGTCCTCCCGTCACCGGCGACGTCGAAGCTGGCGCGGGCGCTGGAGGAGACCGCGCCCGGCTCCGCCGAAGCCGAGACCGCCGCGGGGGCCGCCGCCGCGCCGGACGAGGCCGACGCCTCCGCGCGCGCCGGCAAGAAGACCAAGGCCGCCAAGGCCGCCAAGGCCGCCCAGACCGTCAGGGACCGCGGGGCGCGGCTCGGACCCAAGGACGCCGGAGAGTTCGTCCTCGCCTATCTGCGGGAGCAGCGGGACGCCATCGTCGCGCTCGACCCCGCCGTACGGCGGGACCTCCCCGACGCCGTGCACCAGATGCGGGTCGCCACACGCCGGATGCGCAGTGCTTTCAAGACGTACCGGAAGATCGTCGACCGGGAGGTGACCGACCCGCTCGGCGACGAACTCAAGTGGCTCGCCGGGGAGCTGGGCGCCGCCCGCGACCAGGAAGTGCTCGCCGAACGGCTGCGCGACCGGATCGACGCGCTGCCGGGGACGCTGCTGCTCGGCCCCGTTCGGGGGCGGCTGCGGATCTGGGGGAACGCGCACCGAGCGGACTCGCGGCGCCGTTCCGTCGCCGTACTAGACACCGAGCGGTACCTCGCCCTCCTGGGTGCCCTCGACGCGCTCCTCGACGAGCCGCCCCTCCTGGATGCGGCCACCGCGAAGGCCACCGACGCCCTTCCCAAGGCCGTGATCAAGGACTACGGCCGCCTCGCCGACCGGGTCGCACACGCCCTCGGCCTCCCCGCCGGCCATGACCGCGACCTCGCGATGCACGACGCGCGCAAGGCGGCCAAGCGCGCCCGCTATGCCGCGGAGGCCGCCACGCCCGCACTCGGCAAGCCGGCCGGGAAGTTCGCCAAGCGCATGAAGGCCGTGCAGACCGTCCTCGGTGACCACCAGGACAGCGTCGTCGCCCGCGACACCCTCCGCGACCTCGCGATCCAGGCCCACGCCGCCGGCGAATCGACCTTCACCTGGGGGCTTCTCTACGGCCACGAACAGGCATCGGCCGCCGAACGGGAGCGGGAGCTTCCCGCCGTATGGCAGAAGGCGTCGCGGCCCCGGCTGCGCGTGGCACTGGCGAGCTGACCCAGGCGGCTTCCGTGCCTCAGGGGCGGGCGAAGGGCACCTCTCGATCGGGTTACGCTTGAGAATCGCTCTTTGCCAGCCCACGAAGGTTTCCTGATGTCTGCCGAGTCGGTCTTCCCACAGCTCGAAGCTCTGCTCCCGCATGTGCAGAAGCCCATCCAGTACGTCGGTGGTGAACTGAACTCCACGGTCAAGCCGTGGGAGAGCTGCGACGTGCGCTGGGCGCTCATGTACCCGGACGCGTACGAGGTCGGACTGCCCAACCAGGGTGTCATGATCCTCTACGAGGTACTGAACGAGCGCGAGGGCGTCCTCGCCGAGCGCACGTACAGCGTGTGGCCGGACCTCGAGGAGCTGATGCGCGAGCACGGCGTGCCGCAGTTCACCGTGGACGGCCACCGCCCCGTCAAGGCCTTCGACGTGCTGGGCCTGAGCTTCTCCACGGAGCTCGGGTACACCAACATGCTCACGGCCCTCGACCTCGCCGGCATCCCGCTGGAGGCCAAGGACCGCACCGTCGACGACCCGATCGTCCTCGCCGGCGGCCACGCCGCCTTCAACCCCGAGCCGATCGCGGACTTCATCGACTGCGCGGTCATCGGTGACGGCGAGCAGGCCGTCCTGGAGATCACCGAGATCATCCGCGCCTGGAAGGCCGAGGACCGCCCCGGCGGCCGCGAGGAGCTGCTCTTCCGCCTCGCGAAGACCGGCGGCGTGTACGTTCCGCGCTTCTACGACGTCGAGTACCTGCCCGACGGCCGCATCGGCCGCGTCGTACCGAACAAGTCCGGCGTGCCGTGGCGGGTGTCCAAGCACACCGTCATGGACCTCGACGAGTGGCCCTACCCCAAGCAGCCCCTCGTCCCGCTCGCCGAGACCGTCCATGAGCGCATGTCCGTCGAGATCTTCCGCGGCTGCACCCGCGGCTGCCGCTTCTGCCAGGCCGGCATGATCACGCGCCCCGTGCGGGAGCGCAGCATCACCGGCATCGGCGAGATGGTCGACAAGGGCCTCAAGGCGACCGGCTTCGAGGAGGTCGGCCTGCTGTCGCTGTCCTCCGCGGACCACAGCGAGATCGGCGACATCGCCAAGGGTCTCGCCGACCGGTACGAGGAGGACAAGATCGGCCTGTCCCTCCCGTCCACCCGCGTCGACGCGTTCAACATCGACCTGGCGAACGAGCTGACCCGAAACGGCCGCCGCTCCGGTCTGACCTTCGCCCCCGAGGGCGGCTCAGAGCGCATCCGCAAGGTCATCAACAAGATGGTCTCGGAGGAGGACCTGATCCGGACCGTCGCCACCGCGTACGGCAACGGCTGGCGTCAGGTGAAGCTGTACTTCATGTGCGGCCTGCCGACCGAGACCGACGACGACGTGCTGCAGATCGCCGACATGGCGACCAAGGTGATCCAGAAGGGCCGCGAGGTCTCCGGTTCGAACGACATCCGCTGCACGGTGTCGATCGGCGGCTTCGTGCCCAAGCCGCACACCCCCTTCCAGTGGGCCCCGCAGCTCTCCGCCGAGGGCACCGACGCCCGTCTCGAGAAGCTCCGCGACAAGATCCGCGGCGACAAGAAGTACGGCCGCTCCATCGGCTTCCGCTACCACGACGGCAAGCCCGGCATCGTCGAGGGCCTGCTCTCCCGCGGTGACCGCCGCATCGGCGCCGTCATCCGCGCCGTCTACGAGGACGGCGGCCGCTTCGACGGCTGGCGTGAGCACTTCTCGTACGACCGGTGGATGGCGTGCGCGGAGAAGACGCTGCCCGAGTTCGGCGTGGACGTCGACTGGTACACGACCCGTGAGCGTACGTACGAGGAGGTCCTGCCCTGGGACCACCTGGACTCCGGTCTCGACAAGGAGTGGCTCTGGGAGGACTGGCAGGACTCTCTCGACGAGACCGAGGTCGAGGACTGCCGCTGGACGCCGTGCTTCGACTGCGGTGTCTGCCCGCAGATGGACACGTCCATCCAGATCGGCCCGACGGGCAAGAAGCTGCTTCCGCTGACGGTCGTGAAGTGACGGTCGTCACGTAACACTCCTGCGACGGCCCGGCCCGGGGGGAACCCCGCGCCGGGCCGTCGCGTCTTCCCGATCATGGACCTGGAGAAGCGGGAGCCGTCACCTTCGCCCGAGGGCTGTCTGACGGCGGCCATCAGGATCCCCGTACGGATCGTGGTCCTGCTCGTCGTCGTGCCCGTACGCATGGTCTGGGACGCTCTCGTCGTGTGCGGCCGGGCGCTGCACCGGGTGCTGCTGCGTCCGGCCGGCCGCGCGCTGGAATGGCTGTACGAGACGGCGCTCGTCCCGCTGGGCCGCGGGACCGCCTGGATCGCCGCAGCGCTCGCCATGGGGGTGTGGTGGCTGGCCAGGGCCGCCTTCTACTGGCCGTGGCTGGGACTGTGGCGGTACGTGATCGTGCCGGTCGTCGCCCACGGCGTCGTGGCTCCGCTGGCCTGGCTGTACCGGGCCGTCCTGACTCCGGTCGGTCATGGACTGGCCTGGGTGTACGCCCGTCTGCTCACTCCGCTCGGCCACGGCGTCGGGTGGCTCCTGTGGGCGGTCCTCGTCCGGCCGTGGACCGCGCTGTACCAGTGGGTGCTGACCCCGCTGGGCCACGGCGTGATCTGGCTGTGCGCGCACGTCCTCGCCCCGGCCGGCCGCGGCCTGTGGGCCGCCGTCGTCTGGCTGATCCGCGCGCTGGTCGTCGCGCCCGCCGTCTTCGTGTACCGCCGGATCCTGACGCCCGTCGGCCGCGCCCTCGCCGTCGTCGGGCGGGAGATCGGCGACGCGTTCGTGGTCGCCTGGCGTGTCGCCGGCTACGTGTCGCGGGCCGTCGGGCGTGCACTGAAGTGGCTGGCGTGGAATCTGCTCGGGCGACCGGCGAGCTGGTTCTACCGCACCGTCTGCACCCCGGTGGGACATTTCCTCCGCGACCAGGTCTGGGCCCCGGTCAGGCAGGCGTCCGTCGAGGCCGGACGGGCTGTGCGAGGGGCGCTCGCCTCGGCCCGGGAGACCGTGCGGCAGGCGCGCCGGGACGCCTGGCGCGCGCTCGTCGGCGGGCCGCGCGAGCCGCGGGCCGTGGAACCGGCATCGGCCCGGGCGCGTAACCTGGAGGAGACGCAACACATACCGACTGTCCCCGGTGTGGCGCCCGGACCCGGGATCTCCCTGCACAAGCGGGCGTGAGCCGGGCGGGACGTCCTCCGGGGGAACCGCAGGCCACACAGGGCGGCGCACGAAGGCGCCCGCCCCGCACCGAGGAGAAGAACCACTGGGCAAGCGACAGCCCGAAGGCCCGCCGCCCGCACCCGCGGTGCAGCGCATCCGACTGCGCTACACCAAGCGCGGCCGCCTCCGGTTCACGAGCCACCGCGACTTCCAGCGCGCCTTCGAGCGTGCGCTGCGCCGCGCCGAGGTGCCGATGGCGTACTCGGCGGGCTTCACTCCGCACCCGAAGGTGTCGTACGCGAACGCCGCGCCCACCGGCACGGGCTCCGAGGCCGAGTACCTGGAGATCGCGCTCACCGAGGCCAGGGACCCCGAGAGGCTGCGGGTCCTGCTCGACGAGTCGCTGCCGGACGGGCTCGACATCACGGACGCGGTCGAGGCGCGTACGTCGGGTCTGGCGGACCGGCTGACCGCGTCCGTGTGGGAGTTGCGGCTCGACGGCGTCACGGTCGAGGACGCGCAGAAGGCCGTCGATGCCTTCCTCGCGGCCGAGACCGTGGAGGTCCAGCGCCGGACGAAGAACGGCATGCGGACCTTCGATGCACGCGTTGCCGTGGCCGGGCTGCAGGCGGACTCTCCACAGCCTGATAGGCCCGGAGAGGGGCCCTGTGCGATACTGCGGCTGGTTGTGCGGCACGTGACACCTGCCGTGCGACCCGACGACGTCCTGTCCGGTCTCCGAGCTGTGGCCGACCTGGCGCCGCCGGTCCCCGCAGCGGTGACCAGGCTGGCGCAGGGGCTCTTCGACGAGGAGTCCGGCACGGTGACCGACCCGCTCGCGCCCGATCGCGAGGCAGTCACGGCCGCCCCACCCATGGCCGCCGGACTCGCCTCCCCCTAGCTCCGCTGGGGTTCCAACGACGGCGCCGGAAGGTGGCGGTCCCGCGCAAGGGCAGTCGTCGTAGCGCCGCCCTCGTACTCGGGAGCCACCTGGGTCGGGCAGCGCGCAGACCAGGAGACTTTCGCCAGGCCGTGCGTACATCGCGTACGGAACCGGCGAGCCAGACATACAGCTCCCGTGCGGCGCCCGCGCCCCGGACAGCGGCTTTCGCGCTCATCGCGTGGACGTGCCGCCGGACCGGAACCAGACGCGGCGCCCGGGAGCGTGACGGGAGAACCGCCCGCATGCTCGAGCCGAACGACCCCGGCGTGACCGGGGACGACAACATCCAGGACAACGAGAACTCCACACCCAGCGACACGCTGCCCCCGCGCCGCCGTCGCCGTGCCGCGTCCCGCCCGGCGGGTCCGCCGACGGCAGCGGCGGTGCAGACGGTGACGGATGTGACCGCGTCCGTCTCGTCACCCATACCTGCACCGTCCGCGGAGGCGCCCGCCGCCGAGGCGGCGGAGCCGCGTACGCGCCGTCGGGCCACGCGCAAGGCGACCGCGCCCGCGGGTGCGCCCGCCACCGGCGAGGCCGTTGCCGAGACCGCCGCTGCGGCGGACGCCCCCGAGGCCGCCGCCGCCGCATCAGAGGCCGCCGCTGACGGGGAGACCGCCCCGGCGCCTGCCCGCACGCGTCGCCGCGCGACCCGTAAGGCGACCGCTCCGGCCGACGCGCCTGCGGCTGCCGAGGCCTTCGTCGAGCCCACTGCCCCATCGGAACCTGTCGCGGAGGCAGCTGCCGAGCCCGCCGCTGAGGCGACCGCGCCGCGTACGCGGCGCCGTGCGACGCGCGAGGTGACCGCGCCTGCCGCCACCGAGATCGTTGCCGAGCCCACTGCGGCGCCTGCCGCCGCCGAGCCCGCCGCCGAGGCGCCCGAGCCGCGTACGCGCCGTCGGGCCACGCGCAGGACGGCCGCCCCCGCGGGCTCGCCCGCACCGGTGGAGGCGGCCGTGGCCGCCGGCGCCGTCGAAGACATTGAGGAAGGTGCCGTGAGCGAGAACGCCGCGGAGACCGAGGGCGCCGCGAAGGCGCCCGCGCGCCGCACCCGCCGCCGGGCGACCGCCCCGGCCGGTGCGCCGGAGGCGGCGGAAGCTGCCCCCGAGGCCGTAGAGGCCGTGAAGACTGCGGAGACCGAGGAGGCCGAGGAGGTTCCGAGCGGCCGCACGCGTCGCCGTGCCACCCGCCGGGTCGGCACGGCCGTCCAGGAGGACGAGGCCGCGGCCGGAGGCGAGGGCCTGCCCGCGGACACCGTCGCGCAGATCGCCGCCGACGAGGCCGAGGTCGAGGCGGCCGAGCGAGCCGCTTCGCGTGGCCGTACGCAGCGCCGCGCCGCCGCGCCGAAGTTCACCGCCACCCCCCAGCCGGAGAAGGCCGAGGAGCCCGCGCGCGGGCGCCGTGCCGCGCGGCCCGCCGTGGCCGTGTTCCAGGCGCCGGTGTTCACCGAGCCGATGTTCCAGACGCCGGAGACCGCCGCTGCCGCGGCCGCCGCCGAGGCCGCCGAGGTGGCCGAGGAGGAAGAGGCCGTCGAGCCCGCCCCGGTCGCCGAGACCGCCTCGCGCCGTCGCCGTCGCCGCCGTGGCGAGTCCGTCGAGGTCGCCGAGGTCGCCGAGGAGCCCGAGACCGAGGCCGTCGAGGAGCCCGAGACCGAGGCCGTCGAGGAGCCGGAGGCCGAGGCCGTCGAGGAGCCGGAGGCCGAAGCCGAAGAAGCCGAGGCTGAGGAGACCGAGGAGGCCGACGAGTACGAGGACCGGCCTTCGCGCCGCCGCCGCCGCGGTGGCCGTCGCCGTCGCCGTGGCGAGGCCGTGGAGGCAGAGGGTCCCGAGGCCGCCGACGAGGCCGAGCAGGGCGAGGAGGAGACGGAGGAGGAGACCGAGGACGAGGACGAGGACGAGGGCCTCACGCCGTCCGCCGCCGGCACCAGCAGCAGCCGTCGTCGCCGTCGCCGGCGTCGTCGCAGCGGTGAGCCGGCCGAGGTCGAGCCGGGCACCGACGAGCCGGAGCGCACGGTCGTCAAGATCCGTGAGCCCCGCCCCAAGGCCGAGCCGTCCGACGAGGTGCAGTCCATCAAGGGCTCGACCCGTCTCGAGGCGAAGAAGCAGCGCCGCCGCGAGGGCCGCGAGCAGGGCCGCCGCCGCGTCCCGATCATCACCGAGGCGGAGTTCCTCGCGCGCCGCGAGGCCGTCGAGCGCGTGATGGTCGTCCGCCAGAACGGCGACCGCACCCAGATCGGCGTCCTCGAGGACAACGTGCTCGTCGAGCACTACGTCAACAAGGAGCAGTCGAGCTCGTACGTCGGCAACGTCTACCTGGGCAAGGTGCAGAACGTCCTGCCGTCCATGGAGGCCGCCTTCGTCGACATCGGCAAGGGCCGCAACGCCGTCCTGTACGCGGGTGAGGTCAACTTCGAGGCGCTCGGGCTCGCCAACGGCCCGCGCCGTATCGAGTCCGCGCTCAAGTCCGGCCAGTCCGTCCTCGTCCAGGTCACCAAGGACCCGATCGGTCACAAGGGCGCCCGGCTCACCAGCCAGGTCTCCCTGCCCGGCCGCTACCTGGTCTACGTGCCCGAGGGCTCGATGACCGGCATCAGCCGCAAGCTGCCCGACACCGAGCGCGCCCGGCTGAAGACCATCCTCAAGAAGATCGTCCCCGAGGACGCGGGCGTCATCGTCCGCACCGCCGCGGAGGGCGCCAGCGAGGACGAGCTGAGCCGCGACGTCGAGCGGCTGCAGGCGCAGTGGGAGGAGATCCAGAAGAAGGCGAAGAACGGCAACGCCCCGACCCTCCTCTACGGCGAGCCGGACATGACTGTCCGTGTCGTCCGCGACATCTTCAACGAGGACTTCTCGAAGGTCATCGTCAGCGGTGACGAGGCGTGGGACACCATCCACGGCTACGTCTCACACGTCGCGCCCGACCTGGCGGACCGGCTGAACCGCTGGACCTCCGAGGTCGACGTCTTCGCGACGTACCGGATCGACGAGCAGCTGATGAAGGCGCTGGACCGCAAGGTCTGGCTGCCGTCCGGCGGTTCGCTGGTGATCGACAAGACCGAGGCGATGATCGTCGTCGACGTCAACACCGGCAAGTTCACCGGTCAGGGCGGCAACCTCGAGGAGACCGTCACCAGGAACAACCTGGAGGCGGCCGAGGAGATCGTGCGCCAGCTGCGGCTGCGCGACCTGGGCGGCATCGTCGTCATCGACTTCATCGACATGGTGCTGGAGTCCAACCGGGACCTGGTGCTGCGGCGACTGCTGGAGTGCCTGGGCCGGGACCGTACGAAGCACCAGGTCGCCGAGGTCACCTCGCTGGGTCTGGTCCAGATGACCCGTAAGCGGGTCGGCCAGGGGCTGCTGGAGTCGTTCTCGGAGACCTGCGTCCACTGCAACGGCCGTGGCGTGATCGTGCACATGGAGCAGCCGACCACCGTCGGTGGCGGGGGCGGCGGCAAGCGTGCGAGGAAGCGCGGCCGCGGCGGCGCCGAGCACGTCCACGAGCACGAGGTCGTTCTCGAGGCGCCGGGTGGCGAGGCTCCGCCCGCCGACGAGGAGATCGAGGCCGAGATCGAGACCGAGGCCGAGGTCGCGGCGGAGGCCGCGGCGCCGGTCGCGCTGCCCGAGCCCGCCTTCGCCCCGGACGAGGAGCTGTACGGCAGCGCCGCCGAGGCCGAGGCCGCAGCGACCCGGGGCCGTGGCCGCCGCAGGGCGACCCGCAAGGCGACCGCTCCGGCGGGCGCGCCGAAGCAGGCCGCGCCGGCGCAGCCCGAGCCGGTGCAGGAGGCCATCGAGGCCCCCGCCGCCGAGCCCGTCCGCCCGGTCGAGGAGGAGCCGGCCCCCACAGGCCGTACCCGCCGCCGTGCCACCCGCAAGGTGACGGCCCCGGCCGGCTCGCCGAAGGGGACCGAGGCTCCCGTCGAGATCGTGGCCGAGGTGCCGGCGGTCGTCGCCGAGGTGCCGGCGCCCGAGCCCGTGGCCCCCGCGGCCGAGGCCCCGTCGGCCGAGGCCGAGGCGGCCGTCGCCGCTCCGCCGCGGGCCCGTCGGCGGGTGACCCGCAAGGTCACCGCTCCGGCCGGTTCGCCGTCCGGCACGGACGAGGCCGCGGTCGTCGTGGTCGCCACGGCGCCGCAGGCGTCGGAGCCGGAGGCCGCGGAGGACGTCGCGGAGGTGCCGGTCAAGAAGGCGACCCGCACGACCGCCAAGAAGGCCACGGCGAAGAAGGCCGCCACCAAGAAGACGGCGGCCAAGAAGACCGCGGCGAAGAAGACGACCGCCAAGAAGGCCACCAAGGCGGCCGCCAAGAAGACCGCCGCCGCGGAGCAGCAGACGCTGCCGTCCGTGACGGCGGCCGCGCCCCCGGCCGTGGAGAGCTGAACAATCGGTGGCCGGTGTCTGAACGTTCGCGTCCCGTCCCTCATGATTGAGGGACGGGACGCGGCGTTTGTGGCGCAATCGATGCCTGGCCCGTTAACGCACCAGAAATTGACTAGGAAATTCCTGATAATGTGACGGCGGTCGCTGCCGGGTCGGGGCCCCGCCCGGAGACTACGGTCGGTGACCGGCCCGGTTAAAGGGACAGACCGGTCCCAGCAATTCCTCGGTAGGGCGTCGGCCTTCGCGCCGGAGGGGTACGCGCGGCCCACAGGACGCCCCGCAGCCCCTGACCTCTGCCACATAGAGCTCTTGCGGTGTTCAAGGAGGACGTCCAATGCCGAGCAGCAACGAGCAGCCCATCCCCGCTGCCCGCCCGGTCATCGGTGAAGAAGAGATCGAAGCCGCCGTGCGCGTACTGCGCAGCGGCCGGGTCGTACAGGGCCCTGAGGTGGCCGCTTTCGAGGAGGGCTTCTCGGAGCTCGTGGAGGGCCGTCACTGCGTGGCGGTCAACTCCGGTACCTCCGCGCTGCACCTCCTTCTGATGGCTTTGGGCATCGGACCGGGTGACGAGGTGATCGTCCCGTCGTTCTCGTTCGCCGCCTCGGGCAACGCCGTCCGCCTGGTCGGCGCCGACGTCGTCTTCGCCGACATCGAGGCGGACACGTACTGCCTCGACCCGGCCGCCGTCGAGGCCGCCATCACCCCGCGCACCGCCGCGATCATGCCGGTGCACCTGTACGGCCACCCGGCCGCGATGGACAAGATCATGGCCATCGCCGACAAGCACAAGCTCGCCGTCGTCGAGGACGCCTGCCAGGCGCACGCGGCCGCGCTCAACGGCACCCCGGTCGGCGCCTTCGGCTCCGGCGGCACGTTCAGCTTCTACCCGACCAAGAACATGCACAGCCTCGAGGGCGGCATGATCTCGACGGCCGACGCCGAGATCGCCCGCACCCTCCGCCTGCTGCGCAACCAGGGCATGGAGCAGCGGTACGCGAACGAGATCGTCGGCGCCAACATGCGCATGACGGACGTCGCCGCCGCCGTCGGCCGTGTCCAGCTGTCGAAGCTGGGCGGCTGGACCGAGCAGCGCATCGCGAACGCCGCGTACCTCTCGGAGAACATCACGACGCCGAACATCGTGACGCCGGTCGTCGCCGAGGGTGCCCGCCACATCTACCACCAGTACACGGTCCGGGTCCGCGGTGACCGCGACGCCGTCATGGCCGGGCTCACCGAGGCGGGCGTCGGCAACGCCGTCTACTACCCGACCCCGATCCACCGGCTGAAGCCGTACTGGGTGCCGGACCAGAAGGCCGGCCGCAACTGGGACCTGCCCGAGACCGAGCGTGCGGCTGCCGAGGTCGTCTCGCTCCCCGTCCACCCCTCGCTGTCCGAGAACGACCTTGAGCGCATCGTCACCGCTGTGAACGCGCTGGGAGAGAATCTGTGACTGCCGCTGCACTGCGAGCCGGGCTGATCGGCCTCGGCTCCATGGGACGCCACCACGCGCGCGTCCTGGCCGGTCTCGACGGTGTCGAGCTGGTCGCCGTCGTCGACCCGATGGGCGACAAGAACGGCTGGGCGCAGGGCGCCCCCGTGCTGTCCACCGTCGAGGAGCTGATCGCCCTCGGCATCGACTACGCCGTCGTGGCCACCCCCACCGGTCTGCACGAGGAAGTCGGACTGAAGCTGGCCGAGGCCGGGGTCTGCGCGCTCGTCGAGAAGCCCGTCGCGGACACCGTCGACGGCGCCCGCCGCCTCGTCGAGGCCTTCGAGTCGCGCGGCCTGGTGGCCGGTGTCGGCCACATCGAGCGCTGCAACCCGGCGCTGCGCTCCCTGCGCTCCCGGCTGGAGTCGGGCGAGCTCGGCGACGTCTACCAGGTCGTCACCCGCCGTCAGGGCCCCTTCCCGCACCGCATCGCCGATGTCGGCGTGGTCAAGGACCTCGCCACCCACGACATCGACCTCACGGCCTGGGTCACCGGCCGCGAGTACACCTCGATCGCGGCGCACACGGTCTCCAAGTCCGGCCGCCCGCACGAGGACATGGTCTCCGCCGTCGGCAAGCTCAGCGACGGCACGATGGTCAGCCACCTCGTCAACTGGCTGAGCCCGCTCAAGGAGCGCTTCACCTCCGTCACCGGCGAGCGCGGCTGCTTCATCGCCGACACCCTCACCGCCGACCTGACGTTCTACTCGAACGCGGCCGTGACCACCGAGTGGGAGGCGCTGAGCGCGTTCCGCGGTGTCGCCGAGGGCGACATGATCCGGTACGCCATCCCGAAGCGCGAGCCGCTCCTCGTCGAGCACGAGCTGTTCCGCGACGCCGTCCTCGGCAGGTCGCAGGACATCTGCACGCTGCGCCAGGGCCTGCGCACCGTAGAGGTCGCCGCGGCCGTCATCGACTCCGCCAACACCGGCCTCACGGTGAAGCTCGAGAGCGGGGACCGCGCGAGCTCATGACCGCCGACCACACCGCATGGCCCGGCCGCGGTACCCGCGGCCGGATCGTGATGCTCGTCGACAACAGCGTCCACGGTGACTCTCGGGTCCAGAAGGCCGCGGCGTCCGCCGCCGCGGTCGGCTGGGACGTGATCCTGCTCGGCAAGTACTCGGGCAAGGGCGAGGACACCTGGAAGCTCGGTGACGCCGAGGTCCGGTTGATCCGGATGAACGCCAAGCTGTCCGTCAAGCCGAAGGATCTGCGGGGCGCGCCGCTGCGGCGGCCGCTCGCGTACTCCTCGGACCGGATCCACGCCTTCCGGGTGCAGCAGGTCAAGGCCTGGCGCGCGGATCTGCGGGTCCGCACCGACGAGCTGAAGGCGACGGGCAGCGCCGGGCTCGGCGCCACGCTCAGCAAGGGCTGGCTGACCGTCCCCAAGGCCGCCTCGAGGGCCACCTCCAAGTGGGTGACGCTGCGCGGCCGCGAGACCAAGAGGCTCGCGAAGATCAGGCGGACCCGCTCCGCGCCGCTCGACAAGCTCACCACCCGGTTCTGGCTCGCCACCATGGGCGACCGTGCCTGGCGGCGTCTCGACCCGGGCGTGTGGGACTTCGAGCTGAACTTCGGCCCCGTGATCGACGCGCTGAAGCCCGATCTGATCCACGCCAACGACTTCCGGATGCTCGGCGTCGGCGCCCGCGCCACGCTGCGCGCCCGCGCCGCGGGCCGGAAGACCAAGCTGGTCTGGGACGCCCACGAGTTCCTGCCCGGCGTGCGCTCCTGGGCGAACCAGCGCAAGCTCCCCGCGATGGTGGGGTACGAGCGTGAGCACGCCAAGTACGCGGATGCGGTCATGACCGTCTCCGGCGGACTCGCCGACCTGCTGCAGAAGACGCACGGACTGGCCGAGCGCCCGGCCGTCGTCCTCAACGCGCCGGACGCCGAGGCCACCCAGAAGGTCATCGACGAGCCGGTGCCGGACATCCGTGAGCTGTGCGGCATCGGCCCCGACGTCCCGCTTCTCGTCTACAGCGGCCTGGCCGCCGCCCAGCGCGGCCTCGGCATCATGGTCGAGGGCCTGCCGCAGATCCCGGACGCCCACGCGGTGTTCGTCTGCGGGGACCCGCAGGCCGCGTACGTCCGCGGACTGCTGAAGCGCGCCGAAGAGCTCGGTGTGGGCGACCGTGTCCACGCCGTGCCGTACGTGCCGCACTGGCAGGTCGTGCCGTTCCTGTCGGGCGCCGATGTCGGCGTCATCCCGATCCACCACTGGCCGAACCACGAGATCGCGCTGATCACCAAGTTCTTCGAGTACTCGCACGCGGGCCTGCCCCTCGTGGTGAGCGATGTGAAGACGATGGCGGAGGTCACCCGCGAGACCGGCCAGGGCGAGGTGTTCACCGCACAGGACACCGACGACTACGTCCGCGCGGTCGAGGCCGTGCTCGCCGACCCGAAGAAGTACACCAAGGCGTACGAGAAGGAAGGCCTGCTCGAAGGCTGGACCTGGGAGGCCCAGGCCAAGGTTCTCGACGGCGTCTACACGAGACTTCTGCAGGGGGCGGGGGATGACCAGAACCCCTGACGTCACCGTCGTCGTCGCCGTCTACAACACGATGCCGTACCTCACCGAGTGCCTGAACTCGCTGGTGGGGCAGAGCATCGGGGTGGACCGGCTGGAGGTCGTGGCCGTCGACGACGGCTCGACCGACGACAGCGGCCGGGAGCTCGACCGCTTCGCCGAGCGCTACCCCGGCACCGTGAAGGTGCTCCACCAGGCCAATTCCGGCGGCCCGGCCGCGCCCAGCAACCGGGCCCTGGAACTGGCCACCGGCCGTTACGTGTACTTCATCGGCTCCGACGACTACCTCGGCAAGGAAGCGCTGGAGCGGATGGTGGCCTGCGCCGACGAGCACGGCTCCGACGTCGTCGTCGGGAAGATGGTCGGCACGAACGGCCGCTACGTCCACCAGGTGCTCTACCGGCAGAGCGACCCGGACATCAGCCTGTACGACTCGGCGCTGCCGTTCACGCTGGCCAACACGAAGCTGTTCCGGCGAGAGCTCGTGGAGCGGCACAAGCTGCGCTTTCCCGAGGACCTGCCGGTCGGCAGCGACCAGCCGTTCACCATCGAGGCGTGCGTCCGGGCGAAGAAGATCTCGGTCCTCGCCGACTACACGTACTACTACGCGGTGAAGCGCGGCGACGCGAGCAACATCACGTACCGCGCCAACCATCTGGCACGGCTGCGCTGCACCGTCGAGATCATGAAGTTCACGGCCGGTCTCATCGAGGCGGGCCCGCAGCGTGACGCGGTGTTCAAGCGCCACTTCACCTGGGAGCTCGCCAAGCTGGTCCAGGACGACTTCCCGGCCCTCGACCGGCAGACCCAGGTCGAGGTCTGCGCCGGGATCGCGGCCCTGGCCGACGAGTACTTCACCGAGCCGCTGCGCGACTCGATGGACGTCAAGCGGCGGGTACGGATCGCGCTGGCCCAGCGCGGCGCCGTCGGCGAGCTCGACCGTGCCATCAGCGACGAGGCCGCCCACGGCGCCCCCCCGATGCTGCTGGAGGACGGTCGTGCGTATGTCCGCTACCCCGGCTTCCGCGACCCCGCCCTGGGCCTGCCCGACCGGCTCTTCGAGGTCATCGGCGAGTCCGTGCCCAAGCAGCTCGCCGACGGCACCGGGCTGGTCTCCGCCGAGTGGCGGCAGTCCGGCCAGGACCTGTCGCTGGCCCTCGCGGTCCGCGTCCCGGTCGCCGGGGAGACGGACTCCGCCGTCATCAGGCTGGCCGCCAAGGCCATGCCGAAGAGCGCCGACAAGCCGGGTGCCCGCCGGCTGCCCGTCGGCACCGAACTCCCCTCCCCGGCAGGGGAGTTGAGCCGTACCGCGACCGCCGACGGCACGGGGACGGTGCTCAGTGCCCGGATCCCGGTCCAGCCCGTGCGGGCCAAGCTCGGCGTCCGCGCCTATCTGGACGTGGCAGGCTCGACGTACGAGGTCCCGGTGAAGACCCTGGGCCTGCCGCTGCCCCTGGCACGGCGCTGGCGCGAGGCGGTCCCGTACCGTGTCTCCGCCAACGCGAACGCCAAGGGACGGCTGGTGATCACCACCGCTCCGCTCTGGGAGTCCTCGTCCGGCGAGGGCGGCCGGCTGCGCCACTTGATGTCCCGTGTGAAGAGGAAACTGACCCGATGAATATCTGTGTAGTCGCGCTCGGCAAGATCGGGCTTCCGCTCGCCGTGCAGTTCGCCGCCAAGGGCCACAAGGTCATCGGCGCCGACGTCAACGAGAAGGTCGTCGAGCTGGTCAACGCCGGCACCGAGCCCTTCCCCGGCGAGCACGACCTGGACGTCAAGCTGAAGCAGGCCGTCGACGCGGGGCTGCTGTCCGCCACCACCGACACCGCCACGGCAGTCGCGCAGTCCGAGGCCGTTGTGGTCGTCGTCCCGCTGTTCGTGGACGCCGAGGGCACCCCGGACTTCGGCTGGATGGACGCCGCCACCCAGGCCATCGCCAAGGGCCTCAAGCCCGGCACCCTCGTCTCCTACGAGACGACCCTGCCGGTCGGCACCACCCGCACCCGCTGGGCGCCGATGCTGGAGCAGGGCTCCGGCCTGACCGCCGGTGAGGACTTCCACCTGGTCTTCTCACCGGAGCGCGTCCTCACCGGCCGTGTCTTCGCCGACCTGCGCCGCTACCCGAAGCTCGTCGGCGGCATCGACGAGGCCTCGACGCAGCGCGGTGTGGAGTTCTACGAGCAGGTCCTCGACTTCGACGAGCGCACCGACCTGCCGGAGCCCAACGGCGTGTGGGACCTGGGCACCGCCGAGGCCTCCGAGCTCGCCAAGCTCGCCGAGACCACGTACCGCGATGTCAACATCGGCCTGGCGAACCAGTTCGCGCGCTTCGCCGACAAGAACGGCATCGACGTCAAGAAGGTCATCGAGGCCTGCAACTCGCAGCCGTACAGCCACATCCACCAGCCCGGCATCGCCGTCGGCGGCCACTGCATCCCGATCTACCCGCGGATGTACCTGTGGAACGACCCGGAGGCGACCGTCGTGCGCTCGGCCCGCGAGGCCAACGCCGCCATGCCGGAGTACGCCGTCGACCTGCTGGCCGCCGCCTACGGCGACCTGCAGGACGTGAACGTGCTGGTGCTGGGCGCCGCCTACCGCGGTGGCGTCAAGGAGACCGCCTTCTCCGGCGTCTACGGGGTCGTCGAGTCGCTGAAGGCGCGCGGCGCTGTGGCGTTCGTCTCGGACCCGATGTACACGGCCGAGGAGCTGGCCGCGCACGGGCTCACCCCGCACCAGGGCGAGAAGGTCACCGCCGCGATCCTCCAGGCCGATCACGCCGAGTACCGCGAGCTGGCCGCCTCCGACCTGCCGGACGTGACCGTCCTCGTGGACGGCCGCCGCACCACCGACCCGGCCCGCTGGGAGGGCGTCCGCCGCGTCGTCATCGGCGGCTGAGAAACACCTCACACCTGTGGGCGTCCCCGGCTCTCCGGGGGCGCCCACAGCCGTGTCCGGGCGAAGCCGACAGGGCCGCCGCGGCCCTGGCCAAAGCCGGGCTGAGGGTTGCGTCATGCTAGCGTTCTGGGGTGTCTCCCACCCCTGCTACCCAGCGCACAGAGGTCCGTCGGAGCGACGGCGGACGCAGGCATGTGATCTACCTTGCGATCGGCTTCCCGCCGGCCGCGAAAAGCTGCGCCTACCGGATGACCGAGACGGCCAACCAGTTCATCGCCCAGGGCTGGGACGTCACCGTGGTGACCATCCAGCAGGAGTCCTGGGAGCGTGACTTCGGTCTCGACCACACCCTCTCCGAGCGCGTCGACCCGCGCGTCCGCGTCGTCGAGCTGCCGCTCGTGCGCGAGGACCTCGAGACGGACCTCCGGAAGTTCCCCGAGTCCCGTGCGCTGAACCCCGGCAAGTGGGTGCAGGACTACCGCCAGGCGGGCATGAGGGCCTTCCCGGAGCCGATCTACGGCGGCTGGCGCCACGACCTGGAGAAGGCCGTCCAGCGGCTGCACCGGGAGAAGAAGGCCGACCTGGTGCTCGCCACCTGCGTGCCGTACGTGAACATGGCCGCCGCGCTGAAGCTGTGGGAGACCGCGCGCGTGCCGTACGCCATCGACTTCCGCGACGGCTGGTCCGTCGACGTCATCGACGGCGGCGAGGCCTTCACCCACGACTCGGTGTCCGGCAAGTGGGAGCGCAAGGTCCTCACTCACGCCGTGTCGCACTGGCTGGTCAACGACCCGATCGCCGACTGGTACCGGGAGCGCTACCCCGACCTCGCCGACAAGATCCACGTCGTGCGCAACGGGTACGACGAGGCCAGCGTCCCCGCCGCGACCCGCACCCCGGATCCGGAGAAGGGCCTGGTCTTCGGCCACCTCGGCGTGGTGACCTCGCCGCCCAGGATCCTCAGGTCCGTGCTCGACGGCTGGCGCATCGCCCGCGAGCGGGACCCGCTCGTGGCCCGCTCCAGCCTGGAGATCCGCGGCCAGATCGGCTCCGGCGCGCACCGCGAGGCCAACGCCCACATGGAGCTCATCCGGCAGTCCGCCGGCGACGCCGTCTCCTTCGGCGGCCCCGCCCCCAAGGCCGAGGTGCCGGAGATCTTCGCCTCCTGGGACGTACTCCTCCTGATGATCATGGGTGGCAAGTACATGACCTCGGGCAAGGTGTACGAGTACATGGCCACCGGCCTGCCCGTGATGTCCGCGCACAAGGTCGAGCACGACGCCACGACCGTGATGACCGGGCACCCCCTGTGGACCGGCGCCTGCGGCTTCGACCCCGAGAAGCTCGCCGACCTCTACTCCACCGCCGCGCGCATCGCGTTCGAGGCGACGGACGAGGAGCGGGCCGCGGCGAAGGCGCACGCCGCTCAGTACGCACGAGCGGCCCAGATGGGCCCTGCAGTCCGCAAGCTGACGGAACTGGTGACATCCGGACAGGCGTCCCCCTCCGTGCGGACCAATGACGTGGAGGGCCTCCCCGCATGATCGACGTTCTCCTGATCGCGGGCACCGTGCCACAGCCCGCGGTCCTGAAGGCATCCCTGGACAAGTTCCGCGAAGCCGGCGCCACCGTCCGGCTTGCCGGGCTGTTCGACATCGCGGACATCGACGCCGACGGCCTCGACCTCGCGGGCCTGCACTCGCTGCCCGAGGCCGGCGCGGCGCACGGCGAGAAGTTCCTCAAGGGCACCGAGAAGGGCTCCGCGCTCAGCCGCACCTGGAAGTTCGTCCAGCGGGACCGCTGGGTGCGCTCCCGGGCCCGCAGGGCGGACGTGCTCGTCGCGCTCGACCAGCCCGCGGTCTACACGGTCTGGCGGCTGTCCCAGCGCAACCGCCGCGCCGACGCGGTCTTCGGTATCGTCCCGGCCCTCAAGGCGGTCGCCGACCGCCGCGAGCGCCCCGGGCACTACGCGCTGAGGGGCGTCTACCGCAGCCTTCCCTCGCCCGTCGTGGCGGCCCGCACCGTCACGCGCACGGCCCGCCGCGGCGCCAACGGCGTGTACCGGAAGGCGACATCGCCGCGCGTGCTGCGCACCTCGGTCGGCGCGAAGGCCTGGCGGGCCATCGTGTCCGCCCCCCGCGTCCCCGACACCCCCCGTGCCGAGCTGGCGCACCGGGTCAGCCACAGCATGTCCAAGGGCGGCCGCAAGGCCGGCGCCTCGATCGTGCTGAACTCCGCCGCCGCCCGGATCGCCGACGGCGCGCTCAGGGCGGAGCTGCTCGCCGAGGCCGCCCGCAAGGACATCGCCCGCGGCCACGACGACCCGAAGGCCCGCGCCCAGGCCATCAAGGCCCTGCTCGCCCTGGCCGACCAGCGCTTCGCGAACCACGACGCCAAGCAGGCCGCGCACGCCCTGTCGTCGGCGCTCACGCTGGCCTTCCACCGGGCCCTGCACTTCGACGACCTGTCGTCGCCGCTCAGCTCCGACACCGACGGCTACATGGCGCCGTTCCGCGCCAGCAAGGCCTTCGCCGCGCTATCGGCGCCGCGCGGCCGCGAGCTGCCCGCCGCGGCCGGGCTGCCCGCCGACCGTCCGCTGCGGCTGCTTGTCACCACGTACTCCAACGCGAACTTCCTGAAGCCGATCATGGATCGGTACGCCGATCACCCCGGCGTCGAGATCCGCTTCCTCGACCTCAAGGCGGACGACGAGCTGCGCCCGCTCGCCAAGGGCGGCCAGCGGATGATGGAGTACCTGCTCGGCGGCCAGCGCGGCTTCGGCAACAAGGTCGAGGACGCGCTGCGGCCCCACCTGGACTGGGCCGACACCGTCTTCGTCGACTGGGCCACCAACGCCGCGGCGCTGTTCACGCTGGTCGACCCGGGCACGACCCGGATCGTCGTACGGCTGCACAGCTACGAGGCGTGGACCTTCTGGCCGCACCTCGTCGACCGCTCCCGCATCGACGACCTGGTGTTCGTCGGTGACCACCTGCGTGACCTGGCCGTCGACATACTCCCCGACCTGGGTGAGCCCGGCGGTCCGGAGCTGCACGTCATCGCCAACGCGATGGACCTGGAGCGCTACCAGCTCCCGAAGGCCGAGGCGGACGCCCGGTTCACGCTCGGCCTCGTGGGCGTCAGCGCCGTCGCCAAGGACCCCCGCTGGGCGCTCGACGTCCTGCGTGAGCTGCGCAGGCACGACAGCCGCTACCGGATGGTCATCGTCGGCGACGGCCTCGACCCCAAGGCCAGCGCCGCCGCCCGCCGCTACGACGACCTCCTGCGCGAGGACCTCGAGGAGCTGGAGGCCGAGGGCGCGGTCGAGCTGTACGGGCGCACCGAGGACGTGCCGGGCGCGCTCACCGGGATCGGTGTCATCCTCAGCAGCTCGGTCCGGGAGAGCTTCCACTGCGCCCTGGTCGAGGGCGCGGTCAGCGGGGCGCTCCCGGTGGTCCGCGACTGGCCCTTCTTCGCGGGCAAGGAGAACGGCGCCCGGACGCTGTACCCGGCCGACTGGATCGTCACGACGCCCACGGAGGCGGCCGAGCGGATCCTCGAGTGGACCGGCTCCGAGGAGCGCTGGCGCGAGGCCACGGCCGGTGCGGCGAAGCTGTCGCTGTCGACGTGGGACTGGTCGGTCGTGAGCGTCGAGTTCGACAAGCTGTTCCTCCACGAGGACTGACAGCGCTTCGGCCGAGCATGCGGCCCCGCACCACCCGTGGGTGGTGCGGGGCCGTTGCCGTATCCGCCGGAGGCTGCCCCTAGGCGACGCGCTCGGACAGGACCCCGTCCTTCTCGTCGAACAGCGCACCGGTCTGCGGGCACTCCCACACCCCCGGCTCGCCCTCGCGCTCGGTCAGGCGCACGCCCGCGCGGCCGACCCAGCCGATCTGCCGCGCCGGAACGCCGACGACCAGGGCGAAGTCGGGTACGTCACGCGTCACGACGGCACCCGCGGCGACCATCGCCCACCGGCCGATGCGGACCGGGGCGACACACACCGAGCGCGCGCCGATCGAGGCACCGTCGGCGATCTTCACGCCGACGGCCTCCCAGTCGCCGCCGCGCTTCTGCTTGCCCTCGGGGTCCACGGAGCGCGGGTTGAGGTCGTTGGTGAGGACCACGGCGGGACCGATGAAGACACCGTCACCGAGCTCCGCCGGTTCGTAGACCAGCGCGTAGTTCTGCAACTTGCAGTTGTCGCCGATCTGCACACCCGTACCGACGTAGGCACCGCGGCCCACCACGCAGCCCTCGCCGAGACGGGCGCCCTCGCGGATCTGGGCGAGCTCCCACACACTGCTGCCGGCGCCGATCTGGGCGGTCTCGTCGACCTGGGCGGTGGGCTGGACCCTGTAGTTCACTTCTCTGCCTTCCGGTGTCTGGCTTCGCCCGGCGAGCATACGCCGCCCGGGACCGGGCCCCGGTGGCGCCGGCGCTCCTTGCGGGCCCCGGCGAGCTGAGCGCCGAAGTACAGCGTCACCAGGGAGACCAGGACGGCGCGCAGGGCGCCGATACCGGGCGACCACCAGGCCCACGCCGCGGCCGCGCCGAAGACGACGAAGGCCAGCGTGCGCAGCAGCCACCAGCGCTTCGGGCGCGGGGCCGGGCCGTTGCCGGACGCGGAGGTCAGCAGCCGGTCCGGGTCGTCGGCCATCGTGTCCCGCATGCCCGCGAGGAACCCGCGGCGCTCGAGCAGCCGGGTGCCGGCGACGTCCGCCAGCACGTCGGGGTGGTCGCCGAAGCCGTCCGGGAGCGGCGGGAGGCCGAGGGCGGCGACGAGATCCGCCTGGCGGCGGGCGGGGGAGTCGGAGGAGCGCAGCAGCCCGGTCAGGGGCCGCGTGTCCTCGACCTCGAAGATCCGGGCGAGTGCGGTGGCCGTCGCGGCCGCGGTGGCGTGGTCGCCGACGGGCGCGGCCGGGTCCCACTCGTGCGTGACGACCTCCTTGCCCTTGTGGAGCAGGGTGAACCCGGCGCGGTCGCCGATCCGGCGCAGCACGAGGGCGGGCCACTTCTCGCCGGTGGTGAACGTGTCGGCGGCCGCGGTGAGCCGGTCCCCGCCGATCAGCGTGGCCCGCCTGCCGGGGGACTCGTCGGGCGCGAGCGCCACGTAGCTGGCCGAGCCGCCGGCCGGGGCGATCCTCAGCGGGATCCCGCAGAGCAGGGCCGCCTCGGCGACCTTCGCGGGCGGTGCCGCGGCGACGGCCAGGAGGTGGACGGGCGGGACGGCCGGGGCGGCCGGGGCGGCCGGGGCGGCCGCGGCGGTTCCCGTCACGGAGGCGGGCGGTGCGGAGAAGAACGGGACGCGGCTCGCTATCTGCATCCGTACGCCCGTACGGAACTCCAGGAACTCGTGGCGGGCGTCGCCGAAGTACCCCCAGGGACCCGAGCGCGCGTGCACCCCGATCGCCCGGAAGACGTCCAGGGCCTCCTCGAAGCGCTGGGCGAGGATCAGCATGAGCGCGAGGTCGTTGCGGAACCCGGCCGCTTCCGGGTCGCCCGGTTCGTAGAACGAGGACAGCTGCAGCGCGCGGTCCACCGCGCCGTCGATGCGGGACGGGTCGATCGGCCCGTCCTCGGTGCCCGAGGCCACCACCTCGTACTCGATGGCGGCGTCCAGCGGCAGGGCGTGCAGCAGGGAACCCGGAAGGGCCTCGGCGGCCGCCCGCTCCGCGAACGCGAACATCTCCTCGTGCGAGCCGTACCACTTGTCGCACACATACTGCAGCGCCGTGGCGTGGCAGCCGTAGTGGTGCGGGGCGCGCGCGGTGGCCTCCGCCCAGTACGCGTCGAAGACCTCGCGCGGCGCCTGGATGCCGCGGGCGTGGGTGAGGGCGATCCGCCAGGGCACGGGGTCGTCGGGGTTGAGCTCCGCGGCGGCGCCGATCACCGGGACGGCATCCTCGAGCAGCGCGAAGAACGCCTGGAACTGGTCGCGCGACACATGCCGGGCGCGTGCCCCGGTGCGTACCGCCCAGGCCCGGTGGATGCTCAGATCGGCCTTGACCAGCATGGCGTCCGGGTCCTCGGGGGACTCGTCGAGCCAGGCGTCCAACCAGCCGGGGTTGTGCAGCGCGGACTCGGCCAGCACGCCCACGCAGGAGCTGCGGCGCTCCCACTCCGCGCCGAGCCGGGCCGCGGCGAGCAGCTCACGGGCGGGCCCGTGGTCGCCGGCGGTGGCCGCGGTCACGACGGCACGCAGCGGGGCGGGCGGCTCGTCGAGGAGCACGGCCTCGTCAGGGGGCAGGTCGGCCCCGATGGCGGAACCGTGGCGCAGCAGCCGTGGCATGGTGATGAGGGAACGCAGGGACACGAGCGCTCATTCAACAGGTGCGGGTACTCGACCACCAGGTGTTCCACTGGTAGAGAGCCGGTTTGACCCCCCGAGGCCCGCCCCGTAACCTTGACCGTCGGCGTGTTTCCATACACGCCAGCTTCTGAGCACCTCCCTCCCGACCCCGGGTCGGGAGAGGCCGTCCATCCACTGCGGACAGTCGCGGGCCCCGGCCCGTGCGGACGGCTGGCATCAGGGGTTCCCGTTCCGAGCGAGAGAGAGATCCGCGTGTACGCCATCGTGCGCAGCGGTGGTCGCCAGCACAAGGTTGCTGTCGGCGACATCGTTGAGGTTGACAAGATTTCCACTGCCAAGGTTGGCGACACGGTCGAGCTCTCGACCCTGCTCGTTGTCGACGGCGACGCTGTGACCAGCGACCCCTGGGTCCTGGCCGGGATCAAGGTCCAGGCCGAGATCGTGGACCACCACAAGGGCGCCAAGATCGACATCCTGCGCTACAAGAACAAGACCGGCTACCGTCGTCGTCAGGGCCACCGCCAGCAGTACACGGCGATCAAGGTCACGGCGATCCCCGCGGCTGCGAAGTAAGGGACTGAGGAGAGATGGCACACAAGAAGGGCGCATCGTCCACCCGGAACGGTCGCGACTCCAATGCTCAGCGGCTCGGCGTGAAGCGCTTCGGCGGTCAGGTCGTCAACGCCGGTGAGATCCTGGTCCGCCAGCGCGGCACCCACTTCCACCCGGGCTCGGGCGTCGGCCGCGGCGGCGACGACACGCTGTTCGCGCTGCAGGCCGGTGCGGTGGAGTTCGGCACCCACCGTGGCCGCAAGGTCGTGAACATCGTTCCGGTCGCCTGATCCAGGCCCCTTGCTGCGTTTTCCCGGGGAGTGACCCCCGGACCCCCAGCAGGAACGAGTCTTCGCGAGGGCGGACCTCACTTCTCGTACGGAAGTACGGGAAGCGGGTCCGCCTTTCGCGTGTTACGTAGTAGACATTTCCGCACGTATTTCCGTACTGGAGGCCCCACCATGACCACCTTCGTGGACCGCGTCGAGCTGCATATCGCCGCGGGTAACGGAGGCCACGGCTGCGCCTCCGTACACCGTGAGAAGTTCAAGCCCCTCGGCGGGCCCGACGGCGGGAACGGCGGCCGTGGCGGTGACATCATCCTCACGGTCGACCAGTCCGTCACGACGCTGCTCGACTACCACCACTCGCCGCACCGCAAGGCCACCAACGGCAAGCCGGGCGAGGGCGGCAACCGCCAGGGCAAGGACGGCCAGGACCTGGTGCTGCCGGTGCCGGACGGCACGGTCGTCCTCGACAAGCAGGGCAATGTGCTGGCCGACCTGGTCGGACACGGCACCACGTACGTCGCCGCGGACGGCGGCCGCGGTGGCCTCGGCAACGCGGCGCTGGCCTCGTCCCGCCGCAAGGCGCCCGGCTTCGCGCTGCTCGGCGAGCCGGGGCGCGCGGGCGACGTCGTGCTGGAGCTCAAGACCGTCGCGGACGTGGCGCTGGTCGGCTACCCGAGCGCGGGCAAGTCGTCGCTGATCTCCGTGCTGTCGGCCGCCAAGCCGAAGATCGCGGACTACCCCTTCACGACGCTCGTCCCGAACCTGGGTGTCGTCACCGCCGGCTCCACCGTCTACACGATCGCGGACGTCCCGGGCCTGATCCCGGGCGCCAGCCAGGGCCGGGGCCTCGGCCTGGAGTTCCTGCGGCACGTCGAGCGCTGCTCGGTGCTCGTCCATGTCCTGGACACTGCGACGCTGGAGTCGGAGCGGGACCCGGTGACCGACCTCGACGTCATCGAGGAAGAGCTGAAGCAGTACGGCGGTCTGGAGGACCGTCCGCGCATCGTCGTCCTGAACAAGATCGATATCCCGGACGGCAAGGACCTCGCGGACATGATCCGCCCTGACCTGGAGGAGCGCGGCTACCGCGTCCTCGAGGTGTCGGCGGTCGCGCGTACTGGCCTGAAGGAGCTGTCCTTCGCGCTGGCCGAGATCGTGGCGGCGGCGCGCGCGGCCAAGCCGAAGGAGGAGGCCACCCGGATCGTCATCCGCCCGAAGGCGGTCGACGACGCGGGCTTCACGGTCACGCAGGAGGAGGACGGCCTCTTCCGCGTGCGCGGCGAGAAGCCGGAGCGCTGGGTGCGCCAGACGGACTTCAACATCGACGAGGCGGTCGGCTACCTCGCGGACCGGCTCAACCGCCTCGGTGTCGAGGAAGAGCTGATGAAGGCGGGGGCCCGGGCCGGCGACGGCGTGGCCATCGGCCCCGAGGACAACGCGGTCGTCTTCGACTGGGAGCCGACACTGATGGCCGGCGCGGAGATGCTCGGCCGCCGCGGCGAGGACCACCGCTTCGATGCCCCGCGCCCCGCGACCCAGCGCCGCAAGGAGCGCGAGGCGCAACGGGACGATGCGCAGCGCGAGTTCGACGACTTCGACCCGTTCTAGACCGCGTACGTCACCGGACGGGCTCCCTGTGGGCCCGTCCGGCGTGTGAGGTGGGGAGTCCCCACGCCCGGCCGGGGCGTGGGAGAAAGCCCGATCCGTTCGGATCCGTGTGGTGGCACAACCTGTCGGCCCTTATCACCGTCTTGTACGCGGGGGGTGGGGCGGAAAGGGCCCCAGCACAACTGAACGGAGCGTTGATGAAGGTCTCCTTCCTCATCCACACCATCTACGGCATCGGCGGCACCATCCGCACCACGCTCAATCTCGCGGAAGAGCTCGCCGACCGGCACGAGGTGGAGATCGTCTCCGTGTTCCGGCACCGCGACGAGCCGCTCTTCGCGATCGACCCCCGCATCGCCGTCCTACCTCTGGTCGACACCCGCCCCGGCTCGGACACGAACGAGAAGGAGCATCCGCTCGCGCTGCTGCCCGCCGAGCACTTCCCGGCCCGCGAGGCGCGCTTCAAGGAGTACAGCAAGCTCACCGACGAGCGGGTACGGGACCACTACGCCGCATCGGACGCGGACGTCGTCATCGGTACCCGGCCCGGACTGGTCGCGTACACCGCCCAGTTCGCGCCGGACCGCGCCGTGCTCATCGGCCAGGAGCACATGACGCACAACCATCACAAGCCCGCGCTGCGTGCCGAGATGCGCGAGCACCTCGCCGCCATGGATGCGTTCGTGACCGTCTCGGAGGGCGACGCGGCGGTGTGGCGGGAGCACATGCCGCTGCCCGGCACCCGGGTGCTGGCAATTCCGAACAGCGTGCCCGAGCCCGTGGTCGCCCCCTCCGACCTGAGCGGGACCACGATTGTGGCGGCCGGGCGGCTCGCGGCGGAGAAGCAGTACGACGTGCTGATCGAGGCGTTCGGGAAGGTCGTCGCCGCCCGGCCGGAATGGACCCTGCGCATCTGCGGCTGGGGCAACCAGAAGGAACGGCTGCGCCGGCGCATCGACGAACTGGGGCTCTACAACAGCGTCCGGCTGATGGGCCCGCGCTCACCGATCGAGCCCGAATGGGTCAAGGGCGCGATCGCCGTGTCCACTTCTCGCCATGAGTCGTTCGGGATGACGCTCGTCGAGGCGATGCGCTGCGGGCTGCCCGTCGTCAGCACCGACTGCGACTACGGTCCTCGGGAGATCCTCGCGGACGGCGTCGACGGGCTGCTGGTCCCCGTGGGCGATGCCGACGCGATCGCCGCTGCCCTGCTCCGGCTCATCGACGACGAGGAGTTGCGCCGCCGCCTGGGGGCGGCGGCCCGTGCGCACGCGCGACGCTTCGACCCGGGCCCGGTCGCCAAGCAGTACGAGGAGCTCTTCGCCGAACTGGGCGCGGCCCGCGGCGCCGCCGCCAGGGCGGAGAGAGCCGGGGCGGAGAGAGCCGGGGCGGCCGAGTCGGACAGACCCTCCGAGACGACGGCCGAGTCGGACAGACCCCCCGACACGACGGCTGAGTCGGTCAGGCCCTCCGACATGGCTGAGCCCGCCGAGGGCGACGCCACACCACGGTCCTCCGGGCCCAGCCGCACCACGCAGCCCTCCGCACCCGCGCCCGCCTTCTCCGGGCCCGCCTTCTTCGCGCCTGTCGCCGACTGCGTCGCCGAGTCCGACGGCAGCCTCACCGTCACCCTCGTCGCCCCCGACGCGGCAGCGGTCGCGCACCCCGGGCTGCGCCTGGTCTGCGTACATGCGGGCGGGAAAGCCGAGGACCGCGTCTTCCCGTTCCGGGCCGACGGAACGGCAACCGTCCCCGCGGACGAGGAGTTTCCCGACGGCGGCTGGATCTGCCACGCCGACCAGCCCTCCTCCGGACTGCGCGCCGGCATCCTCACCCGCGCGGTCGACCAGCGCGGTTCGATGAACGCCTCCCGGTGCATCGCGCCCGGCAGCGGCATCCGTCACCTCGTCCCCTATATCCGTACGCCCGCGAACCTGCTCGCGCTGCGCTCCTGGGTGCGGCCCGTCCACGCCGAGGCCGGGGACATCACCGTCTCGGACCGGAGCATCACCGTGGCCGGACGCCTCTACGGCCCGGAGCCCGGCTCGGAGCAGCGCGGCGCGCTCGCCGAACGGCCCGTCCTTCTGCTCCGCCGCCGTGGCGCGGACCCGGCCGAGCTGGAGTTCCCGGGCGCCCGGGACGGTGCGCACGGCTTCCGCTGCGCCCTGTCCGTCCCCGCCGTGGTCGAGCGACGCCTCGCCGAGAAGGAGCGCTGGGAGCTCTGGCTGCGGTACGCCACGGACACGGAGCCCGTCCGCGTCGGCAGGATCATCGACGACGTGGTCGTGAAGAGCCCGGTCTTCACGTATCCACCGGTGCTGGTCCAGCGGCCGCGCCCGCTCGTCCAGCTCCGCCGGGCCCTGCGCAGGCTTCGCGGCCGCCGCCAGCTCCTGGTTGCGGTGAAACTCGTACACGACCAGCAGAACGCCCTCGTAGTGGACGTTTCCGACCAGTGACGGATGCGTAACTCCGCATCCGGGACGGCCTTGTACATCTGTGGTGTCAATCACCTTGAAGGGTCGGCGGACGCTAGCCAACACCCCTGGCCACCCGGTGAACAGACGGTTTCCAGAGGGTGTGGAGGCTCCTATGTCCACCTTGCGGGACGGTCACGGAGAGTGCGACCATCACACCGTCCCCCAGTCATCGCAAGGTAGAGGTCGTCTGTGTCCGTGCCGCACGAAGCCAAGCCCCGCACCACAGCAGTCGTGCTCGCCGGTGGTACCGGCCAGCGCGTGGGACTCGCGATCCCGAAGCAACTGCTGAAGATCGCCGGCAAGGCCGTCATCGAGCACACCCTGACGATCTTCGAGCAGGCCGAGGCCATCGATGACGTGATCGTGCTGATGGCACCGGGTTTTGTGGCCGACGTCGAGAAGATCGTCGCCAAGGCGGGACTCACCAAGGTCACCAAGGTGATCGAGGGCGGCGCGACCCGCAACGAGACCACCGAGCGCGCGATTCGGGCCATAGGTGAGGAACTCGCGGAGGGCGAGGACGCCAACGTCCTCTTCCATGACGCGGTGCGTCCGCTTCTGTCACAGCGAGTGATCGCCGACTGTGTGGACGCCCTGGACCGCTATCAGGCGGTGGACGTCGCCATCCCCTCCGCGGACACGATCATCGTGACCCGCACCCACGGCGAGGACGGCGAGTTCATCACGGAGATCCCGGACCGCTCCCGGCTGCGCCGCGGCCAGACCCCGCAGGCGTTCAAACTCTCCACCATCCGCAAGGCGTACGAGATCGCCGCGGGCGACCCGAACTTCCAGGCCACGGACGACTGCAGCGTCGTGCTCAAGTACCTGCCCGACGTGCCGATCCACGTCGTCGCGGGTGATGAGTACAACATGAAGGTCACCCAGCCCGTCGACGTCTTCATCGCCGACAAGCTGTTCCAGCTGGCCTCCACCGCCGCCCCGCGCCAGGCCGACGAGGCCGCCTACCGGGAGCTGCTGGCCGGCAGGACCCTGGTCGTCTTCGGCGGCTCGTACGGCATCGGAGCGGACATCGCCGCCCTCGCCGAGCAGTACGGCGCGAAGGTCTACGCCCTGGGGCGCTCCACGACCGGCACCCATGTGGAGAACCCGGAGCACGTGGACGACGCCCTCTCCAAGGCGTACGCGGAGTCCGGCCGTATCGACTACGTCATCAACACCGCGGGTGTGCTGCGCATCGGCAAGCTCGCCGAGACCGACAACGCGACCATTCAGGAAGCGCTGAACGTCAATTACCTGGCACCCGTCCAGATTGCGCGTGCCTCGTACAAGTATCTGGCCGAGTCCAAGGGGCAGCTGCTTCTCTACACTTCTTCCAGCTATACTCGCGGCCGCGCCGAATACAGCCTTTACTCGTCCACCAAGGCGGCCATGGTGAATCTCACCCAGGCCCTCGCCGACGAATGGGCAACCGACGGAATCCGGGTGAATTGCGTCAACCCGGAGCGCACCGCGACGCCCATGCGCACCAAGGCGTTCGGTCAGGAACCCGCCGGTTCGCTGCTCTCCTCCGAGGCCGTGGCCCGTACCTCGCTGGACGTGCTGCTCTCCGAGCTCACCGGCCACGTCATCGACGTACGCCAGCAGGACCCGACCCGGGGGGCGAGCGAGGCCTCCGGATTCGAGCAGGCGCTGGCGTCCGTTCTTGACCGCCAGGAGGATGTGTAATAATTCTCCGTTAATGGACTAATTCGGGCCTCTGTTGTCGCGTCGGCGAATACAGAGGCCCGAGTTCGTGAAGCTCCCCCTTCACATTTCCCGCATAACGTGAAACAACCGGCACCTTTGGAGCAGGTTCTACGTGATTTCGACCGCCATTCGCCTTGCACGTGTGGGCAGCCGGTCAGAGCTGGCCGCGGCAGTCCTGATGGGACTGGGCTACCCGTGCGTGATGATCGCCGCGCTGATTCCGGACATCTGGATGTTCGCGGCGGCCGCCGCCGTGACCTATGCCGCCGACTGGTTCCTGCATCAGCGCGGCAGCTACCTGGTCAACCGGCTCAACAAGGTCCGGGCCGGTCTGCCGATCCGCTTCCTGCTCCGCCAGCTGCTGCTGATCCTGCTGCTCGCCCGCGAGGGTCTCGCGGAGCAGCCGCTCTTCTACGCGGCGGTCGCCTGCTTCCTGCTCTTCTACGGTCTCCAGGCGCCGCACGGCGCGCTGACCACCCTGATCAGGCTGCGCCGGACGATGCCGGTCGTCACCCGCAACGTCGACCTCCACGCCGTACGCATCCCGGACGCCCCGCCGCGGGCCCTGCTGCGCCGTTCCACCGAGAAGATGCTGCACCTCGACATCCCGGCGACGGCCGGAGTGATCATCGCGGCTGCCACCGGGCAGTACCTCGTCGGATACGTCGGCACGGCCGTCACCATCGGCCTCGGCCTGCTGTACACCGCCGCCCTCGTGCCGTACCTGCGCCGCAAGCGCCGCGTGCCGGCGGCGCCCGCGGTGCTCAAGGCCGTGCAGAAGTGGCTCAGCGAGTACCAGCCCACCATCGCGCTGTACTTCTCCGGCTCCGAGGAGTCCGCGTACCAGGTCAACATGTGGCTGGAGACCATGGAGCAGGTCGAGGGCCGGCCGGTCATCATCATGCGTGAGCGCGGGCTCGTCGCGAAGCTCAACGAGACCTCCGTGCCGATCCTCTGCGTCCCCGGCGGTCAGCACCTGATGGCGATGAAGCTCGACACGGTCCGCGTCACCCTCTACCCGGCCAACGTCGGCAAGAACATCCACATGCTCCGCGTCCCGACGATGAAGCACGTCTTCATCGGCCACGGTGACAGCGACAAGCTCGCCAGTGTCAATCCCTACTCCAAGGTGTACGACGAGGTGTGGACCGCGGGCCGCGCCGGACGCGACCGGTACGCCCTCGCCGACGTCGGCGTCCGCGACGACGACATCGTCGAGGTGGGCCGCCCGCAGCTGGCCCCGATAGAGACCTGGACCGGGACACCCAAGCACCCCATCCCGACCATCCTGTACGCCCCCACCTGGGAGGGCTGGGACAACGACCCCGGCAACACCTCCCTGCTCCTCGCCGGCGAGAACATCGTCCGGCGGCTGCTCGAGGCCGAGCGGCCGGTGCGGGTCATCTACAAGCCGCACCCCTTCACCGGCATCCGCAACAAGAAGGCCCTGGCCGTCCACGAGCGGATCACCGCCATGGTGCAGAAGGCCGCCGCCGAGCGGGCGACCGACCCCCGCTGGGCCGAGCACGCCGCCGCCGCGCAGTCCGGCCAGTCCGCCGCCCGCGCCGAGCTCGCCCGCGTCGAGGCCCGGCTGGCCGAGCTGACCAAGCCGGGACGTGCGGGCGGCGACGAGGCGGAGGAGTCGCGGGTCTCGCTCGCCGACCCCCACCGCCTCGCCGAGATCAAGCAGCTGCGGGCCGAGTGGAACGACGCCTACTGGCGCTCCTTCGGCTGGTGGGAGCACAAGGTGGTCACGGGCTCCGAGCCCAAGTTGTACGACTGCTTCAACGAGTCCGACGGCATGGTCTCCGACATCTCCAGCGTCGTCTCGGACTTCATCGCGAGCGGCAAGCCGTACGCCGTGACGGACTCGGCGGAGCTCGGCGTGGAGGAGTTCAGGCGGCAGAACACGGCTGTACGGGCCGCGGTGATTCTCTCCAACGGCGCGAAGGAGCTGGACCTGCTGCTCGCGGCGGTGGCCGACCCGGCCGCCGACACGCTCGCGGACGCCCGCGGCGAGCTGAAGAAGTACCTGCTGGGGCCCGACGAGCCCACGTCGATCGAGCAGTTCGACGCGGCGGTACGCGCCCTGGCGGCCAAGGCCGAGGCGCGCAACGCCGGTGTGGAGCAGCGCATCGGGTCGCAGGCGATCGGTGAACTCGACCGGGAGTCCGACTCCGAGGCCGCCGACGTTGCCGGCGCCGGGGGCACCGGCGTCGTGGAAGGCGGCGACAACGAGGGCAACGGCGCGGAGGCGACGGCCACCGTGGCCCGCTGACCCGCATCGGCTCTCGCCACGGCTCACCCGCGGTCGGCCGAACGGCCCGTAAGTCCCCCGGCAGGAGCGGACTTACGGGCCGTTGCGCGTGCCGTCACACCGCTGACACATGCGCTGTGGACGATGTGCGGATGTCCGAGAGTCGTTCCGAGCCCGAGGCCCTTCCCGAGGTTCCTTCCGAGCACCGTCCCGATGTCAGCGTGATCATCGGCGCGTACGAGGCGATGCCGTACCTCGTGAAATGCCTCGACTCGGTCGAGGCCCAGACGCTGGGGCCCGCCCGGATCGAGATCGTCGCCGTCGACGACGGATCGACGGACGGTACGGGGGAGTACCTGGAGGATTTCACGGCACGGGCGAAAGTGCCGGTGCGGGTGGTCAGGCAGCCCAACTCGGGTGGCCCCAGCGGTCCGCGCAACACCGGTCTGGCCCTGGCCCGCGGCCGTTACGTCTTCTTCCTCGATGCCGACGACTACCTGGGCGAGGAGGCACTGGAGCGGCTGGTCGCGATGGGCGACCGGGCAGGCACGGACGTCGTACTCGGCAAGGTCGTCGGCGTCAACCGCAACGCCGCCAAGTCGATGTGGGCGCGCACCGTCGAGCGGGCCGACATCTACACCTCCAACGTCAAGTTCACGCTGAGCGCGCAGAAGCTCTTCCGGCGCGAACTGCTCGTACGGCACGGCATGAGGTTCGACGAGTCCCTGCGCACGGGTGAGGACGCGCTGTTCACGATGGAGGCGTATCTGCGGGGCGCGGGGGTCTCCGTCGTCGCCGACTACACGTGCTACTACCTGGTCGGCCGGGAGGACGGGAAACACCTGACGAAGACCGGCGGCTACGAGCCCCGCTTCGACTCGGCCGCCGCGCTGATGAAGCTGATCGCCACCCATGTACCGCCCGGAAAACGCCGCGACCAGCTGATGGTCAGGCCCTTCACGGTCACCCTGCTGCCGCAGTTCGGCCCGATCGTGCTGCGCCAGCCGGAGAAGTACCTCCGGCACAAGACGGAGCTCGCCGCCCCGCTCATGGCCGCGTACTGGACCCCGGGCGTGGCGCGCCGGCTCCGGGTCGAGGAGCGGCTGCGGCTCACCTGCGTCGCGCTCGGCCGGCCCGATCTGCTGCGGGACGTGCTGGTCTTCGTCCGCGACGGCGGCCGGCCCGAGGTGGTGCGCCGCCGCGGCCGCCACCATCTCGCGTATCCGCACTTCGGTGACCAGGCTGCCGGGATCGCCCTGTCCGCGTACGAGGTGACGGTGACCGAGCGGATCGGCGAGCAGCGCATCCAGCCGCGCCACCCCCTCGGGCGCCGCGTGGTGCGAGGCGGCGCCCGGCGCCTGCGGCGGGTGGCCGCCAGGCGCGGTCTCGGCCGGATGGCGGCGGCCCTGGCCCGGCTGTCCAGCGGGTGAAATGCGCGCGCACCGAGGACGCGGCCTGACATAGATTCGCCTTTGTGACAGGTGCAAGGCAGACAGGTGCAAGGCAGTACGTGGCGGAAGCCCGCAGGATCGTCGTCAAGATCGGCTCGTCCTCGCTCACCACAGCCGCCGGCGGCCTCGACGCCGACCGTGTGGACGCCCTCGTCGACGTACTCGCCAAGGTCCGCAGTGGCGGTGAGAAGGAGATAGTGCTGGTCTCCAGCGGCGCCATCGCCGCCGGTCTCGCACCGCTCGGCCTGGCGCGCCGCCCCAGGGACCTGGCCCGTCAGCAGGCCGCGGCCAGCGTCGGCCAGGGCCTGCTCGTCGCCCGCTACACCGCCTCCTTCGCCCGCTACGGCGTCCGCGTCGGCCAGGTGCTCCTCACCACCGACGACACCAGCCGCCGCGCCCACTACCGCAACGCCTACCGCACCCTCGACCAGCTCCTCGCCATGGGGGCCGTCCCGGTCGTCAACGAGAACGACACCGTCGCCACGGACGAGATCCGCTTCGGCGACAACGACCGGCTCGCCGCACTCGTCGCCCATCTCGTACGGGCCGACCTGCTCGTCCTCCTCTCCGACGTGGACGGCCTCTACGACGGTGACCCGAGCAAGCCCGGCACCTCCCGGATCCAGGAGGTCCGAGGGCCCGAGGACCTGTCGGGCGTGGACATCGGCTCGGCGGGCAAGGCGGGCGTCGGCACCGGAGGCATGGTCACCAAGGTCGAGGCGGCCCGGATCGCCGCGGCCGCCGGCGTGCCCGTCGTCCTCACCTCCGCCAGCCGGGCCGCCGACGCCCTCGCCGGACGCGACACCGGCACCTACTTCCGCCGCACCGGCCGCCGTTCGGCCGACCGGCTGCTGTGGCTCGCGCACGCCTCGACCCCGCAGGGCTCGCTGACCCTCGACGACGGGGCCGTGCGGGCTGTCGTGCAGGGCAGGAAGTCGCTGCTGCCTGCCGGAATCGCCGGGGTCGAGGGCGAGTTCAGCGCGGGGGACCCCGTGGAGCTGCGTGACTCCGAAGGCCGCGCCGTCGCCCGCGGGCTCGTCAACTTCGACGCGAAGGAGATCCCGCAACTCCTCGGCCGTTCCACCCGCGAGCTGGCCAAGGAGCTGGGCCCCGCCTACGAGCGCGAGGTCGTACACAGGGACGACCTCGTCGTCCTGCAGCCCTGACCTACCCCTGAAACGGCTGAAACTCCCGCCTTCAGGCAGGGACCTTTACCAAAACCGCCCCACCACCGGCCCGGGACTGGTCAACTTTGTCAGGGGACTTGGTCACGGGGACAGGGCGGGGTTCAGCACCACAACGCATCAACAGGAGGCCGCCGGTGAGACGAGCGCGCCCAGGGGCGGCGCCCCGAGGGACAGGGGGCACGGCCCGCACCCGCAGGGCCGTGGGAGAGCAGCGGGCCCTCACCAGTGTGGAGGCGGGGCCCGACCTCGACGACGAGCGCGCCGAGGGCACAGTCGGCGCGGCCGGCACGGACGCCCGTGCCGACGGTGCGCGTGAGCAGAAGCCGGACCTGAACCCGGACCGACGCGGAAGGGACCGCGCTGCGTCCAAGCTCTGGCACATCACCCTCTGCGTCTCGGGTGCGGAGGCCCCGCTGAAGGAGGTCAGGCGCGGTCTCGAACAGCTCGCGCACGACCACCCGTTCCTGCTGACGAGCCGGTACGCCAACGATCACGCCGAGATCCGCTACTGGGAAGAGGCCCGGGACCTGCACGACGCCGCCGCCGTCGCGCTGCGCCTGTGGGGCGAGCACCGCTCCAGTGCACAGCTGCCGCCGTGGGAGATCGTCGGCCTGGAGGTCATCGACCGCGAGACCTATCACCAGCGCATCGCGGAGGGCTACGGGCCGCCGCCCGCGGCCCCCGTCGGCGTTCACCCCTTCTGAGGTCTCAGGTTCTGAGGCTCTTCGGTTCCGAGGCTCTCCGAGGCTTTTCGCCGAGGCCGCCCCGACGGGGGAGCACGGCTTTCCTGAGGTACTCCCACGATCGGGTCCCGGTCTCCTCCAGGCCGGGGCCCATTCGCGTCCGTGTCCCGCTCGCCCCGCTCCTTCGCCCGCTCCCCTCGCATCCCCACCCGGGTGACGCCTCGGCTCGCGTCTCGGCTCGTGTCCGGGCACCTGTCTCGGCTCGCGTCTCGTAGTGCGGGATACGTGCGGGATGTCCGCAGGCCGCGCATTACCCTGCGGGCATGACCTCGCTCTCGCCGTACGACACCATGTCCCCGGTCGCCCAGGCCGCCTACCGGGCTCGCGCGGCCGCCGCCGAGATCGCGCCACTGCCGCGCTCGGTGAAGGACGACGCCCTGCTGGCGATGGCCGACGCCCTGGAGGTCCGGGCGGCCGAGATCGTCGAGGCCAACGCCGAGGACATCGCCCGCGCCCGCGAGGCCGGCACCAGCGAGGCGATCATCGACCGGCTGAGCCTCACGCCCGAGCGGATCCGCGCCATCGCCGCCGACGTCCGTCACGTCGCCGCGCTGCCCGACCCCGTCGGCGAGGTCGTCCGCGGCTCGACCCTCCCGAACGGCATCGACCTGCGCCAGGTCCGCGTCCCGCTCGGCGTCGTCGGCATCATCTACGAGGCCCGGCCGAACGTCACGGTGGACGCCGCCACGCTGTGCCTGAAGTCCGGGAACGCCGTGCTGCTCCGGGGCTCCTCCTCCGCCTACTCCTCCAACTCCGCCCTGGTGAGGGTCCTGCGCGATGCCGTCGGTGGCGCCGGACTGCCCGCCGACGCCGTACAGCTCGTCCCCGGTGAGAGCCGGGACTCCGTACGCGAGCTGATGCGCGCCCGCGGCCTCGTCGACGTCCTCATCCCGCGCGGCGGCGCCTCCCTCATCCGCACGGTCGTCGAGGAGTCCACCGTCCCGGTCATCGAGACCGGAACCGGCAACTGCCACGTCTACGTCGACGCCCAGGCCGACCTCGACATGGCCGTCGACATCCTGATCAACTCCAAGGCCCAGCGACCCAGCGTCTGCAACGCCGCCGAGACCCTCCTCGTCCACCAGGACATCGCCGCCGCTTTTTTGCCCCGCGCGCTGGACGCCCTCGCGGAGGCCGGCGTCACCGTCCACGCCGACGACCGGACCCTCGCCCACGCCGCGGGCTCCAAGGCCACCGTCGTGGCCGCCACGGTGGAGGACTGGGAGACCGAGTACCTTTCCTACGACATCGCCGCCGCGGTCGTCGACTCCCTCGACAAGGCCGTCGAGCACATCCGTCTCTGGTCCTCCGGTCACACCGAGGCCATCGTCACCACCTCCCAGGCCGCGGCCCGCCGCTTCACCCAACTGGTCGACTCCACGACGGTCGCCGTCAATGCGTCCACCCGTTTCACCGACGGGGGCCAGTTCGGTTTCGGCGCCGAGATCGGTATCTCCACGCAGAAGCTGCACGCCCGCGGCCCGATGGGTCTCCCCGAGCTGACCTCGACGAAGTACATCGTCACCGGCGACGGTCACACTCGGTGACGAAGGAGTGCGGGCAGTTGCCCGCACTCCCTGCCCAAAACCCACGCCCAGGTCTACTCTGAAAGGCGTGCCGGACGACGTGGGGGGCAGGCCGTTCCCGGACGGCTGGGAGCCCGACGACGACCGCGGAGGCGCCGACGAGGAATTCGCCTCCGTGGTGTTCGACGAGGACTTCGTACGGGCCGCTGCGGTCCATGAGCCGAGCGCCGTCGAGCGGCTGCTGGCGGCCGCCCAGGCGCGCGCGGAGGCCGAGGCCGCCCGCGCCCGCGCCGGAGCGGGCCCCGCGGACGATGAGCTCTACGACGACTACGGGCCGGCCGGCGCGTACGGCCGGGCGTACGACGAATGCGACCCCGACGACCGTGCCGGGCGGTACCTGGACCCCTACCCTCACGGCGGTTCCCTGCGTCCGTACCGCGGCGCCGCGCGCTGGCACCGTCCCGTCGCCTGGGTGCTCGCCCTGGTGATGGGTATCGGGATGGTCGCCCTCGCCTTCACGGCCGTCTACCGGGGTGCGTCGGCCAACCGCCAGGACCGCGTCCCGCCGCCCGCCACGACCGGTGTCGACGTCCCCTCCAAAACAGCCGCGCCGGACCTCGTGACCAGCCCTTCGGCCTCCGCGGACTACTCCGCACCTCCCGTCCCCGCCGTACCCCGCACCCCCTGAAACGCAGTCGCCCCGGTGCGTGAGAACTCGACACAAGTTCTCACGCACCGGGGCGTTTACCTTCATCGAGATCGACCTACTCTGAAGGTGTGACCCCTCCCAAGAAGGGGCTTCTCACTCGTCCACGTGCGTGAACCCCTGACGGACATGTCCTGCCCGGCGCCTTGCGGCGCGAGGCGGAGCGTGGCGCACTGACCACGATCGGTGAGTTGGGATCGGGAGAAGTCATGGCAGGCCGCGGAGAACCGCCGGAACCGCCCGAGGGGCTCCCCGGCGGAGGTGAGGACGAGTACCGGTCCGTCGTCTTCGACGAATCGTTCGTCCGTGCTGCCCGCCTCCAGGAGTACTCCGCCGAGGAGCGCATGGGCGACCACGCCAGGGCCGTTCGCAGCCGTCCGGGCTCGGGCGCGCGGACCGGGTCGAGGCAGGCCTTCCTGCTGGTGTTGCTGATCGCCCTCGCCTTCGGCACCGCGATCTACTTGGGTGTCCGCCACCCCTACCAGCCGCCGCCCTCCCAGCCCGCGGGACCGCTGCGGAGCACGGTCGTCCCTCTGGCCCCCGAGGGCCCCGTGCCCGGCGGGGAGCCCGCCGGACTCTACGCACACAGCCCCGCCGCCCAGTTCCGTGCCGGAGCTGCCGGAATCGCCTTTCCGCCCGCCCTGCGCACCAAGAACTTCTCGGAAAACCAGGTCATGACTGCGCTGACCATCGCCAAGGACTACCTCGTGGAGTCCTCGCTCGACCCCGATGTGCTCAGCGGCGCTGCGGCACGGCCGGTACGAGTGCTGCTCGACCCGGACCAGTTGCAGCAGTTCGACCAGTCACTCGCCGCCCCGGCGGACGACGGCCGGCACGCGGCGACCGGCTGGTTGGTGCGCTTCGACCCGGCGAAGGTCGCCCTCGCCGACCCCGAGGTGCGGGTCCGGGGCGCGCTCCGCGTTCATGACGCCGGGCCCAACGCCCTCGAAGTGATCTCGGACCACACCTTCGCCTACGCGCTCCGTCCGGCCGGAGCGGGGGCCGGAGCCGGTGCGGATGGCGCTGCCTCCGCAGGCGAGCAGCGCGCGGACGACGCCTCGCTGTTCACCGTCCGCCGCGAGCTGCACTTCCGCTTCGACCGCGACGATCTGCGCACCCACCGCGCCGAGCTGCTCTTCAGCTACGTGCAGGCCGGACCCATGGCCTGCTCTGCCGACCCGTCCGGGGCCCTGCAGCCGCTCCTCGCCGGCGAGCGGGCCACCGGCGAGGGCCCGGCAGGGACCGACCCGTACGCGACGGACCGGGCCGCCGCCGGGCTCTGCGGCGCGCTCGCCCCCAGCGCTCAGCCCTCGGCCTGACCTCCGGCGTCCTTGCCGCCGTTGCTGCCGTTGCGGTCCGCACGGGCCGGTCCGCCGGTGCCCGTGAACTTGTCGCGCAGTCGGCCGCCGAGGTCGCCGGCGCCTCCGGCTATGTCCCCGACCAGCTTCATCAGCGGATCCTTGCTGGTCCGCACCGAGTCCGCGTAGTGGGATGCCGAATCGCGGAAGGAATCCGTGACCGAGGTGTCCTTGTCCTCCGTGCGGCGCGGGTAGTGGCCGTCCATGATCCGCTGGTAGTCGCGGCTCTCGGCCCACTTCTTCAGCTCGGCGGCGCGCACCGTGGTGAACGGATGCGTGCGCGGCAGCACGTTGAGAATCTTCAGCACGGAGTCCCGCAGGTCGCCGCCGGCCTCGTACTCCTCGGCCTGCTCGAGGAACGCGTCCACGTTCATCTCGTGCAGATGGTTGCCACCGGCGATTTTCATCAGGCCACGCATCGACGCCTGGAGATCCTGGCCGACCAGCAGCCCGGCCCGGTCCGCCGAGAGCTCCGACTTGCGGAACCACTCGCGCAGTGCGGTCACGATCGCCATGATCGCGACATTGCCGAGAGGGATCCAGGCGACCTTGAGCGCCAGACTCGTGAGGAAGAGGAGGATGGTGCGGTAGACCGAGTGGCCGGACAGGGCGTGTCCCACCTCGTGACCGACGACCGCCCGCATCTCCTCCTCGTCGAGCAGCTCCACGAGCCCGGTCGTGACGACGATGATCGGCTCGTCCAGCCCGATGCACATCGCATTGGGCTTCGGGTCCTGCGTGACATACATCGGCGGGACCTTCTCCAGGTCCAGGATGTAACAGGCGTCGCGCAGCATGGCGTTGAGGTGCGCGAACTGGGCGTCGCTCACCCGGACGGAGTCCGACAGGAAGAGCAGCCGCAGGCTGCGCTCGGGCAGCAGACCGCTCAGCGCCTTGAAGACGGTGTCGAAACCGGTGAGCTTGCGCAGGGCAACGAGCGCGGAGCGGTCCGCTGGATGCTCGTACGCCCGCGAAGAGATCTCCGGGAAGCGCCGGCGCTGCCTGCTCGGCACATTCTCGGAACTGCTGTCGGTCATCGGATGCCCCCTGTTCCTTACGAGTACTGACCCGTCCCCCTGACAGACCCCAGACTAGGCGCTGGGGTTGCGGTGCCGCGGGAGCCTGTGGACAACCACGCGGACGCCACCGGCGACGCGTGCACCGCGCCACCGTCGAACCGCCGGCGGCGAGGGCGAAAGTGACAACGACTGAGTCGACGTGAGCGTGCCCGCCCCTCCCGCATACGATGTGCGCGAAGTCTCCGCTCCGACTCCCGATCGATAGGTCCAGCTGAAGATGAGTCTCGCCAGCACTGCTGCCAACCTTGTCTCCCTCGCCGAAGGCGCCGAGCACGGCGGCAACCACGAAAGCCTCAGCCCCTACCTCACCGGATTCGGCGCCCTCGGCGCGCTGCTCCTGCTGCTGTGGATCACCACCCGCTTCAACCGCGACCGCTGATACGCGACCGCACAGCCGTACCAGTAGGCTCTGCACGCATGGGCATGGGACAGCAGGAACTGCCTACCAGGGGCGGCAAGCGCCGACTCGGCGTCATGGGCGGGACATTCGACCCGATCCACCATGGACACCTGGTGGCCGCCAGTGAGGTGGCCGCCCTGTTCCACCTCGACGAGGTGGTGTTCGTTCCGACCGGGCAGCCGTGGCAGAAGGGCCACAAGGCGGTCTCTCCGGCCGAGGACCGCTATTTGATGACGGTCATCGCCACGGCGTCCAACCCGCAGTTCTCGGTCAGCCGTATCGACATCGACCGCGGCGGGGCGACGTACACCATCGACACCCTGCGCGACCTGCGGGAGCTCAACAGCGACTCGGATCTCTTCTTCATCACCGGAGCCGATGCGCTCGCGCAGATCCTCACCTGGCGGGACGCCGAAGAGCTCTTCTCGCTCGCCCACTTCATCGGTGTCACCCGGCCCGGCCACGACCTGACGGACGACGGACTGCCCAAGGGGGGTGTCTCCCTGGTGGAGGTGCCGGCCCTGGCCATCTCGTCCACCGACTGCCGGGCGAGGGTCGCGCAGGGCGACCCCGTCTGGTATCTGGTGCCCGACGGTGTGGTGCGCTACATCGACAAGCGCCAGTTGTACCGCGGCGACTGAGCCACGGAGAGGGGCACCGGTGAACGACCAGCAGAACCCGTACGACCCGTATTACCCGCAGCAGCCGCAGATCATCGGCTACGACGAATACGGACGGCCGGTCTACCAGCAGCCCCGCCACTCTCAGCAGCCACAGGGTTACGAAGCGTACCCGTCGCAACAGCAGCAGAACCAGGACCAGGGCTACGGGTACGACCCGTATGCCCAGCCACAGCAGCCGCAGGGCTACGACCCGTACGGGCAGCAGCAGCAAACGAACCAAGGCCCGCCTGCGCACCAGGGCCGGCAAACGAACCAGGGCCCACAGGCCAACCAGGCCCATCAGACGCAGCAGGGCTACGGCTACGACGGCTACACCTACGACACGGGCCAGCAGGCCGCCGTCGACACCACGCAGCAGTGGAACATCCCGCAGCAGCAGACCCAGCCCCAGACGGCCCCCCGGGCCCCGCAGGGCCCCGCCTCCGTCCCCGGCCAGCGCCGCCCCGCACCGGAGGGTCCGGGCCGTGGAGACGGCGCGTACCGCGACCGTGAGGACCGCGACTACCGGACCGAACAGTTCTCGTTCATCGAGGAGCCGGACGAGGACTCCGAGGACGTCATCGACTGGCTCAAGTTCACCGAGAGCCGGTCCGAGCGCCGAGAAGAGGCCAGGCGCCGCGGCCGCAACCGGGTCGTCACCCTCGTCGTCGTCCTGGCCCTCGTGGCGGCGGGCGGCGTCGGCTACCTCTGGTACACGGACAAACTGCCCGGCGCCGCCGGCTCCGGCGCCGCCCAGAACACCGCAACGGGACCGCAGAAGCGCGACGTCATCGTGCTCCATCTGCACAACACCAAGCAGGGCGGCACCTCCACCGCCCTCCTCGTCGACAACGAGACCACCAAACAGGGCACCACGGTCCTGCTGCCGAACTCCCTCTCCGTCGCCGACGACGAGGGCGCCGCCACCACCCTCGGCAAGTCCGTCGACGAGGACGGGTCCACCGGCACCCGTGAGTCGATCGGCACCCTGCTCGGCACCAAGATCACCGGCACCTGGCGGCTCGACACCCCCTATCTGGAGAACCTCGTCGAACTCGTCGGCGGCATCGACATCGACACCGACGCCGAGGTGCCGCCCGCCAAGAAGGGTGAGCCGCCGCTGGTGAAGAAGGGCGAGAACCAGACGCTCAACGGCCGGATGGCCGTCGGGTACGCCACCTACCGCGCCTCCGGCGAGGCCGAGGCCGAACAGCTCCAGCGCTTCGGCCAGGTGATGTACGGGGTGATGCGCAAGGTCTCGAGCGACCCGAAGGGCGCGACGGTGACCATCGAGACCCTGGCGCAGATCCTCGACCCCTCGTTGCCCGAGAGGGACCTGGGAGCCTCGCTCGCCAAGCTGTCCGAGTACGCCAAGGGCGGCGACTACAAGACCGCCCTGCTGCCCGTCCAGCAGGACGGCACGCTCAGTCAGGAGGCGAGCGACAGCGTCGTCAAGGACATCCTGGGCGGCAAGATCAGCGCCCCGGAGCAGGGCGCGGCGGTTCGGGTCGGCGTGCGGAACGCCTCCGGAGACGGCGATGCCACCGAAGCCGCCAGGATCGACCTCGTCAACGGCGGCTACGCGTTCGTCGACGCGGGCAAGGCGGACACGGCGTCGTCCTCACGGGTCACCTACGGTGACGAGGCGCAGAAGGCGAAGGCCGTGGAGGTCGCCAAGACCCTCGGCCTGCCGGAGAGCGCGGTCGAGAAGGGCAAAGCGGCGTCCAACGCCGATGTCACGGTCGTCCTCGGCCGGGACTACGAGGCCGAGCGCTGATCGCGGAGCAGGGCAAGGCCGCTGATCATGAGGCCGAGCAGGGCACCTGTCCCGGCGCCGCGCGGGGCGCCGGGACAATGACTGCGTGGGCTGTCCGCGGTCCGTGAGACCCTGGAGGGGTCTTGACCGCCGACGAAAGCCTGCATGTGACCGCCACGGACCGTTCTCTCGAGCTCATCAACGTCGCCGCCCAGGCGGCAGCGGACAAGCTCGCGCACGACATCATCGCGTACGACGTCAGCGACGTGCTGTCGATCACGGATGCCTTTCTGCTCGCCTCCGCCCCCAGTGACCGCCAGGTCAAGTCGATCGTCGACGAGATCGAGGAGAAGCTCCTGAAGGAGCTCGGCGCCAAGCCGGTGCGCCGCGAGGGCGACCGCGACGCGCGCTGGATCCTGCTCGACTACGTCGACATCGTCGTGCACGTCCAGCACAGCGAGGAGCGTGTCTTCTACGCCCTCGAGCGGCTCTGGAAGGACTGCCCCGAGCTACCGCTGCCCGACGACGCAGTCAAGACCCGCGGCAAGGCCGAGGAGCACGCCCGGCTCGTCGGCGACGGCAGCGGGACGGACGGTGAGCTGAGCTGAGCGGCACGGACACGGGGCCCGGCAGGGGCCGCCGCATCGTTCTGTGGCGGCACGGCCAGACCGCATGGAATCTGGAGCGCCGCTTCCAGGGCTCGACGGACATCGAACTGACCGAGACCGGCGTCAACCAGGCCCGCCGGGCCGCGCGGCTGCTGGCCTCGCTGAAGCCGGACGCGATCATCGCGTCCGACCTGAAGCGGGCGGTCGCCACGGCCCACCAGCTCGCGTCGATCACGCGACACGACATCACCTTCGACGCCGCTCTGCGGGAGACCTACGCGGGCGTGTGGCAGGGGCTGACCCACGACGAGATCATCGGGCAGTACGGCGAGCAGTACGCGGCCTGGAAGCGCGGTGAGCCCGTGCGCCGCGGCGGCGGTGAGTTGGAGACCGAGGTCGCCGAGCGCGCCGCCCCCTTCGTGCTGGGCCACGCCGACAAGCTCCCCTCCGGCGGCACGCTCGTCGTGGTGAGCCACGGCGGCACGATCCGCACCACCATCGGCCGGCTGCTCGGCCTGGAGGCGCGCCACTGGGAGAGCCTGGGCGGCCTGTCCAACTGCTGCTGGTCCGTGCTGGGCGAGGGCGCCCGCGGCTGGCGGCTGCTGGAGCACAACGCGGGCACGCTGCCCGAGCCGGTGCTCGGCGACGACGACTGAGGCTGCCGACGACGCCCGAGGCCGTTCGCGGGCTGTTCGCAGGTCGCTCGCAGGCCGTTCGGAGGTTGCCCGCTCGGCGATCGCGGCCCGTGGCAAGCCAGGGACCGGCCGGATTTCACTTTCCGGCTGGTCACAGGCTAAGGTTCTTCTTGTTCGCAGCGCGCAGCGCGAAGAACACAAGGGGCTATAGCTCAGTTGGTAGAGCGCTTGCATGGCATGCAAGAGGTCAGGAGTTCAATTCTCCTTAGCTCCACAAGCTTCGACATCAGGATCCCGTCCCCGCAGGGGGGCGGGATTTCTGCGTTCCCGCCGGTCTCGTGCCGCAGACAGCGCTGACCCCCTTGCGGGGCCATGGCAGAATCGGGACGGCCGGAGGGGACGGCGGCCCGGACGGGAGGGAGAGGCGATGCCCGGTAGCAGCATCGAGGAGGACGATGACCTGCTCGCCGCTGCGGAGGCCAGAGCTCGCCTCAGCTGCCCCTCGTGCGGTTCGCCCCATGTCGCCCAAGTGCTCGGCGACAACGGAGGTATCTCGTACGTGTGCACGGCCTGCGGCCACAGCTGGAGCTGAGTGATGGGTGCACACAGGCGGAAATGCGACTGGTGCGGCAGCGGTACGCCGATCGTCCGCGACATGGACCCCGTCAACCCCGAGTACCAGTACTGGTGCGAGGAGTGCGCGCGGGCGCTGATCATAAAAGGCGACCCCATCGAGACGTACCGGGAGCTCGAGGGGGAGCCGATCTACGGGCGGCTGCTCGACGAGCACTGCACCCTGAAACGGTTCTACTCGTTCGCGACGGCGTGAGCTGACCGCCTGCCCCAAGCGGGACGTACCCGGACCTCTCCGGGTGGGGTCGTGCGGACCGGAAACGATTTGGTGGACCACCGGGGTGACCGTGTAATGTTCTCTCTGTCGCCGCGGGGGAAACCCGGGAACGGGGCGGCACACAGCAAGGGGCTATAGCTCAGTTGGTAGAGCGCTTGCATGGCATGCAAGAGGTCAGGAGTTCAATTCTCCTTAGCTCCACAGCAGCTCGGTAAGAGCACAGGAAGAGGGCCATCCGATCCGGATGGCCCTCTTCTGCGTCTCCCGTCAACCCCGGCCGCTGCCAAGGGCCTTGCGGTCGCTGCTCGGCAACGCCGGGCGCGTGGAGGGTGCCTGCTCGATACGGAGCGCGAGCGCTGGGCAGCGGCGAACCGCCCGCTGCGCACGCCCGCGCACATGCATCGGCACCGCGGCCTCCGCCACCGACGGATACCCGTCGGCGCCCATGCGGATCAGCTCGGGGACGATCTCCGCGCAAATCCCGTGGCCCTGGCAAAGAGTCCAGTCCACGGCGAGCTTCTCACCGCTCGGGATGGACTCCTCGGCCTCCTGGTAGCCGGGAACGGGCAGCGGCAGCACGCCGACCGTCTCGCGGCCGCAGCCGCCGTGCAGGACGTGCGCGGCGAGGTCGTCCGTGAATGCCGACAGGGTCGAGGCGAAGAAGCGCGCCGAACCGTCGGGATGCTTGCACGCGCCCCGCCCCTTGACCGCCTGGGTCACTTCGCGCAGCGCCTCCAGGGCGGCCGGTCCGCCGCCGTTGATCACGTCGGAAAGTCCGCCCGCAGCCGCCGGCAGACCCAGCTTGCAGGGACCGCACTGGCCGGCCGTCTCGGCCGCGAGCCAGTTGGCCACGAGCTGCGCCTCCCCGAGGGGGCAGGTGTCAGGGCCGATCGGCAGGATCGCGCCCGCGCCCAGCGAGCCGCCCACGTTGGCCAGCGACTCCCGCGAGATCACGGCATCGTGTGTGGCGGCGGCGTCGATCCAGTTGCCGTGGTAGCCGCCGGTCAGCACCCCCTGGGGGACCGGCGGAGCGCCTGCCAGCTGGAGCACGTACCGCATCGGGACACCGGTCGGCACCTCGATGACCATGGGGCGCGCGACCGCCCCGGATACCGTCAGCATCACCGTGCCCGGCTCGTTCTCCAGCCCCGTGTGGCTGTACCGGCGCGCGCCGATACGGGCGGCGACGGCCAGCTGCGCGAACGTCTCCGCGTTCGACAGGAGGGTCGGCGCCCCGGCGACACCCGAGTCCGATGCGCGCTCGCGGCGACCCGGGGGCAGCGCAGGGCCGCCGCCGATGGCCCGGATGACCGCTGATGCCTCCCCGGAGACCATGCGCTCGGGGTTGCGCTGCACCCGTGCGCGCAACTGCTGGCCACGCCGGTCCGACAGCCCACGTTCGGCGAGCGCCGCTCGCATGGAGATCTCCGTGGAGTTACGGGTCACCGCCACGATCAGCGTGCGGGCGCCCAGCGCCTCGGCCGCCAGCAGGGCGCCGTCCAGGATGAGATGCGGCGCCCGGTTGAGCAGAACGGTGTCCTTGCGGCAGGCAGGCTCGCCCTCACTGCCGTTGATCACGACGACAGGCCGCACTCCGCGCCGGATCGACGCCTTGGCCACGGCCCGCAGTTTCTGGCCGAAAGGGAAGCCGGCGCCGCCGCGGCCTCGCAGGGATATGCCCTCGGCGAGCTGGGCGAGCAGCTCTCCGGTCATGGGTTCGAGCGGTCCGTGCACCTTCAGGTGCATGGAGAGGTCGAGGCGCTCGACCAGATCGAAGCCCTGGGTCAGCTGGGGGAGGCCGACGACGCGGACTTCGGGGACATCGGGGAGGGGGGTGTTCACGGTCGGTCTCCTGCGGGTGCGTTCCAGGGCTCCCCGGCCTGGGGTGGATAGAGCGGGCCGGGCGACGGCTGGGTGTCGTCGAGCGAGCGGGGGAGCGGGGAGGTGGGTGGCGGGCCGTCGTAGCCGCCGGCGTACGGGGACGCCGGCCCCGGGTCGTACGGGTCGGTGTACTGGGGCGTGGGGCCGGTCTCGTAGGGGACACCCGTCTCGTATCGCGAGGACGCGGCCGGCGGGGGGAACGCCTGTCCGGGGGGCGGCGGGGAAGGGGTCGGCCAGAACTCGGGGCGGGGACCGGATTCGTCCACCACGGGGAGCTCCTCGGTCATGGGGATGCGCTCGGCGAGGGGGATCTCGCCCGAGGACGCGGGTGCCGCCCCTGGCGTACGGGCCGTCGCCCCTGTCGCACGGGCAGTGGCGTCACCGCCCAGTGAGACGGCGCGGTAGGCGGCGGAGATCCCGGTTCCGGGGCCTTCACCGGACAGCGGCCGGCCGGTCACCGCGCCGGCTCCGGGGAAGGACCCCGCGGCCGTGGCCGGCTCGGCGGACGGGGGCGGCGCCGCTTCGTAGAGCGGTGGGGCGGGAGCGGGGATGCGCAGGGGCTCCCCGCGGGGCGGGGCCAGTGGCTGCCCCATGGGGGCCCCGAGCGGCGGCCCCAGGGGCCGGCCGATCGACCGGCCCAGCGTCTCGTCGGCGCCGGCCGGACGCTGCCGCGGGAACTCGCGCTCGTACTGGAACTGCGAGGCGTCGGCCGAGGTGCCGGGCAGAGGGGTGACCGACAGGTCGCGCTGGGCCCGCTCGGGGGCCTCGCCCGCGACGCGGCCGCCGGACCCGAGCAGGGCGATGAGCCGCTCGGCGATGCGCCGCTGTGTCTGGGGCGGCAGCAGCCGCAGGGCGACGGCACCGGCGACACCGGTCAGCGCAAGGGAGTACATGACGACCACCCAGGTGGCCGCGGGGCGACCCGTGTAGAGGCCGTGCACCAGCGCCGAGCACCATGCCGGGTACGCCAGCATGTGCAGGGCCCGCCAGCGGGCGGCGGTCCGGATGTTGCCGGCGAGCGCGCTGCGCGCAGCGCCCGTCGAGCCGGCGACGACCATCAGCAGTCCGGCCAGGGAGCCGAAGCCGATGAGGCCGGACGTGCCGGTGACACCGAGGCCGAACGGGATCAGCGCGCCGAGCAGTTCGACGTGTCCGAGCGAGACCTTGACCGTGGCGTGCAGCAGGAGAAATCCGAGCGAGGCGACCGCCGTTGCCCGGTGGATGCCTTGGGCGAGCAGCCGATGGCGGGTGGAGAGCAGCAGCCGGTCGGTGGCTATCAGCCCCCAGGCGACCGAGGCCGTGAGTGATACCAGGGAGAGGACTCCGGTGGTGAAGTCCAGCGCGGCGCGGAACGCGTCACTGCCGCCGATGGCGAGCAGGGGGAGGAGCACAAGAGCGGCGGCACTCAGCCCGCCCTGCACCTGCCGGCTCAGGCCTGGGTTCGGTCCGGGCGACGAACGGATCTTGCGATGAGGCTTCATGGGGGCGACTCCGAGTGGTGCGGGAAAGCGGTCCCGTGGTTCGCATGCTAGGTCGAGCCATACCAAGCAGTACGAGGAATGCTCGTTTAGTGGTCAGCCTGACCGGCAACTGACTTTGGGGTTGCCCCGGATAGGGGCGATACGCCGAGTAACCCGGAGGGCGGAACGGTCCCGATCGTGTTCGGGTGGCATCGGATCACGTTCATGTTGTGGCCGAATCGCGTTCGCTCCCGACCGCGCCGACCGCGCCGACCGGACCGACCGCCTGGAGCGCCTGGAGCGCCTGGAGCGCCCGGACGCTCGATGCAGCCCGTACCGGCCCTGCGGTACCCTGGCGCCATGCGTGCCGTACGCCTTCTGCTTAGCGGGCCGCGCTGATCAGTCCCGACCGGTGAATCGTCCGGTCGGAATCGGCGCGGCGTCCCCTCCTGTGCGAGGGGTCCTTTTGTTTGTGGGCACAGCCCGTTCCGGGAAACGCCGGCAGAGACGATCGATGGAGCTTTAGGGATCATGAGCGAGACGAATTCCTCCCCCGCCGCCTTCGGCTCGGGTGGGGCCCCCTCTGCCGAGGTGGCCGCACCGCACCGCTACACGGCGGCCATGGCTGCCGAGATCGAGGCACGCTGGCAGGACTTCTGGGACGCCGACGGTACGTACGAGGCGCCCAACCCGAGCGGTGACCTGGCGGGTGACCCGGCCGCCGCGGCCCGTCCCAAGAAGTTCATCATGGACATGTTCCCGTACCCCTCGGGTGCGGGCCTGCACGTCGGACACCCGCTGGGCTACATCGCGACCGATGTCTACGCCCGGCACCAGCGGATGACCGGCCACAACGTCCTGCACACCCTGGGCTTCGACGCCTTCGGCCTGCCCGCCGAGCAGTACGCCGTCCAGACCGGCACGCACCCGCGGATCTCCACCGAGGCCAACATCGAGAACATGAAGGTCCAGCTGCGCCGGCTGGGCCTGGGCCACGACAAGCGCCGGTCGTTCGCCACGATCGACCCGGACTACTACAAGTGGACCCAGTGGATCTTCCTGCAGATCTTCAACTCCTGGTACGACGACGAGGCGAAGAAGGCCCGTCCGATCGCCGACCTGGTGGCGCAGTTCGAGAGCGGGGAGCGCGCGACGCCGTCCGGGCGCCCCTGGAACGAGCTGAGCGCCGTCGAGCGGGCCGCAGTGCTGGGTGAATACCGCCTGGCGTACGCCTCCGACGCCCCCGTCAACTGGTGCCCCGGGCTGGGCACCGTTCTGGCGAACGAGGAAGTCACCGCCGACGGCCGCTCGGAGCGCGGCAACTTCCCCGTCTTCAAGGCCAATCTGCGCCAGTGGAACATGCGCATCACCGCATACGCCGACCGGCTGCTGGACGACCTGGACGCGCTGGACTGGCCCGAGGCGATCAAGCTGCAGCAGCGCAACTGGATCGGCCGCAGCGAGGGCGCGCGCGTCGACTTCTCGGTCGAGGGCCACGAGGGCGAGCCGATGACGGTCTTCACCACCCGCCCCGACACGCTGTTCGGCGCCACCTACATGGTCCTGGCGCCCGAGCACGGCCTGATCGACTCGATCCTGCCCGCCGAATGGCCGCAGGACATCCCGCAGGACGTACGGGAGGCATGGACGGGCGGCGCCGCCACCCCGGCCGAGGCCGTCGCCGCGTACCGCAAGCAGGCGCAGACCAAGAGCGACGTCGAGCGGCAGACCGAGCACAAGGACAAGACGGGCGTCTTCACCGGTACGTACGCCCTGAACCCCGTCACCGGCGCCCGGATCCCGGTCTTCGTCGCCGACTACGTCCTGATGGGCTACGGCACCGGCGCCATCATGGCCGTCCCCGGCCAGGACGAGCGCGACTGGGAGTTCGCCGAGGCCTTCGGCCTGCCCATCATCCGTACCGTGCAGCCGCCGGACGGCTGGGAGGGCGAGGCGTACACCGGCACGGGACCGGCGATCAACTCGTCGAACGACGAGATCTCGCTGGACGGTCTGGGTGTCGCCGAGGCCAAGGCGAAGATCACCGAGTGGCTGACCGGGCGCGGTATCGGCGAGGGAACCATCAACTTCCGCCTGCGGGACTGGCTGTTCAGCCGGCAGCGCTACTGGGGCGAGCCCTTCCCGATCGTGTACGACGAGGACGGTGTCGCCCACGCGCTGCCCGAGTCGATGCTGCCGCTGGAACTGCCGGAGGTCGACGACTACTCGCCGCGCACGTTCGACCCGGACGACGCCGACACCCAGCCCGAGACCCCGCTGTCCCGCGACGAGGAGTGGGTCAACGTCGAGCTGGACCTGGGCGACGGCCCGAAGAGGTACCGCCGCGAGACCAACACGATGCCGAACTGGGCCGGTTCGTGCTGGTACGAGCTGCGCTACCTGGACCCGCACAACGAGCAGAAGCTGGTCGACCCCGAGATCGAGCAGTACTGGATGGGCCCGCGCGAGGGGCAGCCGCACGGCGGCGTCGACCTGTACGTGGGCGGCGCCGAGCACGCCGTGCTGCACCTGCTGTACGCCCGCTTCTGGTCCAAGGTGCTGTTCGACCTGGGGCACGTCTCGTCCGCAGAGCCGTTCCACAAGCTGTACAACCAGGGCATGATCCAGGCGTACGTCTACCGGGACAGCCGTGGCTTCCCGGTGCCGGCCGCCGAGGTCGAGGAGCGGGACGGCGCGTCCTTCCTCGACGGCGAGCCGGTCAAGCGCGAGCTGGGCAAGATGGGCAAGTCCCTGAAGAACGCCGTCACTCCCGACGAGATCGCCGTGGAGTACGGTGCCGACACCCTGCGCCTGTACGAGATGGCGATGGGCCCCCTGGACGTCTCCCGGCCGTGGGACACCCGCGCGGTCGTCGGCCAGTACCGGCTGCTGCAGCGCCTGTGGCGGAACGTCGTCGACGAGTCGACCGGCGAGGTCACCGTCGTGGACGACGAGCCGGACGAGGCGACGCTGCGCGCGCTGCACAAGGCCATCGACGGCGTGGGCCAGGACATGGAGGCGATGCGCTTCAACACCGCCATCGCCAAGATCACCGAGCTGAACAACCACCTGACGAAGACGGGCGGCCCCGTCGCGCGATCGGTCGCGGAGCGGCTGGTCCTGCTGGTCGCGCCGCTGGCGCCGCACATCGCCGAGGAGCTGTGGCGCCGGCTGGGGCACACGGACTCCGTGGTGCACCAGGGCTTCCCGGTCGCCGACCCGGCGTACGTCGTGGACGAGACCGTGACCTGCGTCGTGCAGATCAAGGGCAAGGTCAAGGCGCGCCTGGAGGTCTCCCCGTCGATCACGGACGCGGAGCTGGAGGCGCTGGCACTGGGTGACGCGTCGGTCACCGCGGCGCTGGGCGGCGCGGGGATCCGGAAGGTGATCGTGCGTGCGCCGAAGCTGGTGAACATCGTCCCCGCATAGCGGCGCATCGGGGTCACCCCCTACGGGCAGGTTGAGGGTTCCGCTGGAACCCTCGGCCTGCCCTTTGCGTTTACGGTGGAGGAACACACTGCACGGGCACCAGGCCCGCGAGTCCGGAGGGCGCCCCATGGAAGCCGTAATCCTCATCCTGGCGCTGCTCTTCGTCGCGTTCGTGGCGCTCGGGGTGTACGTGAGCGTCAAGGTGATCGGTGCGGCCAAGCGCGGTGTCGACCGGACGATCACCCAGGCCCGTCGCACGGTCGAGGACACGACACTGCGGGCGAAGAGCCTCGGGCAGGCCGGTGTGAACGGCGAGCTGGCCCAGCTGCGGCTGCGGCTGCGGACGTCGATGAAGGCCACGCAGGACGCGCTGGCCGCGGGCGTGGCCGAGGACATGTCGCTGAAGGAGTCGGTGGGCCTCTTCGAGCGGCTGAGCGTGCACGGGCGTGACCTGGACGACGAGCTGAGGCGGCTGGAGCGGGAGCCCGACCGGAGCCGGATCGTGGAGCGGCTTCCGGAGTTGCGCGAGCGGGTGGAGCGGGTCACGCACTCCGCGGAGTCGCTGCGGTGGGCGGCCCGGGACCGCGCGCGGGCGTTCGCGGAGGACGACCTGGAGGCGCTGAGCGCACAGATCGACGTGGAGGCGGGGGCGCTGCGGGACTGGTCCAGGACGGAGCCGGACTGGGCGGCCGAAGCGGCCTCGGGACCGGTTTCCGCACCGGTGTCCGCCTCGGAGCCCGCGGCGGCGTACCCGGCGCCCGAGCCGGCTCCTGGTGCGGCACCGGCATCGGAGACGGCGTCGTCGCAGGCACCGGCGGCGGGGCCCGAGGCCGACGCACCGGGGCCGCAGGCGATCACCGCGCGCGATCCGCGCCGGCCGTCGACATACTCGTGGCAGAAGTCGGCGCGCCCGGAGACGACGAACTGACGAGCCCGCGCGACGGCGGGACGGGGCGGCGTTGGCCGCCCGTGCGCCAGGTAGCGTTGCCCGCGAGCTGCGAAGAAGTCGGCATCCTGGTTGGCGCGGAGCAGAAACGGAATGCGTGTCGGTGCCGGGCTGCGGGTATGTGCGGGGGCGCAGAGCAGGGTTCGGAGGCGGTTGACGACCCGCCGCCGGCGGAGGGGGCCGCAGAGCGGAACCCGACCGGGAGCGCGGGGTCGGGCTGCCGTGCGGCGCCCCCTGCGGGTAACCTCCCGCTCATGTCCCGCCATGTCGCGATCGTCACCGATTCCACGGCCTACTTGCCGCCACAGGCGATGGAGCGGCATGGCATCACGGCGGTACCGCTGACCGTCGTGCTCGGCGACCAGGCCCTCGAGGAGGGCACCGAGATCTCGGCCCGCTCACTCGCGCTCGCGCTGCAGAAACGACGTCCCGTGACCACGTCCCGGCCAAGCCCCGAGACGTTCGCCGCGACCTACCGGGCGACGGCGGAGGCCGGTGCGGCAGAGATCGTTTCCCTGCATCTGTCCTCCGAGTTCTCCGGGACCTACGACGCGGCGGTGCTGGCGGCGCGCGAGGCCCCCGTTCCGGTGCGGGTCGTGGACACTGGCATGGTCGCGATGGCCCTCGGGTTCTGCGCGCTCGCCGCGGCGGAGGCGGTGGATGGAGGCGGCACGCTGGACGAGGCGGTGGCGGCCGCCGAGAAGCGGGCCGCGCGCACGTCCGCCTACTTCTACGTGGACACCCTCGACTATCTGCGCCGCGGCGGGCGCATCGGCACGGCGCAGGCCCTGTTCGGCTCGGCGCTCGCGGTGAAGCCACTGCTTCAGCTCGACGGAGGCCGGATCGAACTGCTGGAGAAGGTCCGCACGGCGTCGAAGGCGATCGCCCGGCTCGAGGAGATCGTCACCGAACGCGCGGGCGCGGGTCGGGTCGACATCGCTGTGCACCATCTCGCCGCGCCCGAGCGGGCGTCCGCCCTCGCGGAGCGGCTCCGCGAGCGGCTGCCCCACCTCGCGGAACTGCACGTCAGTGAGGTCGGCGCGGTGATCGGCGCCCACACGGGGCCCGGGCTCCTCGGGGCCGTGGTCTCACCGCGGTGAGCCGCTCCTGCGGGTGACGGAGTTGTCCACAACGAGGCGGCCGTCCACAGGATTTGATGCTGCTCGGCGGGCATGGGCGGACCTGCCTAACGTCGTGTGGCATGACGTACCGATCACGCTCCGCGACGAGTGGGCCGGGCCGCGCCCCGGCCTCGGACGGCCGTGTCCGTGACAGAAGGCGGCTGTTGCGGTCGACACGACAGAGCCCGGCAGCCACCTCGTCGATCCCCTCGCCGGACGCGAGGCCGTCGCCGTCGCCGGCACCGTCCCAGTCTCTGTCCCGGTCGTCGCAGTCGGCATCGGGATCGGTTCTGCGGCGGCGTGCGGACGCGCTGTTCCATGCGCCGGGCATTGGCGCCACAGCCGACGGGCCGGCGTCGGCGGGCCCGCAGGGTCGAGAGACACCGGGAGCGCCGGGAGCGCCGGGAGCACGGGAGGCGCCGCGAGCGCAGGCGGGACCGGAAGCACAGGTGGCGCCGCGCGCGCCTGGAACACCGGGAGAGACGACGGCAGGGCCCCGGTCGCTGCCCCGGCCGTCTGAGCCCGAGCGGGACGATCCGGGGCGGTCCACGCCCGAGCTATCCGTGCGCGAGCGTGGACGGCTCGCGCTGCGGGAGCGGCTGCCCCTGTGGGTCCAGCTGAGATGCGGCTTGGAGCCGAGGACCCTGGCGGCGCTGGCGGTCGTGCTGGTGTTCGGCGTCGGGTTTGCCGTGCAGCACTTCTGGGCCGGTCGGCCGGAGCCGGTGCGGGCCCCGGAGCTGGTCCGGGAGGGCCGTCCGGCTCCGGCCGCGCCGGTCGGGCCGGAGCCGGAGCCCACGCCCGGACCGCTGCCCCCGGCGAGGCCGCCCACGGCCGGGACCGGCGCGCGGATCGTCGTCGATGTGAGTGGCAGGGTACGGCGGCCGGGAGTGCTCCGGCTGCCCGCCGGTTCACGGGTCGAGGACGCCCTGCGTGCGGCGGGCGGCGTCAAGGCCGGTACGGACATCACCGGGCTCAACCGGGCCAGGGTGCTCATGGACGGCGAACAGGTGATCGTGGGTGTCCCTCCGGGGATGGGTACGCCTGCTCCGGGACAGGCGGGCGGTGCCGCGACCGGACCGGCCGCGGGGCCGATCAGCCTGAACTCCGCGACGGCCGAGCAGCTCGACACCCTGCCGGGCGTCGGACCGGTGCTCGCCCAGCACATCGTCGACTACCGCACCGAGCACGGCGGTTTCCGTTCCGTGGACGAGCTCCGCGAGGTCAAGGGGATCGGCGAGCGCCGATTCGCGGACCTTCAGACCTTGGTGCGGCCATGACGCCCCCGGACGTTCACACCGGGGCCGGGCACCGGCTCGGCACGTCCGACCCCCGGCAGGAAGGTCCGCTCGACCTCCGCCTGGTCCTCCCCGCACTGGCGGCATGGGGTGCGGCAGCCGTCGCCCTGGCCGCACGACCGCCCTGGCCGGCCACGATGGTGGTGCTGTGCCTCGCCTCGGCCGCGCTGCTCCTCGTGCCTGTGCTGGTGCGAGCCGTACGACGGCGGTCCCGGCCCGGCTCGGGGAACCGCGTCGCAGCCGCCGCGGTGCTCCTCTGCGCCGCCGCGGGTGCGGCGGCGGGCGGGCTGCGCGGAGCGGATCTGTACCGGGGGCCGGTGCCGGATGCGGCGCGCCAGTACGGCCGCCTCACCGTGGAGCTGACGGTCACGGGCGATCCGCGCACGATCCGGCCGCGTGTCCGGGGCAACCACATGACGGGAGCGGCGGTCGCTCTGGAAGCGAAGGTCACCAGGGTGACCAGGTCCGACGGGTCCGCCGTCGCCACCAGGGCACCGGTCCTGGTGATCGCGAGGCCGGGTGCGGCGGCCGGGGAGTGGTTACGGCTGCTGCCCTCGACGCGGCTGGGTCTGTCCGCCAGGTCCGAGCCGCCGCTGGAAGGGGAAGGCAGGTTCGCCGCCGTTCTGAGGGTGCCGGGCGCAGGGCCGCCCCGTGTCACCGGTCCGCCGACGGAGCTGCAGCGGACGGCCGGGAAGCTGCGTGCCGGGCTGCGCCGGGCGACCGACGGACTCGAACCGGACGCCCGTGCGCTGCTCCCCGGACTGGTCGTCGGCGACACCTCCCGTATCGGGCCGGAGCTGCATGACGCCTTCCAGGCGACGGATCTCACCCATTTGCTGGCCGTTTCGGGCAGCAACCTCACTCTCGTCCTGTTCCTGCTCATCGGTCCTCCCGGCACGGCCCTGCGGGCGGAACGTGGCGGGCTGGCACCCAGGTTGGGCATCTCGCTCCGGACGACGGCGCTGCTCGGCGGTGCGCTCACGATCGCCTTCGTGGTGGTGTGCAGACCCGACCCGAGTGTGCTCAGGGCAGCGGCCTGCGGCCTGATCACCCTGCTCGCCGTCGGAACGGGCCGCCGCAGATCACTGGTTCCGGCCCTCGCCGGGGCGGTGCTGCTGCTCGTGCTGTACGACCCGTGGCTGGCCCGCACCTATGGCTTCCTGCTGTCGGTGCTGGCCACGACCGCCCTGCTGACCATCGCCCCGCGCTGGAGCGAGGCGCTGCGGCGGCGCGGCGTGCCGGGGCGGCCGGCGGAGGCCCTCGCAGCGGCTGCCGCGGCGCAGGTGCTGTGCGCCCCGGTGGTTGCCGTGTTCGCGGCGCGGGTCAGCCTCGTGGCGATCCCCTGCAACCTGTTCGCCGAGCTCGCGGTCGCGCCCGCCACGGTCCTGGGTTTCGCGTCGCTCGCCCTGGCTCCGGTGGCCATGCCCGTGGCCGAGGTGGTGGCCCGGTGCGCGGGCTGGCCGGCCGAGTGGATCGCCGGGGTCGCCCGTGCGGGCGCGGCGCTGCCCGGCGCCGAGGTGGACTGGCCGGGCGGCTGGCGCGGCGGGCTGCTGCTCGCCGCGGTCAGCGCGGCGGCGGTCCTGGCCGTGCGCGTGCTGGCCCGCCACCCCTGGCCGGCCGCCGCCTGTGTCCTGCTGCTTCTGCTGGCGGTGGTGCGCCCCGCGCCGCTCACCCGGATCGTCACCGGATGGCCGCCGCCGGGATGGGCGTTCGCGATGTGCGACGTGGGACAGGGCGACGCCACGGTGCTCGCGGCAGCGGACGGCACGGCGGTGGTCGTGGACGCCGGGCCGGACCCGCTGCTCACCGACCGGTGCCTGCGGGAGCTGGGCGTCACGCGCATTCCGCTCCTGCTGCTGACGCACTTTCACGCCGACCATGTGGCGGGGCTGTCGGGGGCGCTGCGTGGCAGGGCGGTCGGAGCGGTACAGACGACGACGCTCGAGGAGCCGCACGACCAGGCGGCGTTCGTGCGGCGCACGGCGGCCGAGGCCGGTGTGCCGGTCGTCCGCGCGGCGCCGGGGGAGCGGCGCCGCGTGGGCCGGCTGGACTGGCGTGTGCTGTGGCCGGCGCCCGGACCGGGGCCTCCGCCGGAAGGGCCGAACGACGCCAGCGTGGTGTTGCTCGTGCGGGCCGCGGAGGGCCCCTCGCTGCTCCTCCTGGGAGATGTCGAACCGCCCGCCCAGCAGGGGCTGATACGGGCCCACCCGGCGCTGCCGCCGGTGGACGTCCTCAAGGTCGCCCACCACGGCTCGGCGTTCCAGCACCCCGGCCTGCTGGCGGCCACCCGGCCGCGGCTGGCGCTGATCTCCTGCGGACACGACAACCCGTACGGCCATCCCTCGCCCCGTACCGTCGGCGCGCTGCGGGCCCATGGGGCGGCCGTGCTCCGTACGGACAGGGACGGAGCGATCGCGGTGACCGGGGCGGGCGTGGAGCTGCGCGCCGTGGCGCGGGGCGCTGCCCCGTCCGGGCAGTGACCACCGCACGTGAGCAGTGGCCGGCCTGCTCGTTCTCCTGTCGGCCGCTTCACCACGAAAGGAGCGAACCTGATGAACGCCCACGCAGCAGGGGACCGCGCCGCAACGCCGGGCGCGGGCCCGAGGCCGCGCTGGGGGCGGCCGACGGAGATCCCTCCGCCGAGCGGCCTAGGACCAGTGGCGCATGGTGTATCCGTGCATCTCCGGCAAGACTGCGTTCATGGACACCCGACCGCAGTCGCCGCCGCCGAAGACCGTCGACGCCTACCTCCGCCGCATCGGAGCCACTCGCCCCGAGCGGGCGGACGCCGAGGCGCTGCGCGATCTGCAACTGCGGCACCTGCTCTCCGTACCGTTCGAGAATCTCTCGATCCATCTGGGCGAGAACCTGGTCCTGGAGGACAAGCCGCTCCTCGACAAGGTCGTGGAAGCCCGCCGCGGCGGCTTCTGCTACGAACTCAACGGCGCCTTCGCGGCGTTGCTGCGCGGCCTCGGCTTCGGCGTCACCCTGCTCCAGGGCCGGGTGTTCGGGAAGCACGGGCGGCTCGGCATCCCGTACGACCACCTCACCCTGCGCGTGGAGACCGTGGACGACACGGGCCCTTGGCTGGCCGACGTGGGGTTCGGCGACCAGAGTCACCACCCGCTCCTGCTGGAGGAGCGGGGCGAGCAGCGCGATCCGGCGGGTACGTTCCGGATCGCCGAGGCGCCCGAGGGGGATCTCGACGTACTGCGGGACGGCAAGCCGCAGTTCCGGGTGGACCGGCGTCCGCGTGTGCTGGCGGACTTCGAGGCGGGTGCCTGGTACCACCGCTCCTCGCCCGCCTCCCACTTCACGCAGTCCCTCGTCTGCTCCCGGCTCACCGAGGACGGCAGGATCACCCTGTCCGGCCGGAAGCTGGTGGCGACGGTGCACGGCGAGCGGGAGGAGCGGCAGCTCGGGGACGACACGGAGGTACTGGCCGCCTACCGGGACCACTTCGGTCTGGTGCTCGACCGGGTCCCCCAGGTGCGTCGGGCGGGCAGTGGGGCACCGGCACAATAGGCCGGTGGACGATGTGAGACATGTGCTGGTGCTGCCCGACCGCGACGCCGCGGAGGAGGTGGCCGGGGCGGTGGGGGAGCGTTTCGGGGTGCCCGAGGAGCCCCAGCTGTTCCGGGACGCGCTGGCCGGCGAGGACGACGCCGAGGACGCCCAGTGGCTGGTCGTCGTGGAGGACCCGGAGGGCCGGCTCGACGCGGCCGAGCTGGACGAGTTCGTCGCGGACTGGGACGGCTGGCGCGAGGCGCAGTAGCGAACAGGTGCGCCGGGCCGGGGCACCGTCCGGGGCCACCGGCGGACCGCGGAGTGTCGGTGCCCCGTGCGATGCTGGACCGCGATGGCCACCAGGAAGAACACGAACGACGATCCCCTCGCCCCCCTCACGCTCGCCGTGGGCCAGGAGGACCTGCTGCTGGACCGTGCCGTGCGGCAGGTCGTCGCTGCCGCCAGGGCCGCCGATCCCGACACGGACGTCCGCGACCTCGCCCCGGAGCAGCTCCAGCCCGGCACGCTCGCCGAGCTGACGAGCCCCTCACTATTCGCGGAGCGCAAGGTCGTCGTCGTGCGGAACGCGCAGGATCTGTCCGCCGACACGATCAAGGACGTCAAGGCGTATCTCGACGCGCCGGTCGAGGAGATCACGCTGGTGCTGCTCCATGCCGGCGGTGCCAAGGGCAAGGGCCTGCTGGACGCGGCCCGCAAGGCCGGCGCACGTGAGGTGGCATGCCCCAAGACGACGAAGCCGGCGGAGCGGCTGACGTTCGTGCGGTCCGAGTTCCGTGCGCTGGGCCGGTCCGCGACGCCCGAGGCGTGCCAGGCACTCGTGGACTCCATCGGCAGCGACCTGCGGGAGCTGGCGAGCGCGGTGTCGCAGCTCGTGGCGGATGTCGAGGGGACGATCGACGAGGCCGTCGTCGGCCGGTACTACACAGGGCGAGCGGAGGCGTCCAGCTTCACGGTCGCCGACCGGGCGGTGGAGGGCCGTGCCGCGGAGGCGCTGGAGGCGCTGCGCTGGTCCCTGTCGACCGGCGTCGCGCCGGTGCTGATCACCAGCGCCCTGGCGCAGGGGGTGCGGGCGATCGGCAAGCTCTCGTCGGCGCGGGGCGGCCGGCCGGCCGACCTTGCGCGCGAGCTCGGCATGCCGCCGTGGAAGATCGACCGGGTCCGGCAGCAGATGCGTGGCTGGACGCCGGACGGGGTGGCGATCGCCCTGCGGGCGGTGGCCGAGGCGGATGCGGGCGTCAAGGGGGGCGGCGACGATCCCGAGTACGCACTGGAGAAAGCGGTGGTGACGGTGGCGAGGGCGGCGCGGCTGCGCCGGTAGGCGGTGGCTCCGGCCTCCTGCCTGCGGCCAGGGGCCACGACCGGATGCGGGAGCTGCACGGCCCCGCACACCCTACGCACCCCCCACACCCCACGCGCCCTGCACACGACAACACCCCACACGGTCCCCGCCCTGCACTCCGACCGCACCCCGTCGCCCGCGCAGGGCGCACACGTCGAAGGCCCCGGCCTCGCCCTGGGGAAGGGCGAGGCCGGGGCCTTCGACGTAAGACGGTGGACTCGCACCCGCGTGGCGAACGCAGGCCGCGTGCGAGTCCGGGGGTGCCGGTCAGGGACGGATGAGAGGGCCCGTCTGGTCCGTTCCGGCGATCAAGTCGTCCGGCGTGTCACCCCGTGGGGTTTTGCCGGGGTCCGGGGGTCGCCCCCCGGGCTTACAGGGAGTGCTCAGCCCTGGAGGGAGGCAACCTTGGCCGCCAGCGCCGACTTCTTGTTGGCGGCGGCGTTCTTGTGGATGACACCCTTCGAGACAGCCTTGTCGAGCTTGCGGGAGGCCTCGCGAGCGGCCACGGTGGCCTTCTCGAGGTCACCCGCGGCGGCAGCCTCACGGGCCTTGCGGATCGCGGTCTTGAGCGACGACTTGACGGCCTTGTTGCGCAGGCGCGCCTTCTCGTTCGTCTTGTTCCGCTTGATCTGGGACTTGATGTTCGCCACGAAAGAGCCTTTTCAGGTTCGATGATCTTCAGAGGTGTGACTCGCGGCCGAGAGGGCGTACGAGACACAGCTGCCCAGGCTAGCAGTCGCCGTCGGACCGGCCCAAACCGAGCATCGGGCGGCAGCCATGGGACGATGGACACTGCGTATCGATCCGACATCGCCCGACATCGACCCGAGACACGAGCGCCCGGCGCTCAAGAATCAGGACCCTGCGTGCCCGCGACCCCTACCCATGTGCCCGAGCCGAGCCGTACCGCCCCGGCTCTGATCCGCAACTTCTGCATCATCGCGCACATCGACCACGGCAAGTCCACGCTTGCCGACCGGATGCTTCAGCTCACCGGTGTGGTCGAGCAGCGGCAGATGCGCGCTCAGTACCTCGACCGTATGGACATCGAGCGTGAGCGCGGTATCACGATCAAGTCCCAGGCGGTACGTCTGCCCTGGGCGCCCACCACGGGCGAGGGCCAGGGCAAGACCCACATCCTCAACATGATCGACACTCCGGGCCACGTCGACTTCACGTACGAGGTGTCCCGCTCCCTCGCCGCCTGCGAGGGCACGATCCTGCTGGTGGACGCCGCCCAGGGCATCGAGGCGCAGACCCTCGCCAACCTCTACCTGGCGATGGAGAACGACCTCACCATCGTCCCGGTCCTCAACAAGATCGACCTGCCGGCCGCGCAGCCCGAGAAGTTCTCCGAGGAGCTCGCGAACCTCATCGGCTGCGACCCGTCGGACGTGCTGAAGGTCTCGGCCAAGACGGGCCTGGGCGTCGAAGCCCTGCTGGACCGTGTGGTCAAGGACGTTCCCGCCCCGGTCGGCGTCCAGGACGCCCCGGCCCGCGCGATGATCTTCGACTCCGTCTACGACTCCTACCGCGGCGTCGTCACGTACGTACGCGTCATCGACGGCCAGCTCAACAAGCGCGAGCGCATCCGGATGATGTCCACCGGCGCCACGCACGAGCTGCTGGAGATCGGCACCAACTCCCCGGAGATGCTCGCGGCCGACGGCCTCGCCGTCGGTGAGGTCGGCTACCTCATCACCGGTGTGAAGGACGTCCGCCAGTCCAAGGTCGGTGACACCATCACGACCCTGCACAAGGGCGCAACCGAGGCACTCGGCGGCTACAAGGACCCCAAGCCGATGGTGTTCTCGGGCCTCTATCCGCTGGACGGCTCGGACTACCCCGAGCTGCGCGACGCCCTGGACAAGCTGCAGCTCAACGACGCCGCGCTCGTCTACGAGCCGGAGACCTCCGCGGCCCTCGGCTTCGGCTTCCGCGTCGGCTTCCTCGGCCTGCTCCACCTCGATGTGATCCGCGAGCGGCTGGAGCGCGAGTTCGGCCTCGACCTGATCGCGACCGCGCCCAACGTGGTCTACCGGGTGGTCATGGAGGACGGCAGCGAGCACACCGTCACCAACCCGAGCGAGTTCCCCGAGGGCAAGATCGATGAGGTGTACGAGCCGGTCGTCCGGGCCACGATCCTCGCCCCCAGCGAGTTCATCGGCTCGATCATGGAGCTCTGCCAGAATCGCCGGGGCACGCTGCTCGGCATGGACTACCTCTCCGAGGACCGGGTCGAGATCCGCTACACCCTCCCGCTCGCCGAGATCGTTTTCGACTTCTTCGACCAGCTGAAGTCCAAGACCCGCGGTTACGCGTCCCTGGACTACGAGCCCACCGGCGAGCAGGTCTCCAGCCTGGTCAAGGTCGACATCCTGCTGCACGGCGACAAGGTGGACGCGTTCTCCGCCATCACGCACAAGGACGCGGCGTACGCGTACGGCGTGCGGCTCGTCGCCAAGCTCAGGGAGCTGATCCCGCGGCAGGCCTTCGAGGTGCCCATCCAGGCGGCCGTCGGTTCCCGGGTCATCGCCCGCGAGACGATCCGCGCCATCCGCAAGGACGTGCTCGCCAAGTGCTACGGCGGTGACATCTCCCGTAAGCGGAAGCTGCTGGAGAAGCAGAAGGAGGGCAAGAAGCGGATGAAGATGGTCGGTTCTGTGGAGGTTCCGCAGGAGGCCTTCATCGCCGTGCTCTCCAGCGACGACTCCGCCGGCGGCAAGGCGAAGAAGTAGGAAGCAGGAGTACGGGCGAAGACGGGAAGCGGAACGGCGGGAAAGCTTCGCAGAAGTGGCGAAGTGGAAGCGCCGGGGTAGCCCAGAAGCACCAACCGCCCCATTTGCCTGATCCATCCCGGGAGCCCCTGCGCTGCGGCGCGGGGGCTCCTTCGTTATCAAGCGGCAGCCCGCAGCCTCTTACGTGGCGGAGCGCGGCGCTCTACCCTGATCTCGCTCGAGGGGTTACTCGTGAGTTAAGCAGCTGTGACCAGTCGTGCAATCAGAGTCAGTCGTGCAGTCAAAGCCAGTCGTGCAGCAACGCCGCAGCAGGCCCGGAGGATGTCGTGACCGACACACAGACCCAGATCGAGAACCGACCGCCCTCCGTGGCGACCCTCTTCGTCCAGCGCGTGGCGGCGACTCCCGATGCGGAGGCGTACCGCTACCCGGTCCCTTCCGCCACCGGTCAGGGGCCCGATGACTGGAAGTCGCTGAGCTGGGGCGAAGCCGCCGAGCGTGTGTACGCCATTGCGGCCGGACTGATCGACCTGGGCGTGCAGCCCGAGGAGCGGGTGGCGCTGGCCTCCTCCACCCGGGTGGAGTGGATCCTCGCCGACCTCGGCATCCTCTGCGCGGGAGCGGCCACGACGACCGTCTACCCCCAGACCAACGCCGAGGAGTCGGCGTACATCCTCTCCGACTCGGAGAGCCGTGTGCTCGTGGCCGAGGACGCGGCCCAGCTGGCCAAGGCCCGCGAGAAGCGCACCGAGATGCCGCACCTCCAGCACGTCGTCGTGATCGACCCCGCGGGTGCCGAGCCGGCCGAGGGCGACCCCGAGGGCTGGGTGGTCTCCCTCGCCGACCTCGAGGCGCGCGGCGCGGACTATCTCGCCAGGCACCCGAGCGCGGTCAAGGAGCGAGTCGAGGCGATCACCTCCGAGCAGCTCGCCACCCTCATCTACACGTCGGGCACCACCGGCCGCCCCAAGGGCGTCCGCCTGCCGCACGACAACTGGTCGTACATGGCCAAGGCGATCGCAGCGACCGGCCTCGTCACCCAGGACGACGTCCAGTACCTGTGGCTGCCGCTCGCCCACGTCTTCGGCAAGGTGCTGACCTCCGGCCAGATCGAGGTCGGCCATGTCACCGCCGTCGACGGCCGCGTCGACAAGATCATCGAGAATCTGCCGGTCGTCCAGCCGACCTACATGGCGGCCGTGCCCCGCATCTTCGAGAAGGTCTACAACGGCGTGGCCGCCAAGGCGCGCGCAGGCGGCGCCGCCAAGTACAAGATCTTCCAGTGGGCCGCGGGGGTCGCGCGCGCGTACGCCAAGGAGTCGCAGGACAACTTCCGCCGCACCGGCACGGCTTCGGTCTCCTTCGGTCTCACCGCCAAGCACAAGATCGCCGACGCGCTCGTCTACTCCAAGCTCCGCGAGGCCTTCGGCGGCCGGCTGCGCGCCGCCGTCTCCGGCTCCGCGGCCCTCGCGCCCGAGATCGGCTTCTTCTTCGCCGGCGCCGGCATCCATATCCTGGAGGGATACGGCCTGACCGAATCCAGCGCCGCCTCCTTCGTCAACCCGGGCGAGGCCTACCGCATCGGCACCGTCGGCAAGCCCGTGCCCGGCTGTGAGGTCCGTATCGCGGACGACGGCGAGATCCTGCTCCGCGGCCCCGGCATCATGCAGGGCTACCACAGGCTGCCCGAGAAGACCGCGGAAGTCCTGGAGTCCGACGGCTGGTTCCACACCGGTGACATCGGCGAACTGTCGGCCGACGGCTATCTGAAGATCACCGACCGCAAGAAGGACCTCATCAAGACCTCCGGCGGCAAATACATCGCCCCGGCCGAGGTCGAGGGCCGGTTCAAGGCCGTCTGCCCGTTCGTCTCCAACATCCTGGTCCACGGCGCGGACCGGAACTTCTGCACCGCCCTGATCGCCCTGGACGAGCCGGCCATCCTCGGCTGGGCCAAGGAGAACGGCCTCGACGGCAAGTCCTACGCCGAGGTCGTCGCGGCCCCGCAGACCGAACAGCTCATCGAAGGCTACGTGAAGCGCCTCAACGAGGGCCTGCAGCGCTGGCAGACCGTCAAGAAGTTCCGCCTGCTGCCGCGTGACCTCGACATCGAGCACGGCGAGCTGACGCCCAGTCTGAAGCTGAAGCGGCCGGTCGTGGAGCGCGAGTACAAGGACCTCATCGAGTCGATGTACGAGGGCTCGCGGGAGGCGTAGCCACGCGCGAGGCGCAGAACCGCGGAAGCGCAGAACCGCGGAAGCACGGAAGCGTAGAACCGCGGAAGCACGGAAGCGTAGAACCGCGGAAGCGCAGAACCGCGGAAGCACGGAAGCGTAGAACCGCGGAAGCGCAGAGACGCGTGGGCCGAGGCGGCGCAGGGGTGTGTCCTCCGCGCCGGCCGGCCCGCAGCCGACCCCCGTACGGCCCCTGGGCGCCCCGTGCGGGGGTTTCCTCGTCCTGGCACAGTGCGGCACCGGCACGCCCCGTGCCGGTGCCGCACTGCGGTCCTGCGGCCCGAGGTCGCTGCCGTCCGCGGTGGCGAGGCGCGGTGGCCTGCGGCGCGGATCGAAGACCCTCCCCGTGTGCGCACCAGCGCGTTTCGGGCCGCCCCGGCGGCTCGCATACCGTCTCCGGGGTAGGGTCGTGACCTCCGAGTTCGATGACTCGCCGCTTACGGGCGGCCTCTTTCTGTCACTCTGTCCGTGTCGTCAGTCGCCCGTGGGGCGACGCCAGAGCCGGACAGGAGCCGCAGCGTGGGGTCTGTTCCGATGCAGCAGGAGACCACTCACCGGTCGGTGCACCTCATCTCGCCGCGCGGCGACGCGCGGGCCGCGGCGCGCACCAGCCTGCCCGGCAATCCGCTGGCGGCGTCCGCCGCGCGGCGGTTCGTGCGGGCGGCGCTCGCCGACTGGACGCGGCTCGGAATGGTGGCCACGCGGGGTGCGGACCGGCTGGCCGACGACGCCGTGCTCGTCGTGAGCGAACTCGTGACCAACGCCGTCGTGCACGCGGGGACCACCGTGGAGGTGGCCGTACGGCTCGACGGGCCGAGCGAGGACGACCCCGCCTCGCTGGTCGTCGAGGTGTCGGACCACCATCCGGCGCGGGCCGTACGGAGCGACGCCCCGGACCCGGGGGCCGCGTCCGGGGAGCCGGAGTACGGGCGTGGGCTCCAGCTCGTCGCCGCGCTGGCCGCGTCCTGGGGGATCACCTACCGACCCGGGCTGAAGGCGGTGTGGGCGCGCCTGGCGCTCGACGGGCGCGGGGCCGCGGGAATGGCACAGCGCGGGCTGCGGGCCGCCGAGATCCTCGCTCCGGCGCCGCGCAGGGCCGTGCGGGACGACCGGGACTGGACGGGCCGCGGGGCGTTGTCGTTTCTCGCCGAGGCGTCCGACCTGCTCGCCGGGCAGCTCGACGAGGACATGGTCGCGGCGCTGGCCGGCCAGTTGCTGGTGCCGCGGCTCGCCGACTGGTGCGCGGTGTGGCTGGACGGCGAGGCGGGGCCCGTGCCCAGGCTGGCCAAGGTCTGGCACGCGGACGAGTCCGCCACCGAGAGTCTGCACGCGGTCCTGGCCAAGGACCCGCCCCGGCCGGCGGACGACGCACGCGGTGCAGCCGTGACCGTCCCCGTGGCATGGCCACCCGAGGCAGCCTCGGTCCGGGAACGGAACGCCGTCGCGGTCCGGCTGACCGCCGGCGCCCGGCCCGTGGGCACCCTGCTGCTCGGCCGCGAAGGTTCGCCGGACGGCCGCGCAGGCGTCCCCGGCGAAGCGACCGCGCTGATCGAGGACTTCGCCCGCCGCGTCGGCCTCGCGATCGGCGCCGCCCGCGCGTACACCCGCCAGGCCACCATCAGCCGGGTGCTCCAGCGCGGTCTGCTGCCCGCCCAGGTCGCGCAGATCCCCGGCGTCGACAGCTCCCTCGTGTACGAGCCGAGCGACGAGGGCCTCGCGGGCGGCGACTTCTACGACATCTTCCCGGCGGGCAGCGGCGGCCGCTGGTGCTTCATGCTCGGCGACGTCCAGGGCAGCGGCCCGGAGGCCGCCGTCGTCACCGGCCTCGCCCGCCCCTGGCTGCGCCTGCTCGCCCGCGAGGGCTACCAGGTCGGCCAGGTCCTCGACCGGCTCAACGGGCTGCTCCTCGACGACGCCATGGAGGCCGCCGAGGCGGCGGCACTCATGGTCGCGGGCCCCGCGACCGCGAGCGCCCACCACGGCACGCACGACGGCCCGCAGTCGCGCTTCCTGTCCCTCCTGTACGGGGAGCTCACCCCGCTCCCCGACGGCGTCGGCGTCCGCTGCACCCTCGCCTGCGCGGGCCACCCGCTCCCGCTGCTGCTGCGCCCGGACGGCACGGTCCGCCCGGCGGCCGCGTCACAGCTGCTCCTCGGAGTCGTCGAGGACGCCGCGTACGAGAGCCAGACCTTCGACCTCGAGCCGGGCGACACGTTGCTCTGCGTCACGGACGGGGTCACCGAGCGGCGCTCCGGGCAGCGGATGTTCGACGACGGCGACGGGCTGGCGCGGGCGCTGACGGAATGCGTGGGGCTCACGGCCCAGGGTGTCGCCGACCGGATAAGGCAGGCCGTGCACACATTCGCCGACGCCCCGCCGGACGACGATCTCGCGCTGCTGGTGCTGCAGGCGCGCTGAACGCCTGCCGGCCGTGAACGCCGGGATCGCCGGCGAACGCGGCTGTCCGGCACGCTCCGCACGTAGCGGACAATGGGGCGTATGCCCTCCGTACTGCCTGATGGTGAGCCCATGCCCCTCGACGGGGCGCTGCCCGCGCACGCCCTCACGGGCGCCGACGACCGGCCCCTCGGGTTCTATCTGCATGTTCCGTACTGCGCCACGCGCTGCGGCTACTGCGACTTCAACACCTACACGGCGACCGAGCTGCGCGGCAGCGGCGGCGTGCTGGCGTCCCGCGACAACTACGCGGACACGCTGATCGAGGAGATCCGGCTCGCCCGCAAGGTCCTCGGCGACGATCCCCGCCCGGTGCGGACGCTCTTCGTGGGCGGCGGTACGCCCACCCTCCTCGCCGCCGCCGATCTCGTACGGATGCTGGGGGCGGTGCGTGACGAGTTCGGTCTCGCGGACGACGCCGAGATCACGACGGAGGCGAACCCCGAGTCGGTGGACCCCGCGTATCTGGCGGAGCTGCGCGCCGGGGGCTTCAACAGGGTGTCCTTCGGGATGCAGAGCGCCCGGCAGCACGTACTGAAGGTGCTCGACCGTACGCACACTCCGGGGCGGCCCGAAGCGTGCGTCGCGGAGGCGCGGGCGGCGGGCTTCGAGCACGTCAACCTGGACCTCATCTACGGCACGCCGGGCGAGAGCGACGACGACTGGCGGGCGTCGCTGGACGCGGCGATCGGGGCGGGGCCCGACCACGTGAGTGCGTACGCGCTGATCGTGGAGGAGGGCACGCAGCTGGCGCGGCGGATCAGGCGCGGCGAGGTGCCGATGACGGACGACGACGTGCACGCGGACCGGTATCTGATCGCCGACGAGGTGCTGTCCGGGGCGGGCTTCGACTGGTACGAGGTGTCGAACTGGGCCACCTCGGAGGCGGGGCGCTGTCTGCACAACGAGCTGTACTGGCGCGGGGCCGACTGGTGGGGCGCCGGGCCGGGCGCGCACAGCCATGTGGGCGGGGTGCGGTGGTGGAACGTGAAGCATCCCGGCGCGTATGCGGGAGCGCTGGGTGAGGGGCGCTCGCCCGGGGCCGGGCGGGAGGTCCTGGCGGAGGAGGACCGGCGCGTGGAGCGGGTGCTGCTGGAGCTGCGGCTGCGGGAGGGGTGTCCGCTGTCGCTCCTCAAGCCGGAGGGGCGCGCGGCGTCGCGCCGGGCGCTGGCGGACGGGCTGCTGGAGGCCGGGCCGTACGAGGACGGGCGCGCCGTCCTCACCCTGCGCGGGCGGCTCCTGGCGGACGCGGTGGTGCGGGACCTGGTGGACTGAGCGGCCACGGCGCCGGACCCGGGCCTCCGGGCCCGGGGGGTCTTGTCGACGGCACCGCTGCCGTTGCGCCCCAGCGGAGCGACTGCCCACCACGGTTACCCGGTCACGAAGTCGATCAGCTCTTCCACCCTCCCCAGCAGCGCCGGTTCCAGGTCCTTGTAGCTGGTCACCCGCGACAGGATGTGCTGCCAGGCCGCGCCCGTGTTGTCCGGCCAGCCCAGGGCGCGGCAGATGCCCGTCTTCCAGTCCTGGCCGTGCGGGACGGAGGGCCAGGCCGGGATGCCCAGCGAGGAGGGCTTCACCGCCTCCCACACGTCGATGTACGGGTGGCCGACCACCAGGACGTGCGGGTCCGTGACCGACGCGGCGACACGGGACTCCTTCGAGCCCGGGACCAGATGGTCCACCAGCACGCCCAGGCGGGCGTCGGCCGACGGGGAGAAGTCCGCGACGATGGACGGCAGGTCGTCGATGCCTTCCAGGTACTCGACGACCACGCCCTCGATGCGCAGGTCGTCGCCCCACACCTTCTCGACCAGCTCGGCGTCGTGACGGCCCTCCACATAGATGCGGCCCGCGCGGGCCACCCGGGCGCGGACGCCGGGCACCGCGACCGAGCCGGAGGCGGTACGGGTGGGCCGTGCGGGAGCGCCGGAGGCGGGCCGGACGAGAGTGACGACCCTGCCCTCCAGCAGGAAGCCGCGCGGCTCCAGCGGGAACACCCGGTGCTTGCCGAAGCGGTCCTCCAGCGTCACCGTCCCCGCCTCACAGCGGATCACCGCGCCGCAGAACCCGGTGGAGACCTCCTCGACGACCAGGTCCGGCTCGGCAGTGACCTCCGGAACGGGGGCGGACCGCTTCCACGGCGGGGTCAGGTCCGGGTTGTAGCTGCGCATTGGGCAGACGCTACGACACCGTGAACCGCCGGGCCAGCTCGTCCCGTTGGGCGCGTACGAATGCGGCGTCCACCACCGCCCCGTGCCCCGGTACGTACACCGCGTCCTCCCCGCCCAGCGAGAGCAGCCGGTCCAGGGCCGCGGGCCAGCGGGAGGGGATCGCGTCCGGGCCCGCCTGGGGGTCTCCGGACTCCTCCACCAGGTCGCCGCAGAAGACGACCTCCGGTCCGGTCGCCGTGCCCGGCACCAGCAGGGCCAGGTCGTGGCCCGAGTGGCCCGGGCCGACGTTCGCGAGCAGGACCTGCCGGCCACCGAGGTCCAGCGTCCACTCGCCGGAGACGACATGCTGCGGCGGCACCAGCACATCCGTGGCCTGCGCCGCGTCGGCGGGCGCCACTCCGTGGCGGACGGCGTCGTCGCGGAGCACGTCCCGGTCCCGGACGAGCAGGTCGTCGACGCCCACCGCGCCGTACACGTGCGCCGCCGAGAACGCCGCCGTGCCCAGGACGTGATCGAAGTGCGGGTGGCTGAGCGCGATATGGGTCACACGACGGCCGCCGAGGAGGGTCTGGATCTGGGCCCGGAGTTCGGCGCCCTCGCGGAGCGTCGAGCCGGTGTCGTACAGGAGGACCGAGTCGTTCCCGACCACAACTCCGGCCGTCGCGTCCCAGATCGGCAGGCGGCGCCGGCCGACGCCGTCGGCGAGCCGTTCCCAGCCGAAGTCTTCCCAACCGACGTCCATACGGCGACGCTATCCCGGACGACCAGCGGCGTCCCTTCGACAGGGTGCCCGGCCGCCCTTGCTCGGGTTGTACCCACCGGCCGTACACTGGCCCGGGGAGGGCTGGCACTCCGAAGCAGTGAGTGCCAAGCGACCAGGCCGAGCAGCAAGGCCGAACAGTAGGGCCGAACGGCAAGGCAAGACCGACGAACCCGCCGATGATCAGCTGGAGGTGCGCGCGATGCTCAGCGAACGCAGACTCGAAGTCTTGCGCGCCATCGTCCAGGACTATGTCGGCACCGAGGAGCCCGTCGGCTCCAAGGCTCTCACCGAGCGCCACAAGCTCGGTGTGTCGCCCGCCACCGTGCGTAACGACATGGCGGTGCTGGAGGAGGAAGGGTTCATCGCCCAGCCCCACACCAGCGCCGGCCGGATCCCGACGGACAAGGGCTACCGGCTCTTCGTCGACAAACTGGCCGGCGTCAAGCCGCTGTCCACGCCCGAGCGGCGCGCGATCCAGAACTTCCTCGACGGAGCCGTCGACCTCGACGACGTGGTGGCCCGTACGGTACGGCTGCTCGCGCAGCTGACCCGCCAGGTCGCGGTCGTCCAGTACCCGTCGCTGACCCGCTCGACCGTGCGGCACGTGGAGCTGTTGTCGCTGGCGCCCGCACGCCTGATGCTCGTGCTGATCACGGACACCGGGCGGGTCGAGCAACGGCATGTGGACTGCCCGGCTCCGTTCGGCGAGACCTCGCTGGCGGATCTGCGGGCCCGGTTGAACAGCCGGGTGGTGGGCCGCCGGTTCACGGATGTGCCGCAGCTGGTGCAGGACCTCCCCGAGTCGTTCGAACTCGACGACCGGGGTACCGTCTCCGTCGTGCTCTCGACTCTTCTCGAAACCCTCGTGGAGGAGACCGAGGAGCGGCTGATGATCGGCGGCACCGCCAATCTGACGCGCTTCGCACACGACTTCCCGCTCACGATCCGGCCCGTGCTGGAGGCGCTGGAGGAGCAGGTCGTGCTGCTGAAGCTGCTCGGCAATGCCAAGGACTCGGGCATGACCGTACGTATCGGGCACGAGAACGCCCATGAGGGCCTCACCTCCACGTCCGTCGTCGCGGTCGGCTACGGTTCGGGCGACGAGGCAGTCGCCAAACTCGGCGTGGTCGGACCGACCCGCATGGACTACCCCGGAACGATGGGAGCGGTACGCGCAGTGGCACGTTACGTCGGACAGATCCTGGCGGAGTCGTAGTGGCCACGGACTATTACGCCGTACTCGGCGTGCGTCGCGACGCATCGCAGGACGAGATCAAGAAGGCCTTCCGGCGGCTGGCTCGGGAGCTCCACCCGGATGTGAATCCGGACCCGAAGACGCAGGAGCGCTTCAAGGAGATCAACGCCGCCTACGAGGTGCTGTCCGACCCGCAGAAGAAGCAGGTCTACGACCTCGGCGGCGACCCGCTGTCCGCGTCCGGCGGTGCCGGCGCGGGTGCCGGAGGCTTCGGCGCGGGCGGCTTCGGGAACTTCTCGGACATCATGGACGCCTTCTTCGGTACGGCGTCCCAGCGAGGGCCCAGGTCGCGGACTCGGCGCGGGCAGGACGCGATGATCCGGCTGGAGATCGACCTCAACGAGGCGGCCTTCGGCACGACGAAGGACATCCAGGTCGACACCGCTGTCGTGTGTACGACCTGCTCGGGCGAGGGTGCGGCGCCGGGGACCTCGGCGCAGACATGTGACATGTGCCGGGGCCGCGGTGAGGTCTCCCAGGTCACCCGGTCCTTCCTGGGCCAGGTCATGACGTCCCGCCCCTGCCCGCAGTGCCAGGGCTTCGGGACCGTCGTCCCGACGCCGTGCCCGGAGTGTGCGGGCGACGGCCGGGTGCGTTCGCGTCGCACGTTGACCGTGAAGATCCCCGCCGGTGTCGACAACGGCACCCGCATCCAGCTCGCCGGCGAGGGCGAGGTCGGGCCCGGTGGCGGCCCTGCCGGTGATCTGTACGTCGAGATCCACGAGGTGCCGCATCAGGTCTTCCAGCGGCGTGGCGACGATCTGCACTGCACGGTGACGATTCCGATGACCGCGGGCGCGCTCGGCACGAAGGTGCCGCTGGAGACGCTGGACGGGATGGAGGAGGTCGACATCCGCCCCGGGACCCAGTCCGGGCAGTCGATCCCGCTGCACGGGCGCGGCATCACGCACCTGCGGGGCGGGGGCCGTGGTGACCTCATCGTCCACGTCGAGGTGCAGACGCCGTCGAAGCTGGATCCGGAGCAGGAGCGGTTGCTGCGGGAGCTGGCGAAGCTGCGGGGCGAGGAGCGGCCGCTGGGGCAGTTCCAGCCGGGGCAGCAGGGGTTGTTCAGCCGCCTCAAGGACGCGTTCAACGGCAGGTGAGGGGGTCGCCCCCGCATCTGGCTCCCCCTACGGGGGAGTGGTGGGCGGGGTGGGGGATTCTTCCCCCACCCCGCCCCTTCCCGTAACCGGGGGCTCCGCCACAGCCCCCTGCCGGGGAAGACTCATGGGGCCTGAGGCCCCCGCCCCCGCCGCCCGCTTCGCGCCGCGGACCAGAGGGTTGTGGGCATGGGGTCCGCAGGCGTGACGTGCTTGCCTTCCTCCAGCCTTCTGCTGGGGAGGCTCACGGGGCCCGATGGTCCCCCGTGCCGCCGCCCGCTTCGCGGCGCGAGCCACCCTGGCGCCCCCGCCGCCCGCTTCGCGCCGCGGACCAGAGGGTTGTGGGCATGGGGTCCGCAGGCGTGACGTGCCTGCACTCCTCCAGCCTTCTGCTGGGAAGGCTCACGGGGCCCGATGGTCCCCCGCCCCGCCGCGTGCTTCGCGGCTGGGGACCAGGGGTCCCCGCGCGCCCATCCGTTGTGGGCATGCGTTCCGCGTGGGCCCCAGGACGAAGTCCTAGGGGGAGGAACGGGTGGGCACAACCGGCACAACCCCCGGTGCCGGACGCCTGTGGGTGTGGGCTCGCCCCGTCGGGCCCGTCGTCACCTCCGCCGGAGGCACCGCGGCCTGGGTCCACCCCGTCAGGCCGACGGGCCTGCGTGTCCGAGGCGCCATGGGCGTGTGCGCGCGGGCACACCGGGGAGGGTGGGGTTCGGTCAGGGCCGTGGGACGTGGCACGATGCGGGCATGTCCTCCGCGCTGACCGATCTCTGTCGTCACCCGATCGTGCAGGCCCCCATGGCCGGTGGCGCTTCCTGCCCCCAGCTCACCGCCGCGGTGAGCGAGGCCGGCGGGCTCGGTTTCCTCGCCGCGGGGTACAAGACCGCGGACGGTATGTACCAGGAGATCAAACAGGTCCGCGGGCTCACCGGCCGCCCCTTCGGGGTCAACCTCTTCATGCCGCAGCCGCACTACGCCGACCCGGCCACCGTCGACGTCTACCGCCATCAGCTCGCCGGTGAGGCGCGCTGGTACGACACCCCGCTCGGCGACCCCGAGGCCGGACGGGACGACGGCTACGAGGCCAAGCTGGCCATCCTGCGCGACGACCCCGTGCCCGTCGTGTCGTTCACCTTCGGCTGCCCCACCCAGGACACCGTCACCGCCCTCAAGCGCGCCGGCACGTTCACCGTCATCACCGTCACCACGCCCGACGAGGCCCAGGCCGCCCACAACGCGGGCGCCGACGCCATCTGTGTGCAGGGCGTCGAGGCCGGCGGTCACCAGGGCTCGCACCGGGACGACCCCGGCACCGACGGCAGCGGCATCGGGCTCCTCGCCCTGATCACGCTGATCCGGGAGTCCGTGCAGCTCCCGATGATCGCGGCCGGCGGGATCATGCGCGGCAGCCAGATCGCCGCCGTCCTGACCGCCGGGGCCGACGCCGCCCAGCTCGGCACCGCGTTCCTCGTCTGCCCCGAGTCCGGCGCGAACGCGCTGCACAAGCAGGCGATGACCAACCCGCTGTTCACCAGGACGGAGCTGACCCGCGCCTTCTCGGGCCGTCCCGCCCGCGGGCTCGTCAACCGCTTCATGCGCGAGCACGGGCCGTACGCCCCCGCCGCCTACCCCGAGGTCCACCACCTCACCTCCGGTCTGCGCAAGGCCGCCGCGAAGGCGGGCGACGCACAGGGCATGGCCCTCTGGGCCGGGCAGGGCCACCGCCTGGCCCGCGAACTGCCCGCCGGGCGGCTCGTCGAGGTCCTTGCCGCCGAGATGCACGCCGCGAGCGCCGCCCTCGCCCTGCGGGACGCCTCATGACCGCGCCCGTCTTCCTCGTCGACCACGTCCACGCCGGGACCGTCACCCTCGACGGGCCCGAGGGCCGGCATGCCGTCTCCGTACGCCGCCTCCGCGTCGGCGAGGAGATCGTCCTCACCGACGGGCGCGGCACCGGCGGCTACGGCGCCGTCGCCGCCGTCGAGGGCAAGGACCGGCTCGACGTCACCGTCACCGAGCTCCGCCACGACCCCGAGCCCGCGCCGCGTATCACCGTCGTCCAGGCGCTGCCCAAGGGCGACCGTGGCGAACTGGCCGTCGAGACCATGACCGAGACCGGCGTCGACGCGATCGTGCCGTGGGCCGCCGCCCGCTGCATCACCCAGTGGAAGGGCGACCGCGGTACGAAGTCCCTCGCGAAGTGGCGCGCCACCGCTCGTGAGGCGGGCAAGCAGTCCCGCCGCCTCCGCTTCCCGGAGGTCGCGGACGCCGCGACGACCAAGCAGGTCGGGGAGCTTCTCTCCGACGCCGACTTCGCTGCAGTGCTCCACGAGGAGGGCGCCGAGCCCCTGGCCACCGCCGCGCTCCCCACGACCGGCGACATCGTGCTCGTGGTCGGGCCCGAAGGGGGCGTGTCCCCGGAGGAGTTGGCCGCGTTCGCGGAGGCGGGCGCGAAGCCGTACCGACTCGGCCGGAGCGTCCTGCGCACCTCCACCGCCGGGACGGCGGCCGCGGCGCTGCTACTGGGCCGTACCGGCCGCTGGTCCTGACGCGGCAGCGGTACGCCCCACCAGCGCGTCGAAGAGCTGCCAGCCGTCGATCTCGGCCGGCGCCGTGAACCCGGCCGCCAGCGCCTCGTCCAGCAACTGCCGTACGGCGCCGGGCTCGTGCAGATTCAGCCAGTCGCCGCCGCGGACGCCGACCGAACCCGCGTCCCAGTAGCCTCCGGACACGATCCGTCCGGGCCCGTCCCGGAACTCGATCCGCAGCCGCACGCCCGTCCCCTCACGCGTGAGCGACAGCGCCTTGTGGCAGGTCCCGTCGCGGTGCCCGTGCCTCAGCGACCAGAGCCACACGTCGTCACCGACGGTCAGCCTGCGCACTCTGCGGTCGTTGCCCATGAGCCCCACCGTACGCGTCGCGTTGTGGCCGCAAGCGGTCTACCGCGGCTGAGGAGCGGTGGCACGCTGCCGCCGCTCATGGGCGCGTACAGACATGTACTGGCAGCGATCGGACCGGCCGGTGCGGCGGCCGTCGGCACCGCGGCCTGCGAGCCCGGCACCGGCGGGCTGAGCACGATGGTGGTGTCCTGCACGACGGACACCACCGGCACCAGAGCGCTCGAGCGTGCCGGCGTCGATGAGCGATGGCTCAGCTGTACGAGCACGCTCAACTCCACGACCACGGCCTCCCCTTCACCGCCGAGCGTCGCCACCGTCGACTGCGAGGGCGAGACCGGCGACGGCACGGAGATCACCCTCACCGGCAAGGTCACCCAGGAGGTCGGCGGCCGCTGCGTACGCGGCGACCTCACCGCGAAGGCCGGCACGCGCACCGCCTTCCGCGCCGACGTCCTCGGCGACTGCGCGGCCCCCGTCCGGCCCCCAGCCGGGACCCCGCCCCCGGACACGGCGCACCCCGCCCCACGGTCACCGTCACCGTGACGGTCACGGAAACCCGCACGCCCGGCAAGTAGCCACGCCCGCCCGCTGCGCCCCGCGGCGATAGCATGCGCCCATACTGATCGTCGTGAGTCGTGAGTCATGAGTGGTGAAGGGGCCCGGACCATGGCGGGAGAACCGCAAGCCGACTGCCTGTTCTGCAAGATCGTCGCGGGGGAGGTGCCGGCCACCGTCGTCCGGGAGTCCGAGACGACCGTCGCCTTCCGTGACATCAACCCGCAGGCACCGACCCATGTGCTCGTGATCCCCAAGGTGCACTACCCGGACGCCGCCTCGCTCGCCGCGGCCGAGCCCCTGGTCGTCGCCGACATACTGCGCGAGGCGGGCGAGGTCGCCGCCCAGGACAAGGTGGACGGCACCGGCTTCCGCGTCGTCTTCAACACCGGTTCGGGCGCAGGCCAGACCGTCTTCCACGCGCATCTCCACGTCCTCGGCGGCCGCGGCTTCAACTGGCCGCCGGGATAGCCACTCATGTCCGTACGAGAACTGGTCGTGCTCGGCACCGCCAGCCAGGTCCCCACCCGGCACCGCAACCACAACGGCTATCTGCTGCGCTGGGACGGCGAAGGCATCCTCTTCGACCCGGGTGAGGGCACCCAGCGGCAGATGCTGCGCGCGGGCGTCGCCGCGCACGACATCAACCGGATCTGCGTCACCCACTTCCACGGCGACCACTCCCTCGGCCTCGCCGGGGTGATCCAGCGCATCAACCTCGACCAGGTCCCGCACCCGGTCACCGCGCACTACCCGAAGAGCGGGCAGCGCTACTTCAACCACCTCCGGTACGCCACGGCCTACCGCGAGTCGGTCCCGCTGACCGAGGCCCCGGTCGCCGACGGCGGCGTACTCGCCACCACCTCCGCCTACACCCTCGAGGCGCGTCGCCTCTCCCACCCCGTCGAGTCGTTCGGCTACCGGCTCACCGAACCCGACGGGCGCCGCATGCTGCCCGAGCGGCTCGCCGCGCACGGTATCAAGGGCCCCGACGTGGGCCGCATCCAGCGCGACGGGGAACTCGGCGGCGTCACCCTCGAGGACGTCAGCGAGGTCCGTCGCGGACAGCGCTTCGCCTTCGTCATGGACACCCGCCTCTGCGACGGGGCGTACGAACTCGCCGAGGGCTGCGACATGCTCGTCATCGAGTCGACCTTCCTCGACGACGACCACCGGCTCGCGACCGACCACGGTCACCTCACCGCGGGCCAGGCGGCGCGGGTGGCCCGCGACTCAGGCGTACGGCACCTCGTCCTGACGCACTTCTCCCAGCGCTACAGCGAACCCGAGGAGTTCGAGCGCCAGGCCCGGGCAGCGGGCTTCGACGGCGAACTCTCGGTGGCCCGGGACCTCGTCCGGGTCCCCGTACCCAAACGCGAACTCTGAGCGAGCACCGATGCCTCTTCTGTCCCTCCCCAAGGCCGAACTGCACCTCCACATCGAGGGCACTCTCGAACCCGAACTCGCCTTCGCCCTCGCCGAGCGCAACGGCGTCGACCTCCCGTACGCGGGAGCCGAGGACCTGCGCAAGGCGTATCTCTTCAGCGACCTGCAGTCCTTCCTCGACCTCTACTACGGCCTGATGGCGGTCCTGAGGACCCCGGAGGACTTCGCCGAACTCGCCGACGCCTACCTCGCCAGGGCCGCCGCCCAGGGTGTACGGCACGCCGAGATCTTCTTCGACCCCCAGGCGCACACCGCCAGGGACGTCCCCGTCGGCACCGTGATCGAGGGACTCGCGCACGCGCTCGACCGCAGCGAGGAGCGGCACGGCATCTCCACGCAGCTGATCATGTGCTTCCTGCGGGACGAGTCCGCCGAGTCCGCGATGGCCACGCTCGACTCCGCGAAGCCCTTCCTCCACCACATCAGCGGAGTCGGCCTCGACTCTGCCGAGGTGGGTCATCCGCCCGCCAAGTTCCGCGAGGTGTACGCCGCGGCCGAGTCTCTGGGCCTGCGCAAGGTCGCCCATGCCGGCGAGGAGGGCCCGCCCGCGTACATCACGGAGGCCCTGGACGTCCTCGGCGTCGAGCGCATCGACCACGGCCTGCGCGCCATGGAGGACCCCGGCCTCGTCGAACGGCTCGCCCGCGACCGGATCCCCCTCACGCTCTGCCCGCTCTCGAACGTCCGCCTGCGCGCCGTCGACACCCTGGAGGACCACCCGCTGCGCGCGATGATGGACGCCGGACTGCTCGTGACGGTCAACTCCGACGACCCCGCGTACTTCGGCGGCTACGTCGGCGACACCTTCCACGCGGTCCGCGAGGCCCTGTCCCTCAGCCAGGACCAGCTGCGCGAACTGGCCCGCAACTCCTTCCGGGCGGCGTTCCTCGACCACGACGAGCAGCGACGTGAGAGGTACCTCGCGGAGGTGGAGTCGTACGACTTCGACGCGGACTGACGCCGGGCGGTCCGCCGCCGTCCGGAGTCAGGACGCGAGCGCCTTCGACGCGCGGTCGCGCAGGGGGCGCCGTCTGCCGCGCACGGGTGCCGGCACGGGGATCTCGGCCACCGCCTGCTCCGGCGCGCCGATCTGCGGCACGCGGGCGCCCGACGAGG
>NZ_JBEOXF010000010.1:0-183854 GCF_040296405.1 Streptomyces sp. NPDC002133 | reverse complement strand
CTGCCCGATCGCCGCGGCGCAGCTCGTGCCGCAGGCCGCCGTCGCGGCGCCCGCCCCCGCCCCCACCGCCGCCCCCGCACGGGCCGTGGCGCCCCCTCCGGCCACCGCGCCACGCTCGGCGGGAGACGTGACACACACGGGCTCGCAGCGTTCGCTGACGTACGTCACCACCGGGCCCGGGATCCCGCACCAGCCACCGCCCTCGCCCCCGCCGACGGCGGACGGGCACGGCGTCGGGCAGGGGAACGGGAACGGTCAGGGCGACGGGACCGGCAACGGCCACGGTCCGCTCCCCGTGCGGGGCGAGCACACCGAACGCCCCAACCCGTCCACCGCCGCACCCGGCGTCAGCCGCACCACCCCGCAGAGCGGGGCCCAACTGCCGCAGAACCCCGCCGAATCACCGGTGGTCCGTGGCACCATGGGCCGTCCCACCCTCCCCAGACGTCGCGCCCAGGAGCACCTCGTACCCCAACTGCGCAACGATCCCGCACCCCGCAAGGCCGAGGAGCCAGAGATCCACGACCCCGGTCTGATGGCGGCCTTCCAGCGCGGCATCGGCCTCGCCGAGTCCCAGAACCCGGTCACTTCCCATGAACCGCTTCAACAGGGCGAAACCCACAAGGAGTAGATGCACCATGGCGAGCGATGTGCCGTCCGGCCATTCCTCGGATCTCGACTGGTTGCTCACCGGCCTGGTCCAGCGGGTGCCTTACACCCGCAGCGCGGTTCTGCTCTCCTCCGACGGCCTGGTGAAGTCCGTGCACGGCCTCGACGCCGACAGCGCCGACCACATGGCCGCGCTCGCCTCGGGGCTGTACTCCCTGGGCCGCAGCGCCGGTGCCCGCTTCGGCGACGGCGGAGAGGTCCGCCAGGTGGTGGTCGAACTCGACTCCACGCTGCTCTTCGTCTCCACCGCGGGCTCCGGTACCTGTCTCGCCGTGCTCGCCGGACGCGAGGCGGATGCCGCGGTCCTCGGCTACGAGATGGCGATGCTGGTCAAGAGCGTACGGCCCTACCTGATCACTCCGGCCAGACAGCCGGCCGGGGCGCCGAGCGCCACGGGGCAGTGATCGTGCCGGCCCCGCAGGACGGGCCCTGGCTCGACGACGCGGCCGGCCGCCTCATCCGTCCCTACACGGTCAGCGGCGGCCGCACCCGTCCGACAGCCACACTCGATCTGCTCTCACTGGTGATGGCGACCGGTACCGACCCGCAGGCGCATCTGGGGCCGGAGCACGCGATGGCCCTCGGCCTGTGCGACGGACCGACCTCGGTGGCCGAGATCGCGGCGCACTTACGGCTCCCGGCGGTCGTCACCAAGGTTCTCCTCTCCGATCTCGTGGACTGCGGGGCGGTCACCGCACGGGCGCCCCGCTTCCAGGAGTCCCCTACCGACCGTTCTTTGCTGGAGGCAGTGCTCGATGGCCTACGACGACGGCTCTGAAGCCCGCGACGACCGCTTCGGCACCCAAGACGACCCGGGCCGCTTCGAAGCCGCCCTCTTTCCCACCGCGCTGAAGATCCTCATCGCGGGCGGTTTCGGGGTGGGCAAGACCACGTTCGTCGGCGCGGTCAGCGAGATCGAGCCGCTGAGCACGGAAGAACTGCTGACGACGGTCAGTGTGGCGACGGACAGCCTGGAGGGTGTCGAGTCCAAGACGACCACGACGGTCGCCATGGACTTCGGCCGCATCACCCTCGACGACCGCCATGTGCTGTACCTCTTCGGCACGCCCGGCCAGGAGCGCTTCTGGTTCATGTGGGACGAGCTCTCCGAGGGCGCGCTCGGCGCGGTCGTCCTGGCCGACACCCGCCGCCTGGAGGAGTGCTTCTCCGCGGTCGACTTCTTCGAGCGGCGCGGCATCGGATTCGTCGTCGCCGTCAACGAGTTCGACGGCGCCTACCGCTACGAGCCGGAGGAGGTGCGGGCCGCCATCGACCTCAATCCGGAGGTGCCGGTCGTGCTGTGCGACGCCCGGATCGCCAGCTCCGGGATCAGGACTCTGGTCACCCTTGTCCAGCATCTGCTGTCCACCACTCCGGCGCCGGCACCGGCGCCGAGCTACGGAGCACACTCATGACGTACGACCCGACCGGTCATCTGCTGCTGACCCCCGTCGACCGTGAGGCGCCCATGCGGGTGCAGCGACTGCGCCAGCTGGGTCTGGGGGAGCGGCCCGACCCGGCCTTCGACGAGTTCGCCCACAAGCTCGCGGAGGTGACGCGGGCACCGTACTCGATGGTCAACTTCATAGACGAGAACCGGCAGTTCTTCGCCGGGCTGCACACTCCCGCGGGCACCCACTCGGGCAGCGATCTCGACGCCGCGGCAGCCGCGACGGGCGGGGACGTGAGCCGCTTCATGGCCCGCGACCACGGCTACTGCCCGCACGTCGTGGTGCGGCGCAAGGCGCTCGTGCTGGAGGACGTCTGCGACTATCCGCGGTTCGCCGGGAACCCCGTCGTCGACGAGATCGGCATCCGCTCGTATCTCGGGGCGCCGCTGATCGACCGTACCGGCATCGCGCTGGGCACCATCTGCGTGGTGGACACCGAGCCACGTCCCTGGGGCCGGGCGGGTCTGGAGACGATCAAGTCGCTCGCGGCCGAGCTGGTCGAGCAGATCCACCGCCGCGAGGACGGGGGACTGTGAGGACGGCACCCCTGGCCTTGATGCCGGGGACCATGTGACGCCCCCGGGAACTCAAGCCGAGCTCCCGGGGGCGTCACATGTCACGGTGTTCGGCGGTCTTCGCATACGCACCCTCGTATGCACCGGTGCACGTATTGGCGCCGGCACCTGCGGACGCGCCTTCGTGCGGGCCCGTCAGAGCGCGGGCTCCAGCCGGGCCACCTCCGCGAGCCGCTCCGACCACTCGCCCTTGGCGGTGCCCAGGGCCACCTCGGCCAGCCGGAGCAACTGGATGTCGGAAGTGCCGGCGGGCGCGAATATGTGGTGCGCGTCTCGCAGATAGCGCTCGACGGGGCGGTCGGTGAAGAGGCCGGACGCCGCATGGATCTCCATCGCGTTCCGCGCCGAGTCGAGCGTGGATTCGACGTTGACCAGCTTCGCGTTCATCAACTCGGCGTCACAGGCCAGACCTTGGTCCAGCAGATGCACCGCGTGGTACGCGGTGAGCCGTGCCGTCATCAGCCGTGACTGCAGCTGCCCCAGCTTCAGCTTGATGGAGGGGAGTTCCTGCAGCGGTTTTCCGTAGCGCCGGCGTTCGGTGCAGAACCTGGTGGTCTCCTCCAGGATCGCCTGGTGGAGGCCGAGCGAGACGGCGGTGAGATTGGCCCGTCCGTACAGGACGCTGGAGGAGTAGGCCACGGCCAGGCCCTCGCCCTCCTCGCCGAGCCGGTTGTCCACCGGCACCCGGCAGTTGTCGAAGAGCAGCTCGCCGAAGCTGAACCCGTGCAGCCCCATCGTCGGTTTCTGTTCGCCGACGCGGAAGCCCGGGCGGTCGGACTCGACGAGGAACGCGGTGAGGCCGCCGGAGCCCGGTCCGGTGCGGACCACGACCCCGTGCAGATCGCCCACATGGCTGTTTCCGACGTACACTTTTCGGCCGTTGATGATGTAGTCGTCGCCGTCGCGTACCGCTGTGGCGCTCATGCCCAGCACATGTCCGCCCGATTCGGCTTCGGTGACCGCGATCGTGGGGAGACAGTCGCCGGCGGCGATCGCCGGAAGCCAGGACTTCTTCTGCTCCTCGCTGCCGAAGTGGACGATTTTCGCAACGCCCAGCTGGGAGGCCTGAACCATCGCCCCCATGGCGCCGCTGACGCGGGACAGTTCCTCGATGATGATGGTCTTGGCGAGATGGCCGGCACCCATCCCGCCGTGCGCCTTGCTGATGGTCGCTCCGAGCCAGCCCTGCCGGGCAATGAGCCGGGACAGCTCGCGGTGGACCGTGCGGGCCGCCTCCATGGCGGGAACCCGCGGACGGACCTCACTCTCCGCGAAGTGCCGGACCTGGGCCCGGAGCTGATGATGCAGTCGACTGGCGAAATACCCGTCCATCACGAGCCCTCCTCTGCGAAACGCCTGCTCGCGCGTATGTTCGAGCAGGTGGTGCATCGGCGTGGTCCCGTCCCGTACGGGCCGACCACCTCATGGTGTTGATCGATTCCAGGTGATTCAAGATCGTTTAGTAGTTTTGTCCGAAACTCGGTCGGTTGACGTTTGATTGAGACCGTGTTCTGGGTGGTAGTGGCCTGTCCGGTCCTATCCGTACGGCATTCCCTGCAGGCAACTTTCTGCCACATGGCAATGGCGAAGGTTTCGTGGGCATATGGCACTCAGGGACAGCCGCCGGATCGGATGCCGCCGGCGGGCCGGTGAGGGGCAGTGCAGGACAACGCGTCCATCGCACAGCCCCTTGGGACCCGGTTCTCACCGTACCGGCGCACGGTTGCGCCATGCGGCGCGTTTCCGGTTCCCCGGGCGCCACCGCGCCGTGGGCACGCCCCACCGCACGCGGGGTCGCCGCCCTTCAGGCCCTCCGCTCCAGCACGTCGACGGCGAGCCGCCGCACGACCGACTCGTCCACCTCCACCCCGAGACCCGGCGCGTCCGGCACGTGCGCCACGCCCTTCTCCACCCGTACCGTCTCCACGGCGTACGGCGAGTCGATGAACTGACGGCCGTTGAGGTCGACCGGGGTGCCGACCCCGATGCCGTACGCGGCGAAGAGATGCAGCGACGCCGCGAGCCCCAGGTCGGAGTCGGTCAGCCCCGACCCCATCAGCCGCACCCCGCAGTCCTCCGCCAGTGCGCACAGGCGCCGCGACAGCGTCAGTCCGCCACTGCGCTGCACCTTGGCGATGGCCACGTCCACGGCCTCCAGCCTGACGAACGTCGCGAGATCGGTCGGATGCCGAAGGCTCTCGTCGAGCGCCACCGGCACCGGCGAGTGCTCGCGCAGCCGCCGCAGGCCCGCGAGGTCATTGGCGGGCAAGGGCTGCTCGAATGCGGTGAGCCCGTACGGCTCGAGGCGGCGGGCCATCCGCAGCGCCGCGTCCACCGTGTACGCCTGGTTGGCGTCGACCCAGAGCGGCGCGGCGGGGGCGTGCTCGCGTACCGCCGCCACCACCGCCGCGTCGGTCGCCTCGTCGTGCAGCCCGATCTTCACCTTGAAGGCGCGGTAGCCCGCCTCCGCGCCCTCCGAGACGCTGTCGCCCACCTCGGCCGGCGACTGGCCGGAGACGATCCACCCCAGCTCGACCGTGTCCGTGCGCCGTTGGCCCCACATCACGCCCAGGGACACGCCGGCGGCCCGTCCCAGCAGATCGTGGATGGCGACGTCCACCGCGCTCTTGGCGAGCGGGGCGCCGATCGACAGACCTCGGTTGACCGCCCGCTCGAAGGCCGCGTCCACCGCGTCCAGATTCCACGCGGGGCGCCCGGTGATCGCCGGGGCGAGATAGCGGTCGACGGTCGTGACGATGGACTCGGCGGTCTCGTACGTCCACGCGGGGATCGGGGTCGCCTCGCCCCAGCCGTACGCCCCGTCGGCACTGCTCACCTTCACCAGGATCCGGATCGACGGCCGCCCCGCGACGGCGACCGCGCCGCCCGAGACGCCGAAGGAGCGGCGGGTGGGCAGGGCGACCGCGAAGGTCTCGACGCGGTCGATGGTCAACAACGGGTCCCTCTTCATCAACGGGTCCTCTCGGCGGGCAGGTCGGCGGATGAACGAGCGGGTGGAGCGGTGCTGGCGCGCAGGACGACCTCGCCGCCGACCCGCAGCACGCGCGAGCGCCGGCCGGGCGCCTCGCGCAGGGCGAGGGCCATGACCTCCCTGCCCATCGCGCTGAGCGGCAGGGCGACCGTGCTGAGCGGCGGAGTCAGCTCCCGTACGAGAGGGATGTCGTCGAAACCGGCGAGGGAGATGTCCTGTGGCACCCGCACGCCCGCTTCCCCGAAGGCCGCCAGCGCCCCGACCGCCATCACATCGGTGACGGCGAAGACGCAGGTCGGGCGGTCGGCGCCCGCGCGGACTCGGGCCAGCAGCTCGCGTGCTGCCGCATGACCGCCATCACGGGTGAAGGCGCCGCGCACGACGGACTCCGGCCGCAGGATCCCACCGCCCTCCGTGAGCCCCGCACGAAAACCCGCCAGCCGGTCGGAGACGGTGGTGAGTTCCGGTGGCCCGCTGAGCACGGCGAACTCCCGGTGCCCGAGGGCGAGCAGCGACCGGGCGAGCGCCGCGGCCCCGGCGCGGTTCTCCGGCAGGACGGCGTCCGCCCGCAGGCTGCGGTGACGGCTGACGACCGCGACGCGCCCGCCGGCCCGTACGTACGGATCGAGCTCGGCGGCCAACGCCCGCTCCCAGACGCGGTCCTGGAAACCGGAGCCGATGAGGAGGATGGCCCGGGCGCGCTGGGCGCGCAGCATGGAGACGTACGCGATCTCGCGCTCCGGCTCGCGGAAGGTGCTCGCCAGCATGACGAGGAGGTCCGACTCCGCCGCGGCGCGCATGACTCCGGCCGCGATGGCGGAGAAGTACGGGTCGCCGACGTCATGGCAGACGACACCGACGGTGTTGTTCGAGGCGCTGGCGAGCGCCTGGGCATGGGCGTTGGGGATGTAGCCCAGCATGTCGGCCGCCGCGCGTACGCGCTGGCGCAGTTCCTCCCGGACCCGGGTCGTGCCGTTGAGCGCTCTCGACGCCGTCGCGAGGGAGACGCCCGCTCTGCGGGCGACGGTGTCCAGCGTGACGTGGGGCTCCGCCGGTGGGCGCGTCCTGGCTTGCGCCGGTGTACGGGTTGGTGCCTGGGCTGGTGCCTGAGCTTGGCGTTCACTCAACCTGACCCCCGGAAAGTTCGGGACGACCTATTGACCGTGCGTGCAGGCAGTCATTAGCGTGGCGACACCTTAGCAGAAAGCGCTTTCTGAAAGCGCTTGTTCGGAAGACATCGATCGCAGGATCCGAACGGCCGCTCTTCGCAACCGCCCCGGATGCCCGAGGAGTTCATCGTGAGCCAGAGCGTCATACCGGCCCCCGCCGCAGAGGCGGAGGGGGTTGCCCGGCGGAACAGCCCGGGGACGGGGGAGAGGCTCGCCCGCGCCCTCGAGAAGGGCTGGCGGCCCTTCGCGCTGCTGCTGGCGTGCTTCGCCGCCTGGTGGGTGATCGCCGCCGCCGAGCTGGTGGAGCCGTATCTCGTCCCGTCGCCCGGCGCGACCCTGGACGTGCTGCTGGAGAAGACCGACTACATCTGGCACCACAGCTGGGTGACCACGTACGAGACACTCATCGGCTTCGTCATCGCCGTCGCCGTCGGAGTGCTCGCGGCCGTGGTGATGGTCTACTCGTCGACCGTCGAGAAGACGCTCTATCCGATCCTTCTCTTCGCCCAGGTCGTACCGAAGATCGCGATCGCGCCGCTCTTCGTCGTCTGGCTGGGCTTCGGCATCGCGCCGAAGATCCTGATCGCCGTGCTGATCGCCTTCTTCCCCGTGGTCATCTCGATGGTCACCGGACTCAAGGCGGTCGACCCCGAGATGCTGCAGCTCTCGGCCACCATGGGGGCCCGGCCGTGGCAGACCTTCGCCAAGATCCGCTTCCCGGCGTCGTTGCCGCATCTTTTCGCCGGTCTCAAGGTCGCCGTCACGCTCGCCGTGACGGGCGCCGTCGTCGGTGAGTTCGTCGGGGCGAACGAGGGGCTCGGCTATGTGATCCTCCAGGCCAACGGCAACCTCGACACCCCGATGCTCTTCGCCGGGCTTCTCATCATGTCGCTGATCGGCGTCGTGCTCTTCGTCCTCGTGGAGATCGCCGAGAAGCTGCTGCTCCCGTGGCACGCCAGCCGCCGCGGAACCGACGTGACCACCACGTACTGACCACGGCCACCACCCGGTGACCGCCACCGGCCACGGTGACCAGACGGCGGCGACCATCCAACCCACCGACCGCGCCACGACCACGACCGCGCCACGACCACCATCCAGACGTGACCCGTTCCGAGAGGGCCAGCCATGACTGCGCGCAGACTCCTGATCGGCCTCGTACCGCTGCTCCTGGTCGCCACGGCCTGCGGGGAGGGCGACGCGGGGACCACCACCAGCGACTCCGGCAAGAAGCTCGACAAGGTGACCCTGACGCTCAACTGGTATCCGTACGGCGAACACGCGCCGTTCTACTACGGCAAGCAACAGAAGATCTTCGAGAAGCACGGCATCGACCTGACGATCAATGCCGGGCAGGGTTCGCAGAAGACCGTGCAGGCGACCGGCGCCGGGCAGACCGACTTCGGCTGGGCCGACACCCCTGCCGTCCTCGCCGGCATCGACCAGGGTGTCAAGGTCAAGAGCCTCGGGGTGTTCCTGCAGACCACACCCTCGTCGGTGCAGTTCTTCGAGTCCGCGGGCATCAAGTCCCCCGCCGACCTCAAGGGGAAGACCATCGCCGGAACGGCGGGTGACGCACTGTCCAAGACCTTCCCGATCTTCCTCGAGAAGAACGGACTGAGCGAGTCCGACGTCAAGGTCCAGAACACCGACCCCGCGGGCAAGATCGCCGCGGTGATCTCCGGCAAGACGGACGGGCTGCTCGGCTACGCGAGCGACCAGGGCCCCACCATGCAGAACAAGGCCAAGAAGACCGTGTCCTACCTCCGCTTCTCGGAGCACGGCCTCAACTTCTACTCCAACGGTCTGATCGCCGGCCAGAAGACCCTCACGGGACGCGCCGACGTCGCCAAGCGCATGGTCCAGGCGGTCAGCGAGGCCTGGGCGGCCGCGGAGAAGGCACCGGACCCGGCCGTCGCCGCGATGGAGGGCGCGTCGGAGCAGCTGCCGCCGAAGGAGGTCCTCGCCGAGCAGTTCAGGACGACCGTGACACTGCTGCGCACCTCGGCCACCCAGGGCAAGGCGCCGGGCGTGAACACCGAGGCGGACTGGCAGCAGACCATCGACGTCTTCGCCCAGGCCGGAATGGTCAAGAGCCCCAAGGCCGTGTCGGAGTACTGGGACACCGCCACCGCCCTGAAGGGATGACGATGACCAGGGACACGACCCTGCGCAAGGAGCAGGGCGCGCAGGACACGAGGGGCCCGGCAGACACGGCGGGCGGCACCGGCGCGGCAGCCGGTGCCGGTGCCGGCACGGCGACGGTCGCCCTGGAGGATGTCGCCGTCCGCTTCCGTACCAAGCACCGCGACGTCACCGCGCTGCACAAGGTGTCCCTCGACGTCGCGGCGGGCGAGTTCGTCGCGATCGTCGGACCGTCCGGATGCGGCAAGTCGACCCTGCTCAAGCTGGTGGCGGGACTGCTGAAGCCGTCGGCGGGACAGGTCCGGCTGAACGGCGAGGCGGTGAACGGACCGCGCCACGACATCGGTTACGTCTTCCAGCGCGCCGCGCTCCTCGAGTGGCGCTCGGCCCGGCGCAACATCCTCATCCAGGCCGAGATGCGCCGGATGCCGGGCGACCGGGCCCACGCCCGTGCGGACGAACTCATCGCGATGACCGGGCTCGGCGGCTTCGAGGACGCCTACCCGCACGAGCTGTCCGGCGGCATGCAGCAGCGCGTCGCGCTCTGCAGGGCGCTGCTCCACGAACCGCCTGTCCTGCTGATGGACGAGCCGTTCGGCGCGCTGGACGCGCTCACGCGTGAGCAGATGAACATGGAGCTCAACCGGATCTGGCGGGAGACGGGCACCACCGTGCTGCTGGTGACCCACTCCATCTCGGAGGCGGTCTATCTGGCCGACCGGGTCGTGGTGATGAGCCCGCGGCCCGGCACCATCACCGAGATCATCGACGTCGGGCTGCCCGCCGAGCGGGACTACACGGAAACTCTGGGCAGGTCCGAGTTCCGCGAGGCCACCGGGCACATCAGAGATCTGCTGGGGGCCGCATCGGCGCATGACTGAGAGTCTCGGCCACCGGACTTCCCCGATACCCGGGCAGCAGCGGCCAGGGCCAACCTCTTGGACAGGCCGGCGAGCGGCTGCGGGCGACCCTGGCCTGCGTGCTCAGCTCCGAGCCCGCGCCCCAGTTGCTGCTGCTCGACGAGCCGACGAACAACCTCGACCTGGTCAGTGTGGGTCGGTTGGAGGCCGCGCTGAACGCGTACGAGGGCGCGTTCGTGGTGGTCAGCCATGACGAGCGGTTCCTCACCGAGATCAAGGTGGACCGCTGGTTGCGGCTCTCCGAAGGCCGGCTGCCGGAGACGAGCGGGCCCGAAAGGCACTGACGCCCGAACGGGACCCGCATCGAGCCGTTTCCTCGCAGCTCCTCGCAGCGCCACGTCCGCCCGCTCCTCCCTCCCGCCGGGCAACGCCCCGGCGGGCGGAGAACCCATGCCGTGGTGATGTACGTGCCGGAAACAGCCCTGCTCGCCCACGATCTCGCCCGCACGCTCGGGACGCGGCGCGTCCTCGACAGCGTCTCGCTCACTGCTGCCCCGGGCACCGGGTCGGACTGGTCGGTGAGAACGGTGCCGGGAAATCCACCCTGCTGCGGTTGCTCGCCGGAGTCGACGAGGCCGACGCAGGGACCGTCGTGGCGTTCAAGTCGGTTCCGACCTGCTCGACGCCACCGGCCAGGTCGAGGCCCAGCACAGCGGGGAGTGTCCGCCGCGCATCAGGGGCCTTGCTTGCGCGGATCTTGGTGTCCAGAGGATCGACCCTTCTGGCCCTCGCGGGGCTCATTCCCAGATATGGGATAGAGTGCCGAATATGAGAGGCGATGGTGAGGGCAGGGATGGGCACCGTGACCCCGTCGACGTACGGCTGGCCGCACGGCTCGCCGAGCTGAGGGCCGAGCGCGGCTGGTCCCTGGACGAGCTCGCGCAGCGCAGCGACATCAGCCGGTCGACGCTGTCCCGTGCCGAGCGCGGGGAGATCAGTCCCACCACCTCCCTGCTCGGCAAACTGTGCGCGGTCCACGGCCGGACCATGTCCCAGCTGCTCAGCGAGGTGGAGGCGGAGCCCGCCCAGGTCGTGCGCGCCGACAGCCAGACGGTCTGGACGGACCCCGACGCCGGGTTCGTCCGCCGCTCCGTGTCCCCGCCGCAGGCCGGCCTGCGTGCCGAGATCGTCGAAGGGCGCCTCGCCGCGGGCGCGGACCTCGCGTACGAACGGCCCCCGGTGCCCGGTATGGAGCAGCACGTCTGGGTGCTGGAAGGCACGCTCGGGATCACCGTCGGCGACGAGTCCCACGTACTGCAGAAGGGCGACTGCCTGCGCTTCCGGTTGTGGGGGCCGACGCGCTTTCGCTGCCCCGGCCCGGAGCCCGTCCGCTATGCCGTGGTGGTGGTGCTGCCATGACCCAGGAGACCGTGGCTCGTGTCCACGCCGACGAACTCGACGCGCTTGCACCGCGGTTGGCGGACCTCCTCGTCGACGCCGTCGACGGCGGTGCATCGGTGGGCTTCCTCGCGCCGCTCGAGCGCGCCGCCGCCGAGGCCTGGTGGCGTACGCACACAGCCGCGATCGCGGACGGAAGCCGAGCCCTCTGGACGGCCCGTACGGGTGGTGGCCGCATCACCGGCACCATCAGCCTCGGATTCGCCACGTACCCCAACGGACGACACCGCGCCGAGATCGCCAAACTCCTCGTCCACCGCGACGCCCGCGGCCGCGGCCTCGGCCGTGCGCTCCTCGCCACGGCGGAAGGCGCGGCGGCGGCCGCCGGAGCCACCCTGCTGCATCTGGACACCGAGAGCGGCAGCCCGGCCGAGGCCCTCTACCGTTCGGCCGGGTGGACGGCGGCCGGGATGATCCCCGACTACGCCGCCGACCCGGCCGGCCGGCTGCATCCGACCACGGTGTACTACAAGAGTCTGGCGCCGCTGGGTCAGTAGCGCAGCCGCGACAGGTACGTGTAGCTGTTCTGCGCGGTCGCGAACGGATCCGCCGGTGAGTCGTGCTCGACGAGCCACTGCCGCACGCCGCCGCTGCTCGCTGTGTCGAACATCGCGGCGAAGTCCAGGACACCCGAGCCCACATCGGCGAAACCGCCGTCCGGGGCCATGTCCTTGACGTGCAGCGCCGGGAAACGGCGCCGATGGCGTACGAACAGGGTGCGCGGATCCGCCCCGCCCTTGGCCGCCCAGTACACGTCCAGCTCGAAGCGGACCAGCTCGGGATCGGTCTCCTCGAGAAGGATCTCGTACAGGTTCTCGCCCTCCACGACGGCGTGGTCGGCGCCGTGGTTGTGGAAGAGCAGCGGTCCGAGCCCGGCCTCCCGAGCGGCCCGGCCCGCCTTGTTGAACTCGCGTGCCGCCTCCCGGAATCCGGCCGGCGTGTGCATCGCACCGGGCAGGCTCGGAACCACGATCCAGCGGGCGCCGAGCGTGTGGATGTCGTCGAGCGCCTGCGGCAGACCGCTGCCGGTCACCGTGGTGTACGCGACATGCTCCAGGACCGCCTTGAGACGGGTCTGGTCGAGCATCTGCCGGATTGCCGCGGCACTGTGTCCGTGACGGCCGCTCACGCCGACGGTCGCGTACCCCATCCCGGCGAGTCGGGCGAGCGTGCCCCCGAAGTCCTGGGCCAGGGACGTGCGCATCGTGTACAGGTGCATGCCGATGCCGGACGGCGGAATGCGACGCCGCCGTCCACAGCCGTTCCCGTCCGTCCCGGCCGCCTGTGCGGCCGCCGGGGTGCCCAGCCCCGCCGCCGCGGCGACACCGAGCGCCGTCCCGAGGAACCCTCTTCGTGTGGAATGCATGAGACCTCTCCTCTCAGCTCACCGTGATCCGGACGGCGCCGGTCGTCGTGTCGCCCTTGTCGTCCGTGACGGTCAGATGCGCCGTGTACGCACCCGGCCTGGCGTACGTGTGCGTCGCCCCGGGCCCCTCGGGGGCCGTGGCCTTGCTGTTGTCGCCGAAGTCCCAGTGGTACGCGGCGATCGTGCGCCCGGACACCGGCTTCACCGTCGAGGCGAGCGCCACGGTGAGGGGCGCTGCGCCTGTCCCGGGCGTCGCGGTGAGCGCGACCTTGGTCCCGGGGCGCTTCTCGACGCCCCGCCCGTTGAAGTGCAGCCAGTCGACGGCGAACAGATCGGGTTTCTCCGCCGACCACGCGGGGTTCGTGAACACCGCGTACAGCTTCACGGTGCGCCCGGGGTCCTTGAGCGTCGTGGTGGGGGAGACGACGTTGCCCCAGTCGCCTGTGTCGGGGACGGTGACCCGTCCGAGCAGCGGACCGGTGGGGGAGTCGGCACGGAAGTCGACCGTCCCGCCGAGCCCGGCCGACGCCGCCCCGACCGTCACCGAGTCGATGCCCTTGAGGTGTACCGGATCGAGCATGATCCAGTCACCGTTCTCGATCTCGGTGAGCCGTTTGCCGCCCGAGGCGTCGGCCCGGCTCGCCACGACGGCGCCGCCCTGCGCACCTCCTGTCGTGGTGAAGTGCTCCGCCTCGCGGTACGCCGGACGCAGCGTCAGCGACGCCGAGCCGGTCAGCGCGGGCACACCACCCGGGCCACCCTTGTCCTCGTACTGCGCGCTGATGCCGTAGTACAGATTCTGTCCCGGGCCGTGGCTGTCGCCGGCGTCGGTCACGATCTCTCCCGCGCAGCCGGTGTAGTTGTCGAGCGGATGCAGATGGGAGTCGTGGCCGAGCTGCGACTGGACGACGACGCGCGAGCAGTCGATCGGGCTGTGCCGGCCGTCCTCCCGGTCCTTCACCCGCACGGTGAAGGGGATGGTGTCGCCGAAGCTGAACATGCCGCCGTTCGGAGGCTGCTGGATGGTGACCTCGGGCCGGGAGTTGCCCACGGTGATGTCCTGGACGGCGAGCGCGGTGAGCTGCTGCGGTCCTGTCACCGTGAGCCGGGCCGTGTAGCGCCCGTTCGTCCGGTAGGTGTGCGTCGGGTCGGCCTCGGTCGAGTCCGTCGTCCCGTTGCCGTCGAAGTCCCAGGCGTACGTGACCGGCTTCCCGTCCGGCAGCCCGGAGCCCGCGCTGGAGAACTTCACGGTGAGAGGTCCGGGGCCGTTGTCCGGACTCGCCGTGGCCTTGGCGTCGGGGAGCCTGCCGTCGGCGACGTAGTCGATGCGGTAGATGCCCGAGCCCTCGTTGCTGCCGCCGCGGCCCGTGCCGCTGCCGAGCCCGAAGTCGATCACGTACAGCGCGCCGTCCGGGCCGAAGTCCGCGTCGAAGGGCTGGTTCCATGACATGTCACCGAACACCGCGTTGATGGACTGCAGGTCGCCCGTCTTGGCCGGCGCGAACCGGGGGTCGGTGAACGTCTGGTCCTTCTGCTGGATCGAGAAGGACTTGAACCACTTGCGCGTGAGCTCGTAGTTCAGCCACTTCCCCTCGAAGTACTCGGGGAACTTCGTGCGGTACGTGTTCGCCGGGTCGTAGTCGTAGACCGGGCCGCTCATGGGGCCGCCGCCCCCGGTGCCGAGCTCCGGGAATTCGGCGGAAGCGGAGTACGCGTACCAGACCGTGGCGGGCTGGGCCGGCGGCAGATCCCGCAGGCCGGTGTTGTTGGGCGAGTCGTTGACCGGCTTCGCGCAGTCGAAGGCCGGGCCCGATGTCCTCGTCGCGAAGTCGTAGTCGATGAACGGGGTGTTGTTGCCGGTGCAGTAGGGCCAGCCGAAGTTGCCCGCCTCGGTGACACGGGTGTATTCGACGGAGCCCTCGGGGCCACGCTCCGGCTGGGCCTGGCGCGCGTCGGGCCCGTAGTCGGCCACGAGCAGCGCGCCGCTCAGCGGATCCGTCGTGATCCGGAACGGATTGCGCATGCCCATCGCGTAGACCTCGGCGCGGGTCCTGTCCGTGCCGGGCGCGAAGAGGTTGCCTTCGGGGACCGTGTAGGTGCCGTCGGCCTTCGGGGTGATGCGCAGGATCTTGCCGCGCAGATCGTTGGTGTTGCCCGAGGTGCCCTGGGCGTCCCAGGCCCTGCGCCCTTCGCGTTCGTCGATCGGTGCGAAGCCGTCGGAGGCGAACGGATCGGTGTTGTCGCCGGTCGCGACGTACAGATTGCCGCTCTTGTCGAAGGCGAGTGAGCCCGCCATATGGGAATTGGCCCGGCCTTCGCCGCGCAGGGTGGGAATGGTCAGCAGCCGCTTCTCGGAGGCGGGGTCGACCGTGTTGCCCGTGACCGTGAACCGGGAGAGGTTGAGCTGGTTCTCGGACTTGTCCGAATGCAGCAGATAGAGCCAGTTGTTGGTCGCGAAGCCCGGATCGAGGGTGAGCCCGAGCAGTCCGTCGGACTGGCTGGTCATCTCCGGGGTGTAGGCGAAGTCCAGCGCGGTCGTGACCTTCAGCGTCGACTGGTCGACGACCTTCAGCTTGCCGGTGCGCTGGATGAAGAAGACACGCCGGTCGGGTGCGACGGCCAGCTCGAAGGGGTCGGCGAGGTCGCTGGTGACGAGGGGCGTGCGCTGGAAGGCGCCGGTCTTCGTCGCGGTGCAGTCGCCTGGCTTGTCGCCCGCGGCCCACTGGATGCCGCCGAGCAGATGCTTCAGGAAGCCCTCTTCCTGGAACGCCGACGCGGCGTGACCGCCGGCGGTGAACCAGGAGCGGCCGCCGTCGTAGTTCTGGCACCACGACCACGGGTGGTCGACGCCCTCGTCGAGGCCCGTGATGCCGTCGCGCACCTTGATCTGGGCGAGGGTGTGGACCTTGCCGGTCGGATTGGTGCGCCAGTTGTACCACTCCTCGGTACGCTCCCAGAGCTCCGGAAGCCCCCGGGTGGAGGGGTGGCTCTGGTCGAGCACCTTGATCCGGCCGGTCTGGACAGCGGGGTGCTGGTCGAAGATGGCTCCGACGAGGCCCTCGTACCACTGCCAGTCGCGCTCGCTCGCCGACGCGGCGTGCACACCGACCCATCCGCCGCCTGCGCGGATGTACTTCTGCAGGGCCGCTCGCTGCTCGGCGTCGAGCAGATCGCCCTTTTCCGGGGTGGAGTTGGTGTTGTTGAAGACGATGGCCTGGAAGCGGGCGAGATTGGCGTCGGTGAAGGCCGTCGCGTCATCGGTGGCCTCGACCTCGAAACCGTTTTCGCTGCCGAGCTTCTTGATCGCGTCGATCCCCGCCGGGATCGAGTCGTGGAAGAAGTTCGTGACCTTCGAGAAGACCAGAACGCGGAACGGCGCCGCTTCGGCGCGGGGGGCCGTGGCCACCCCGAGGCCGATGATCAGCGCCAGTAACGCCGTGATGGCCGTGATGGCGGTGCGAGCCGTGCGTGCGGCGTGTGCCGTGCGTGCCTTGCCTGCGGTGACTGGTGACATGGTTCTGCGACTACTCATGGCGCTCCCGGTGCTGGTGAGGCGGCTGCGGGTGTCGTCAGATGACGGAAAGCGCTTTCTGGAGTGCGTCGCTCAGCGTAGGTTCCGGTGTCGCGGGGGGTCAATGGGTCGGAAGAGGGCTCTGGTGACGGCCCGTCGGCCGGGAGCGGTGATTGTCGGTGGCGCACCGTACGGTCGTCGCATGGCCAACGCGGACGACGTACGCAGAATCGCGCTCTCGCTGCCAGGGGCGGTCGAGAAGCTTGCCTGGGGCATGCCCACGTTCCGGGCCGGTCAGGGCGGAAAGATCTTCGCCTCGCTCGACGACGACGATCAGGCGATGGGGGTCAAGTGCCCCAAGGAGGACCGGGAGGAGCTGATGGCCTCCGAGCCCGACAAGTTCTTCATCCGCCGTGGGCACGACGACGGCTACGCCTGGATGCGGGTGAGGCTCGCGGCGCTCGACGACGAGGAGGAGTTGTACGCGATCCTGCTCGACTCCTGGCGTCAGGCGGCGCCGCGCAAACTGCTCGATGCCTACCCGGAGTTGGGGTCAGCGGGCGGGCAGTGATCATCGCTGCGGACCGCAGTTGAGGAAGACGAGTGTCGGGGGTCGAAAGGTTTAGCGAATCCGATGTGATGACATTCACCATGGTCACTGCCTGTACTAACTCACTGTAATGAGCCGCCTACGACTTATTTACGTACAGTTACGTGTGTGCAGACAGTCGACGAAGGAGACTCATGCGACCGTTCGTACTGAACTACGTACTTCCGGCCGTGAGTCCAGCGGTTACGGTTCCTTACAGCTACGACCCCGCCCTGCAGTTGAACGTGCTGCCTGACGGGCGCCCCGCCGTGGACGACCGCGCAGTGCTCCTGGCCACCGGCACGACCACGTCCACCGCCGGGTCCAAGACGCACTTCGACGACTGAACAGACCGGCACGAGACATGACTGCGCTCATCCTGACCTGCAGGCAGGACGTCACGGCGGACATGGTGGTCGCCAAGCTCCACGAGCGGGGCGTGCCCCTCGTGCGCCTGGACCCCGCCGACGTGCCCGGTGAGGCCGCCCTCTCGGCCGAGTACGTCCATGGTGACTTCTACGGCCATCTGTCCATGGACGGGCGCCTGTTGAGCATGGGCGCTCTGCGCTCCATATGGGTTCGCAGACCCGGCGAGCCCGCGGCACACGCCCCCGAGCCCTCGGAGTGGCTGACCGCCGAGACCGAACAGGCGCTGTACGGAATGCTCTACTCCGCCACGGCGCGGTGGATGAACCATCCCTCCGTGTCGACGCAGGCGCGGTGCAAGCCCTGGCAGTTGAGCATGGCGCACCGCAGCGGTTTCGCCGTGCCGCCCACGGTCATCACCACGTTCCCGCGTGTGGCCCGGCAGTTTGCCGCGCAGTACCGGGACATCGTGGTGAAGTCCGCGTCCGGCCCCCCGGTCGGCGACCCTCCGGTCGCCCTGCCCACCACCCGTATCGATCAGGACACCGACTTCAGCGGTGTGGCGGCCGGCCCGACGCTGTTGCAGCAGTACATACCCAAGCGGGCCGACATCCGGCTGACCTCGGTCGGCAGCCGGCTGTTCGCCGCCCGCAAGCTCTCCGCGGCCGACCAGGTGGACGGCCGGTACGGCAGCACCGGCCATGGCTGGGAGCCCGCGGAGATCCCCGGCCGCATCGACCGTGCCGTCCGCGAATACACGAGTCTTGCCGGCCTCGCCTACGCCGCGTTCGACTTCGCCGAGGACGCCGAGGGCGTGTGGTGGTTCCTGGAGTGCAACCAGGGTGGCCAGTTCGGATTCATCGAACTGGAGACCGGTCAGCCCATCGCGGAGGCCGTCGCCGCCTGGCTCGCCGCTGGGCCGAACGGGGGAAGGGGTGTTACGACGCCCCCATCGACCGGGGATGGTCAACGTGTTCTGTGAACAGTTCGTTCTCTGAACACTTCTGACCGCTTCTGTGAAGGAGAAGCCATGCGTATGCGCACTCTGGCGGCGACCGTCGGGCTCACCGCTGCCGCGCTCTTCGGCGGTGCTGGTGCCGCCGTGGCCGACAACGGCGCCGAGGCCATCGGTGCCACGTGGTACTCGGGCGGCGTGCTGTCGGGCAACGTCGTGCAAGTGCCGGTGTCCGTGCCCGTGAACCTCTGCGGCAACGCCATCAGCGTCCTCGGGCTGCTGAACCCGGCCGTGGGCAACGCGTGCAGCAACGGCTGACGGCGGCTCGCCCGGCCGCGGCCCTACGGGCCCGGCCGTGGCGAGCCCCGCTCAGCGGGGCAGGAACCGGGTGATCCGGTCCCGCAGGCCCGCCGGGTCCGGTCCGTGTGCCGTGAGGTGCTCGTCGGTCCGGCCGTAGCGGCGGAGTTCCCGCCTGGCGACGCCCAGGCCGAGGACGCGGTGCGGGATGTCGGCGAGTGCGTCGTTGGCGGCGGACGTGGACGTACCGGCGAGGTACGGCTCGACGAGCACCACGTCCGCCGCCCGCCGCCGGCCGCCCGGCGCACCCGTCGCCGCGTCGAAGGGGCGCACAGCCGTCGCCTACAGAACGGTCACATCCAGGCCGCCCGTCGCCGCGAGGACGTTGCCCAGCATGGGCCGACGGCGATCATGACCCCTCGCGCCCCTCTCGCACGGTCAGGAAGCGGGCGCCGTCGACCGGCAGCGCCCGGCCGCCGGACTCGGCGGCAGCCGCACGTACACCTGGTCGTCCCCCGCTGCCGCCTTCCGCAGCAGAGCCGCGGCCTCGTCGGGGTGTCCCGGCACATGGACGGTCCAGCCGTCGAGCGTGTCAGCACCCGGTCGTACAGCACCCACAGCGCGTCGAGGGTGGAGGTCGCCGAGGGGCCGTGCTTCTCGTCGCTGTCACGAGGGCCGGTGGGTCAGGTCCTGGTGGCCACGCTTCGTGCTCAGCCGCGTGCTCCCCATGCGACTCACCGTGAAACTTGAACCACACTTGAGGTCGACCGGCAAACGGTTCGTGACCACCGGGGGAAGTGCGGTATGGTTCTCGTGCGCGATCGGCCGGGGGAAACCCCAGGTCAGACGGGCATCGGGACGTGGCGCAGCTTGGTAGCGCACTTGACTGGGGGTCAAGGGGTCGCAGGTTCAAATCCTGTCGTCCCGACTCTGCATTCCGCAGGTCGGAGGTCGTCTTCTCAGAGATGGGAAGACGGCCTTTCGTGCGTTCGAGGGTCTGGTGCTCGCCATTGTGCTCGCATGCCGCGTCCGGGTGCGGTGTGCCGGGCGCGGAACTCCCCCGGCACTGGGCGTGCGATGGTCTCAGCCGTTCGGCCCACGAGATCGCCGACGTGCTGCGCACCTGACCCTCCGCGTCGCGGCGGTCACTGCCGGCGGAGGATGGTGCAGATATCGCCCTCCGAGCAGGCCCCGCGTCCGTCTCAGCGGCCCGCCGGCCGAGGTCGCGCAACATGGCCTGGGTCGTGCGGAGTTCCGCCATGCGCCTCCCGATCCGGTCGAGGTGCCCTTCGATCAGCCGGGCGACGTGGCAGCACGGGGCTTCGCCCCTGTCGCGCGGGTCCGGTACCGAGCGGATCTCGGCGAGCGTGAGTGTGGTGACGGATGGGAAGCGGCTCAGGAGCTCAGGTGGCTGGTCGTGGTGGCCGCGAGCGCGGCGGCCGCGTCGGGGACGGGCGTCTCGCCCGAGGTGAGCTCGGCGATGATGCTGCTGAGGCCGGCTCGTGCAGCGCTGCGTCGATGAACGCCGCCACGTCGTCGCGGTGCACATCGTCGTACTCGACCGCCGGGCCGGCCGAGACACGACCGGTGCCGGGGGTGTCGAGGAGTGTTGTGCCGGTCAGAGTGTGGAGGCCAGCCTCTGCAGGATCCGAGCGGCAGGCTCGGCCGTGGCGTGGCGGTACCCGGTACCGGCCCACATGTTGATCCGTTCGGGATCGTCTGCTGCAGCGGCGGCCTTGCGCGTCGGGCTGGTCAGGTGGTGCAGGGCGGGATAGCCGGCCGGGGCGAGGCCGGTGTATCGGTCGGTGAAGTGGTTGCGCAGTGCCCTGGCGGGCCGGCCTGTGAAGGCCCTGGTCACCACGGTCTGCCGTCGTGTCGGGTCGGCCAGTGCGGCCTTGTGGGGTCGTGAGGTGCCGGCCTCGTCGGCGCGCAGCAGGACGGTGCCGACCATGACCGCCGCGGCTCCGGCGCGCAGTGCCTCGGTCACGTCGGCCGGGGTGGCCACTCCGCCTGCGGCGACGAGCGGCAGGGACACCGCCTGGCGTACCTCGCCGAGCAGGTCGGTCAGGGGGACGGGCACCGGGGATGTGCTGCGGGGTGAGTGTGCCGGAGTGCCCGCCCGCGGCCGAGGCCTGCACGGCCAGCATGTCGACACCGGCGTCCGCTGCCAGGCGGGCCTCGGCAGGCGAGGTGACGGTCTGGACGACCATGGTTCCGGCGGCGCGCAGCGCGGCGATGACGGCTGCCTCGGGGATGCCGAAGGTGAAGCTGACGACCGGTACCGGATCGGACAGCAGCAGGTCGACCTTGTCCGACCAGTGGTCGTCGTCCTCGACGATGCCCGCTGAGAGCGCGTCGACGTCGTAGGTCCGGGCCTCGGGTGCGATCGCGCGGGCGTAGCGACGGAAGGCCTCCGGATCGACCGGGACGGGGTTGGGCGCGAACAGATTGACCCCGAAGGCGACCCCGCCGGCGCGGACCTCGACGATGTGCTCGGCCAGCGCGTCAGCCGTCCTGTATCCGCCGGCGAGGAACCCTAGGCCGTTCGCCCGGGCTGCTGCGGTGACCAGTGCGGGAGTGGTCGGGCCGCCGGCCATCGGGGCGGCCAGGATCGGGGTGCTCACCCCGAGAGCGGCCAGTGGCGAGACCATGATGTGTGCGTTCCTCCTTGTGAGGGGGCGATGCTCGCCTTGTCAGGTCTCACGGCGAACCGAACGCGGTCGGTGCGCGGGACGGGCTCGGCCTGCCCCGGACATGGCGTGTGGGTCCGACGTGCCGCCTGAGGATCTTTCGAGGCCGCCCATGGTCCACCGGCCGGCCCGACAGCTGCAGATCGAGTTCTGCCGCTGTCGTGTCAGGTGGTGGCCGGCGCCTGCGGCGCGCGAGCGCCCAGCAGCCCCAGGCAGTTCGTCCAGAGCGCGTTGAGCTGGGACGTGTTGTTGTAGAGCTTCGCGAACAAGACCTGGCCCTCGAGCTGCGCGACCACGGACCGGGCGGCTTCACGGGTGTCGGTGACGGCGACCTCGCCACGCTCGAGAGCCTCGGTGATGATCGAGTCGACCATCTCGACCTGGGCTTCGAAGATCTCCTGCAGGCGTTTACGGACGGCTTCGGTCTGGTTGCTCATCTCCAGGGTGAGATTCCCGAACATGCACCCTGAAACGGTTCCGCAGCTCTGCTGACCCGCGCGCTGGCCGGCTTCCGTCTCCTCGAACAGCCGGCGCAGCCGCTGCAGTGGCTCCGCATCGCTGTTGAGGATGCGAGTCCAGTCGCTTCGCTGGCCGGCCCACTGCTCGTCGATGACGGCCAGCGCGAGAGCCTCCTTGGACTCGAAGAAGTAGTAGAAACTGCCCTTGGGCACTCCGGCTGCCTTGCAGATCTCGGCCACGCCCAGGGCGGAGTAGCCGCGCAGCTCGATGAGCGACTGCGCCGCGCTCAGGATCTTCTCTCTGGCATCACTGGTCCGTCCCATGGGGCCAGTATACGACCGCTCGACTACGTTTTACTGGACCGGTCGGCTACACATGGCCCGACCGTCGTCGCGGCGTCGGATCCACGGGAATTCCGAGTGACCGGCGTGCGCATGCGGGCCGCTCGGTGGATCGTGCAGATAAATCCGCATTTCCACTGTTTGACGATTGTCGACCAGTCGCCTACTTTATAGGCGACCGGTTGGTTATTTCGGCTGGTCGCCACATAGCACCCCATGCGAAGAAGGTCATCATGAGCAGTCAGGGTCAGAAGGTCGCGGTCATCACCGGCGCCTCGCAGGGAATCGGCGCCGGGCTGGTCGATGCCTACCGCAAGCTCGGCTACGCGGTCGTCGCCACCTCGCGCAGCATCGCCGAGTCGCAGGACCCGGACGTCCTCACCGTCCCGGGGGACATCGCCGAGCGCGCCACCGCGGAACGCGTCATCGCCGAGGGCGTGGCGCGGTTCGGCCGGATCGACACGCTGGTCAACAACGCCGGGATCTTCATCCCCAAGCCGTTCACCGAGTTCACCGAGGAGGACTACGACGCGGTGCTCGGCGTGAACGTGAACGGCTTTTTCCGGATCACGCAGCTCGCGGTGGAGCGCATGCTCGAGCAGGGCGGCGGTCACGTGGTACAGATCACGAGCACTCTGGCCGACCAGGCCAACTCCCACGTGACCTCGGTACTCGCCTCGCTCACCAAGGGTGGCCTGCAGTCCGCCACCAAGGCCCTGGCCATCGAGTACGCCACCCGCGGCATCCGCAGCAACGCCGTCGCCCTGGGCACCATCAGGACGCCCATGCACTCCCCGGAGCACCACGCCGCCCTCGCCGCCCTCCACCCCGTCGGCCGTATGGGCGAAATCAGCGACATCGTCGACGCGGTCCTCTACCTCGAGAACGCCCCCTTCGTCACCGGCGAAATCCTGCACGTCGACGGCGGCCAGATCGCCGGCCACTGAGGCGCAGGCCACCCGCCGTCCTGCCGCTCGACATGCAGGGGTCGGCAGGGGTCGATGCACCCGGACTGTCCCGGGCACCTCGCTCGTGTCCGGTCCGGACCGGTCCGGACCGCGGCAGGGGCGGCCCTCCGGCGCCCTCGCGGCGTGCGTCGAAGTCGTTCGGGCGGTCGGCGCAGTGTTGCTTGCGGGGTCAAGGATGGGTCGGCTCCTTGAGTTGTCAAGGAGCTAAAGTGTGGGCATGTCGTCAAAAGAGCAGCCCCTTCAGCCGATGAGTCAGAGCGAGGAGGCGTTCGTGCGGGCGCTGGGCCGGGTGCTGCTCGCGCTACCGCGCGTGGTGGATGCCGACATGACCCGCGGCGGGGGGCTGCCGCTTTCCGAGTACAAGCCCCTCATGTACCTGTCCGAGGCTCCGCAGCAGCAGATGCGAATGAGTGAACTCGCCTCGGTCTGCGACCTCTCGCTCAGCGGTATGACCCGCGTCGTCAACCGGCTCGAGCGGCAAGGCTGGGCCCAGCGCACCAAGTGTGCCGAAGACGGGCGTGGATGGAACGCCGTGCTGACCGAGTCCGGGCTTGCTCGCCTGGAGCAGGACTGGCCGACCCATCTGGCCAGCGTGCGACGGCACCTCCTCGACCATTTCGGTGGTCACGACCTCACTCGGCTCACCGCCACGCTCCAGCGGGTCGCCACCTCCGACCAGGCGGACCACGCCTGATCCCTGACGGGCTCGATCGCGGTGCGGGTCGTCCTCCGGTCCAGGGCGGCCCGTGATGCGGGGCACTGATCCGCGCCTGCGCAATCGTGGTGTCGCCCGGGCGCGCCGGTGAGGTCCCGACCTGACCGGCGCCTGCCCACGACGTGCCAGGTGTGCCGCTCCACGCCGGTCCGCATCACTGCCCCGTTCGGCGCGCAGACGACGTCACAGTCGCACCGCTCGACCTGTCGGCGGCCGAACGCCGGCCCGGAGACGGCATTCGCGTCGACGCCCCACGAGGCCGGCCCTCACCGTCCAGGCGTCCGCCGTGGCACGGCCGAGTGCGCCCTCGACCTGTAGGCGGCGGCTTGCCTGTCGCCCGAGTGATCCGGCCCGGCCCCTGGTCCGTTTCCGCTCCTCAGGCAGGGCCTTCCGTGCTCTCCTTGGCGGCCTTGAGCTTCCGCCACACCGTGCCCAGCGCCTCGAGGTCCTGCTGGTCGAGGAGCTCGGTGAAGACGGGCGCCAGGCACTCCCGCCGCGTGGCGTCGGCCTCGGCGAAGAGGTGGTGGCCCTCCGGTGTGAGGGCGACCTCGACGGAGCGGGCGTCGCGGGGCGACGGGGTCCGGGTGACCAGGCCACGGCTCTGGAGGGCGTCGACGACACGGGAGACCTGGCTGCGGCTGAGCATGGTGCTGTTGCCGAGCACGGAGGCCGGAACAGGGTCCGGGCTGGTGGCGAGCCACAGCATGACCTCGAACCAGGAGACCGGCAGGTCGTGGGCCTTGCTGAGGGCGCGGTCGACGCGCTCGGTGAGGGTCGTGCCGGCCCAGACCAGACCGTAGAAGGCGTAGTCGGCGGCGGGCATCTCCGCCTGGGTGAGCTTCCTTTTCGGCATGCTCCGATCTTACGGGTTGCGTGCGCACGCACATAATGATTAAGGTGTGTGTACACGCACTGAATCGTCCGGCTGTGCGGCGATTCACCCACGTCCCCCTACGAAAGGCCCCACCATGTCCTCCACGCCCTCCAAGGTCGTTCTGATCACCGGCACCTCCTCCGGCATCGGCCTCGCCGCCGCCGTCGCCGCGGCGCAGGCGGGCTGGCACACCGTCGCGACCCTGCGCGACACCGGCCGTGCCGACGCACTGCGCAAGGCCGCCGCCGAGGCCGGGGTCGAGCTCGACATACGGCAGCTCGACGTCACCGACGAGGTGTCCGTCGCCTCAGCGGTCGACGGCGTGATCGCCGACCTCGGCCGCCTCGACGCCGTGGTCAACAATGCGGGCGCCGGACACGTCGGCACCCTGGAGAACGACACCGTCGACGAGGTCCGCACCGTCATGGAGACCAACTTCTTCGGCGTGCTCCACGTCTCCAAGGCCGCCCTGCCGCACCTGCGTGCCTCCGGCGGCCGGCTGATCACCGTCACCAGCGTCGGCGGCGTCGTCGGTCAGCCCTTCAACGAGGCTTACTGTGCGGCGAAGTTCGCTGTCGAGGGCTACATGGAGAGCCTGGCCCCCGTCGCCGCCACGCTCGGCGTGAGCGTCACCCTGGTCGAGCCGGGCGCCGTGGCCACCGAGTTCGTCAACAACATCGGGATCGACGTCGAGGCCGAGATCGCCGCCGCCGGACCCTACGCCGACGCGCTGCACCACTACGCCAACCGCACCGTCGCGCAATTCCTCAGCGGCGCGCAGACTCCGGCCGAGGCCGCCGAGGCCGTGCTGGAGGTGCTCACCGCGGACCACCCGGCGCTGCGTGTCCAGACGTCCGACTGGGCGCGCGGCTTCACCGGCACCAAGCTCGCCGACCTGGACGGCTCGGCCGTGCTCGGCACCACCGGAACCTGGGTCCGCTGACCACGGCGGAGCCCGTACGCGCCGGCGCCAGGGGCCGTACCGGATCGTCCGGTACGGCCCCTCGCACCGAGACGGACCCTAGCCCTCCAGCCGTGCCGCCAACTGCTCGGGCAGCACGTCCCGGTTCTCCGCAGTCACCTGGACCAGTTCGATGCCGGCGCTCCGCTTCAGGGCATCGGTGAACGGGTCGTGGTGAGCGTGCACGGTGGCGACGACATCGATGCCGGCCGTGAACAGGCGCTCGACGGCCTCCCGGAACGCTGAGCTGGACAGCTCCATCCGGCCCAGCTCGTCGATGAGCACAAGATCCCCCGGTGCCGGGTCCCGGGACACCGACGCCAGGGCCGGCACCGCCAGCTCGTCCATGACGCGCGGATCGACGCCGTACCGCCCGACGCGCGGCGGCCCGGGGAAGCCGACATGTGCGAGCACGGCCCGCCGGCCGTCCAGCGTCTCCAGCGCGAAACCCACCCGGGCGGCGCCCTGACGGATCTCCTCCGTGGTGAAACCGACGAGCGCACGCGTGCGCAGCAGCGCGGTCAGCCGCCGCACGGCGGTCGTCTTGCCCACACCCGGGCGCCCTTCGAGCAGGATCCTCGTCGGCATCTCGTCCTCCGATCCGTTCGCGTCCGCCGCCCACGTCCCCCGGTCGGGCTCATGGCGTCCCCGCATCCGTGTACCGGAGCAGCGCCCCCACGCCGTCCCGCAGCCGCAGGGCGCTCTCCGGTACGACGACCAGCTCGGCGGCCGTGGCCACCAGGGCCCGGACCAGAGCCTCGTCGGCCGGTTCCTCGCGGGGTGCCCGTACCCCGAAGGACGTGAGCTCCGCCTCGGTGAGGGCGACCTGGGTGGGGCGCGGACCGACCCAGAGCAGCCGCCGCGACCCGGTGTGCGGATTGAACAGAAGAGCGGTGACCTGGCCGCGCTGGAGCGCGGCGACGGCGGCGGCCAGGCCCTCGGCCGTGGCGCCGTCCCGCGCCCGCCGGGCGACGAAGATCTCCACGAGTGCCCGGTCGTGCTCGGCCATGCACCCGCGGAAGACGTCCTCGAGCTGCGCCTCCAGCAGAGCGCGCCCGGTGTCCGTCGGCGTGGGGCCGCCCACCCGCACCACCCGGGTCCGCAGCCTCTCCGGCAGTCGGCGGACCAGGACGCTGCACGCCCATTTGTCCCCGCCGACCACGACCGCGTCCGCGCCCTCGTGCCGCGCCCGTGCGTCCAGCTCGTGGCCGAGCCGGGCCGCGGCGTCGTGCCACTGCGCGACCGGCACCCGCCGACGCCGCCGCTCACCGGGGGCGACGCTGGACACGGGCCAGGTCCCGCCCTCGGCGGCCACGGTCACCGTGCCTTCGGTCCCGGCGGTCGGGAGTCCGCCGTAGTGCACGACCACCGCGAGATAGGGGATCTCCGGCAGGTGCTGCACCACGAGGGGCATCGCGTCGGGAAGCATGCCGTAGCGCGCGGAGTCGTGCGCGGGCGGCGCCGGCAGCTCACCGTCCAGCACCAGCGCCCCGTCGGCCGTGAAGATCGCCTGCCCATGCATGCCGGGCAGCTCCGCGTCCGCACCCACCACCCGCTCCGCGGCGGTGATGGACGCCCGGTCCGCGCCCTGCCGTGCCAGCTCGTCGCGCAGCCGGCGCCAGCGCAGCGCGATGGCCCGCTCCGGATCCTCGATGTCGCGCGAGGTGTCCAGATACACGGAGGTGAACGGGCCGGGCTCCGCGTAGAGAGGCTGCAGGAACGACAACCTCATCGCCCCTCCTCGTCGCTCGTCTCCTCCGTCTCCTCACTTCGATGATGCACGCGCTCGGGCGCGGAAGGGCAGGAGAGGCCGCCGGCGGACGGTGCGGTGAGCGCGGCCGCCGACGGTCAGGCGTTCAGTGCCGCGGCCAGCTGGGCGCGCGAACGGACGTCCAGCTTCTGGTAGATGCGGGTCAGCCGGGCCTCCACCGTCTTCACGCTCAGATACAGCTTGGCCGCCGCCTCCTGGTTGCTGGCTCCCTGGCCCACCAGCTGGGCGAGGCGCAGCTCCGCATCCGTGAGGGCGGAGAGGGCGCCGCCGCGGGACGACGGGGCGGGGTCCGGAGCCCCTGCCGGGGTCTCCTTGGCCAGCCCCAGCCAGGGCGCCGCGCCCGCCCGTTCGAAGATCGCGGCCGAGGCCTGCAGCGCGTTCTGCGAAGCGGACCGCCGACGGCGGCGGCGCTCCACGCGGGCGAGCGCCACCAGCGCCCGGCCGCGCTCGAGCGGCAGGCCCGCGGCGCCGAAGGCCTCGGCGGTGTCCGTCAGCAGTCCGGCCGCCTCGTCGGGCTTGCCGCTCGCCGCCAGATACAGCGCGTACGCCCGGTCGCAGCCGAGCAGGACGGTCCCGCGGCCGAGGCGTTCCGCCACCGGACGGACATCCGCGATCAGAGCCGCGGCCTCCTCCGGGGCGTCGTTCGCCAGCAGTGCCTCGGCCAGCTCCTCGTGCCAGCGGAGCATGGAGGGGTCGACGGTCGCCTGGGCCCGTTCGCCGGACTGGACCCGGCGCAGGGTGTCCAGGGCGTTCGTCACGTCACCCGTGACGAGCTGGACGCGGCCGAGTGCGTACAGGCTGCGGGAGAGGAAGACGTGGTCGCCCTCCTCCTCGGAGGCCTGGACGCTGCGCCGTGCATAGCTGGCGGCGCGCGCGAAGCTGCCGCCCGCGGTCTCGGCGAGGGCCAGCGCGTACCAGGCGGGGCCGGGGGAGAGGCCCGCTTCCAGGGTCAGGGCGAGCGACCGTCCGGCGTGCGCGAGGACCGCCGCGCACTGGCCCTGGCGGGCCTCGACCTCCGCGAGCGTACGGAACAGCTCGATCGCGTCCTCGACCGGACCGCGCCGCTCGACCAGCGGCAGCAGGGCGCCGAGCTGTTCGCGCGCGTCGGTGAGACGGTCGTCGAAGAGCGCATGACGGATCGTCAGTATCTGGGCGGTGTTGCGGACTCCGAGCGGACGCTCGACCATCTCGAGGGCCCGCGCCTCGGCGAGCACGCGCTCGGCGTCCGGCGAGCCCAGGACCCGTTCCATGCGCGCCTGGACGGTCAGCGCCCGCGTCGCCGTCATCCGGTCGCCGACCGACGCGGCGAGCGCCGCCGACTCGACGGCGGCGGCCCGGGAGCGTACCGGGTCGCCTTCGGCGAGTACGTGCTTCACCGCGAGCCGGAGCTGGACGGCCGCCCGCAGCGCCGTGTCGCCCTCCGAGTCCTCCATGGCGTGCACGTAGATCTCGTCGAGTCCCGTCAGCCCCTGACCCGCCGTGTCCAGCACCGCGAGCCGCGCCCGCACACGGTCGGCCGGTGACGCGTCGCGCGCGAGGAGATCCGTCGCGGCGCGCATCGCCAGGTCGGCGCGGGCCGCCCGCGCGGCTTCCTCGGCGGCGTCGACCAGGCGGGCGATCCGCTGGGCACCGTGGCGGCCGGGTGTGGACTCGGCCGCCAGCAGGGCGAGTTCGGCGGCCAGCGCGCTGTTGCCTCGGCGGCGGGCGGTCTCGGCGGCCGCCCCGACCTCGGCGGCCAGCCGCTCGTCCGGGACATCGGTGGCGAGCGCCCGGTGCCGTACTTCCTCCACGGGGTCGTCGACGACCCGGGCGAGCGCGGCGTGCCCCTCGCTGCGCCGGGTCCAGCAGGCGTCGTGCACGAGCGTCGACGGAAGGAGGCCGGCCGTGAAGGCCACCGTCCCGTCCTCGGTGAGCGAGATCAGCCCGGCCCGCTCGGCGGTGGCGAGATCGGCCTCGGCGGTGGGCCGGCCCGCGCGGCGGATCAGTGACGCGGTCGGGCGCAGGGCCAGTGCGGCGAGCAGCAGGGTGGTGCGCACCGAGGGCGATGCGGCGCCGAGCAACTGCCGCGCGAGATCGCGGGCGCGGCCCGACAGGGACAGCGCCTCGGCGTGGTGCACGGGAGTACGGGCGTCGGCGAGGGAGCGGCCGACCGCGAGCGCGAGGCGCGGATTGCCGCCGCTGGCCCGGTGGATCCGGCCGGCCATCCGGGACGGAAGCCGGTGGTGGATGAGGAGTTCGGCGATCTCGTCGGCCTGCAGCGGCGGAACGTTGAGGACGTCCGCCTCGGACGGCACCCACAGGGGCTCGGGGCCGTCGGCGGTGTCGGTGTCGGTGTCGGTGTCGGTGTCGGTGCCGGGTCGGGCTGACTTCGGCCCGTGTGCCGTCGGTCGGTACGTCGTGGACCTGTACGTCGTCGGTTCGTGCGCCGTCCGCTCGTGCGTCGTCGGTCCGTGCGTCTCCGGGGTCTCGACGGCGACGACCCGCAGTGTCGGCGGCGCGAGATGCAGTGCGAACCGCAGCAGATCGGCGCTGTCGGCGTCCATGTGCTGGACGCCGTCGACGACGAGCAGGGCGGGTCCGCGGGCGGTGAGCGCGCGCAGGATCTGCGCGAGGGCCAGCCGCAGCGCGATGGGGTCCCAGCCACCTTCGGGAACGGGCGCCTCGCGGCACAGCATGGCCACGGCGGTGCGCTGGGGGCCGGGCAGCCCGTCGAGAACGTCGTACGGGCCGGACGGCGCCGGACCGGGGCTCCCGGATCCGCCCACGGCGCCGGACCGCCCCGTACCGCCCGAACCGCCAGGTCCGGCGGGCATGTCCGCACCGGGGGAGCCCCCTGGGCGGCCCGCCTCCGGCCAGGTGACGCACGAGCGGACGGCGGCCACCAGCGCGGCCGCCACCGCACCCGGTATGGACCGGTCGGTGGGGAGCGTGGCGAGCCAGAGGACGGTGTCGCCGCGGGACTCCGCGCGGGCCGCCGTGGCGAGGGCGAGCTCCGTCTTGCCGACGCCTGCGGGGCCCGTGAGAAGGGCGCGCCCGCGCGTGTGCAGGACCCCTTCGAGACGGGCGAGAAGGTCGGCCCGGCCGACCGGCGCTGGAGGTCCCCCCACGCCCGCAGGGCGCAGGGGGAGGTAATCCGCCGACGTCACGTGCCCACCACCACCTTCCGGCGTGCGCGGGCCCCCTGCCCGTTCGAGCAGAGGATACGAATCGTTTCGCTGCAGTCCAGGCCCCTGGTCCGGCATACGGACAGGTCTGGACCGGAGCGACGGCGGGGCGCGCTCGCGGCATGTGCCTGCGAACGCGCCCCTGACCAGCGATGATTCCGATGTGCCGCTGTCTCAGAAGGTGAGACTCCAGGTATCGATGTAGCCGGTGTCACCCGATGCCACATCGCGGACCTGCAGCTTCCATGTGCCGTTGGCGACCTCGCTGGACGCGTCGACCGTGTACGTCGCGAGGACGTTGTCGGCGCTGTCCGAGCCGGAGGAGGCCTTCAGGTTGCGGACGGTCCCGTCCGGGGCGACCAGGTCGATCACCAGGTCGCCGCGCCAGGTGTGCTTGATGTCCACGTCGACCTTGAGGGCGGCGGGGGCGTTGCCGGTGCGGCCGGTGACGGCGATCGAGGACGAGACGGTGGCGAGGTCGCCGATCGTGACATTCGTCCCGTTGGTGAACGTCGTACCGCCGGGGGTGGTGCCGGTGGCTGCGTTCACGGTCTTCGTCGCATCGGCGATACCGGCGCCGCAGCCACCGGCGCAGGTGCCGGGCAGCGGCCGGGCGTTGGCCTTGATCGCCGACTCGATCTCGGCCGGGGTCAGCGCCGGCTTGGCCGACTCCAGCAGCGCGGCGAGACCGGCGATGTGCGGAGCGGCCATCGATGTGCCCTGGTAGGGCTTGTAGTTCTCGGTCGACTGGGTGGTCGCACCGGAGTTCAGCGTGGAGAGGACGCCGTTCTCGGGGGTGGTGACGGTGCCGGGCGTGTCGGTCGCGCGGCGGGTCTCACCGCCGGGCGCGGCGACATCGACGATGCTGCCGAAGTTCGAGTAGAAGGAACGGTTGCCCTCGCGACTGGTCGACGCCACGTTGATGATGTTGGCGCAGTTGGCGGGGGTGAAGCCGGATGCGTTGGCGTTGCTGTTGCCCGCCGCGACGACGACCGTCGTACCGCGGGAGACCGCGCCGTTGATGGCGTTCTGGTAGACGCTCGGGCAGGTGGAACTGGCGCCGCCGAGGCTCAGGTTGATGACCTTGGCCGGGTTCGCGTTCGCCGGGACGCCCGGGACGCTGCCGCCGGACGCCCAGGTGATCGCGTCGGCGATGTCGGCCGACGAACCGCCGCACTTGCCGAGGACGCGGACCGGCTGGATCTTCGCGTTGTACGCGATGCCCGCGACGCCCTTGCTGTTGTGGGTCGTCGCCGCGATGGTGCCCGCCACGTGCGTGCCGTGCCAGGAGGAGTTGCTCGCCTTGGAGCCGGTGCCGCACTCGCCGTCGGTGGCGTTCCAGTCGCCCTCGTCCTTGGCGTCGGCATCACGGCCGCTGCCGTCACGGGCGTCCGCCGAGCTGGAGATGAAGTCGTAGCCGGAGACGACATTGCCCGACAGATCCGAGTGGGCGGCGTAGCCGGTGTCGATGACCGCGACGGTGACGCCGCTGCCGGTGGTCTTGTCCCAGGCGCCCGGTACGTTCATGCCGCCGGTGGCCTCGAAGAGGTCCCACTGCTTGGTGTACTCGGTGTCGTTCGGGGTGACGGCCATCGCGTAGGCACGGATGTCGGGCTCCACGGACGCCACCGAGGGGTCGGCGCGGAAGGCGTCCATGACCTCGGTGAGGTCCTTCTTGGACGCCTTGCCCCCGAGGTCGACGAGGGCGGAGCCGCCGGCGAGCCGGCGCTCGAAGGACAGGCTCTCGCCGGTCTCGGTGCCCTTGGCCGCGGCGTCGCTCTTCGCCGCCGCGTTGGAACTGGCCTCGGCCGTCCTGGACTTGTAGGTGACGATGACCTTCTCGACGGGTGCGGCCGGGAGGGTGTTCATCGACTGCGAAGCCGGGGCGGGCTTCGGGGAGGGGCCCGCCGGGGCGGCGGCGAGCGCCACGGCGGAGGTGGCGGCGACACCGATGATCGTGGCGGTCGCGGCCACGACGGATATGAGTCTCCGTCCGGAACCGTTCAAGGTGTTCCCTTTCAAGACGCTGCGGAGCGCGGACGGGCGGCGCGGGAACCGTGGTGCGGTGTGGGGGTGCGATCCACGGTTCCCCGGGCCGGGTCGCCCGCGCGCCGCCGCCGGCGCGACGGCCCCTGGTCAAGAGCCGTCACCGGACGAAACCCAGTGTTTACATGCACCTGACAGCTACGCGTCAGGGTCTGGGAACCGCCGGTGCGGCAGACAGTAGGGAAAGGCGAGATGAACCCGATACGGGGAAAACCCTTGTCGCCGCGAGGGAGGCCCCAAGGGCCGGTGCCGTCGGTGCCCTGCGGCCATCACTCCAAGTCCCGGTCGGGTGGCGGGGTGTCGGACGAAGCCGGCATGAGCGGGGAGCCTGCCGGGAGCGTCGGTGCCGGATCATCCTTCCCGGCCGCGGCTGGGCCGGGTGCCGGCCCGGACCTCGACGGCGACCGCCGACCCGCGGTCGAGCGGGCGGACCCGCGCCGTCACCGTCGTCCAGGGAGGCGTGTGCGTACGGGCTGCCGGGCGCCTCGGTCCGAGTGCCGGGGTTGCGCGAGGTGGGAAAATGAAATCGGGACAGTCGCTCCGATTCCGGGAGGTCGCGATGGATGTCCTGGTGCTGGTTGGACGCATTCTCTTCGTGCTGGTGTTCCTTCCCTCGGGTGTACAGCACCTCATGCAGAGCAAGGCCATGGGCGCCTACGCCGCCGCAAAGGGCGTCCCAGCCCCCGTCCCGGCCACGGTGACCAGCGGACTGGTGCTCCTGGCCGGAGGGCTGAGCGTCCTGCTCGGCATCTGGGCGGACCTGGGGTCACTGCTGCTGGCCGTCTTCTGCATCCCGACCGCCGTCGTCATGCACGGCTTCTGGAAGGAGAGCGACCCCGGGACGCGTCAGACGGAGCAGATCATGTTCCTGAAGGACGTGGCGCTGGGCGGCGCCGCGCTCATGCTGCTCGCGTTCTTCTCGTACGTCGGTCACGACCTCGGCCTGACCCTGACCGGCCCGCTCTTCCACATCGGCTGACCCGGCTCAGGGCTTCGCCCCGGCCTGTACGAGGACCTCGCCGGCGGCGGTCCGGTAGTACAGCACCGACCGCCCGGCGCGTCGCCGCCGGATCAGCCCGGCCTCGTACAGCACCTTGAGGTGGCGGCCGACCGACCCCAGCCCCTGCCCGGTCAGCGCCACCAACTGCGTCGTGCTCTTCGGCGTGCCGAGGAGCACGAGTACCGCCGCGCGGGCGGGCCCGAGCAGCGGGCCCAGCCCGTCGGGCACCGGCGCCGCCTCCGGCTCGGCCAGCTCACCCGAGCACGGGTACACCACCGCGTACCGGTGCGGCAGGTCCCAGGCGACCCATCCGGTGCGCGGAGTGACCGGAACGAACAGCAGGTCCGCCGCGGAGATCTCGCGCGGCGGATTGTCCTGCGTGTTGACCTGCAGGCGGCCCTCACCGAGCCAGCGCATTCCCTGGCGCATGCCGGCCAGCGCGGCGGCCCAGCCGCCCTGGCTCAACTGCCCGGTCCGCGCGACGACATCGGCCTCGATGATCCGCCGGCGCCGCGGCCAGTACGGCAGTACGGCCTCCGACCAGACCCACTCCACCAGCCCTGCCGCTTGCCGGGCGAGATCGGGGCGCTGCAGCGGACGGGGGAGCGGGCCGCCCGACGACACCTCCAGATCAGCCCGGACACGCGCGGCGGACGCGTCGCGTATCCGCGCCAGCTCCTCATCGAAAGCCGGCTCCCCGTCGCCCGTCGGCGCCGGGGTCAGGAAGTCCGCGATCCAGCGCCGCCCGAGACCCGCGCGCACGAGCAGCGCGGTGACCGGTTCGGCCGCCAACCGCTCGCGGTACGCGGGCAGATGGGTGTCGAGCCAGAGCCGCTCGCCCGGATGAGCGGCCGTACCCCGTTCCAGGGCGATCAGGCTCGCCGTGGCCTCGGCCAGCGGGGAGAGGGCGAAGCGGCTGCCCGCCAGCGTGTCCGCGCTGATCCGCCACCACCCCATCGTTTCGCCTCCTCGCGAAACAGTAACGCCCGCGCATCCACAGCACCGAGACTCCCTGGCATGCGCACCTACCGAGAGCTCTTCCGCGCCCCCGAGTACACCCCGCTCTTCCTGAACACCACCGCACAGATCGCGGCCTCGACGGTGAGCGGTCTGGCCGTCGGCACGCTCGTCCACGCGGCGACCGGCTCGCCCCTCCTCTCCGCCCTGGCCATGTTCGGTCCGTCGCTCGCCCAGGTGATCGGTGCGACGACGCTGCTCTCGGCGGCCGACCGGCTGCCCCCGCGCGCCGTGCTGTGCGCGCTGCCGCTCGTCTCCGGGCTCGCCATGGCGGCCATGGCCGTTCCAGGCGTGCCCGTGTGGGCCGTCTTCGTGATCCTCTTCGGCCTCGGGACCATCGCGGCCCTCGGTGGCGGCGTGCGGGGCGGTCTCCTCAACGAGATCCTCACGACGGACGGCTATCTGCTCGGCCGCTCCGTCCTCAACATGTCCGTCGGCGCGATGCAGATCTGCGGATCCGTGACCGGCGGTGTGCTCCTCACCGTCCTCTCGCCGCGCGGCACGCTGCTCGCGGGAGCGGCTCTGTACGTCGCCGCCGCGGCCGTCGCCCGTTTCCGACTCGCGCAGCGACCGCCGCGGGCCGCAGGGCGGCCGTCGGTCACCGAGACCTGGCGGAACAACGCGCAACTGTGGTCGTCCACGCCGCGCCGCTACGTCTACCTCGCCCTCTGGGTGCCCAACGGGCTGATCGTCGGTTGCGAGGCCCTCTTCGTCCCGTACGCGCCCACGCACGCCGGGCTCCTCTTCGCGGCGGCCGCGCTGGGCATGCTCATCGGGGACACGGCGGTCGGACGGTTCGTGCCCCGCCGATGGCGGGAGCGGCTCGGTGCCCCGCTGCGTCTGCTGCTCGCCGTCCCGTATCTGCTCTTCGCCCTGCGGCCCGGGCTGCCGCTCGCGATGGCGGTCGTGGTGCTCGCCTCGGTCGGCTATGCGGCGAGCCTGCTGCTCCAGGAACGTCTGATGGCCCTGACCCCTGGGGAGTTGAGCGGGCATGCCCTCGGGCTGCACACCTCCGGCATGCTCGCCATGCAGGGGGTCGGTGCCGCGATCGCGGGTGCCGTTGCCCAGTTCACGTCGCCCGCGACGGCGATGACGGTGATGGCCCTGGCGTCGGTCGCGGTCACGCTGGCCCTGGCGCCGGGGCTGCGTGCCGATGACCCCGACCCGAGCGACCCGACCGACCCGACTGACCGAACGAACCGAACGGATCGGACGGGCCAATCGGTCTGATCGGACCGATCCGGCCGCCCGGGTCGATCCGAGCGAACCCTCGGCCGCCGGGGACGCGGACGTCCGGTGCCTGGCCCCGACCGGGGCGCACTCGACACCGGCCGGCCCGGGCGGAGGCGTGGGATCCGTCGCGCGCGGTCCAGCGGCGGTCCCGTCAGTGACCCGGTCCGCTGAGCCGGGCGGCCCGTATCGTCAGATGGTGCCGCTCCGGCAGGCTCGGCGTACGGCTCGCGGCCGCGCGGTAGTTCTCGACGGCTGCCTCGCGTTCGCCTGCCATCTCGAGAAGGTGTGCCCGCACCACATACAGGCGGTGATGGCCCGTCAGCCGGGCGTCGTCCTCGAGCGCGTCCAGGAGGCGCAGACCTGCCTCGGGACCGTGGACCATGGCTGCCGCCACGCGCGGTTGAGCGAGTAGAACGGATTGTCGGAAAGCTGCTCCAGCACCCCGTACAGCGCCAGGATCTGCGGCCAGTCGGTCTCCTCCACCGTCCTCGCCTCGTCGTGCACGGCGGCGACGGCGGCCTGCACCTGATAGGGGCCGAGCCGGCCTCTGGGCAGGGCATCGGTGATCAGCGCGACACCCTCGGCGATGGCCTCGGCGTCCCACAGGCTCCGGTCCTGCTCGGCGAGCGGCACCAGCTCCCCGCCCGGTCCTGTGCGCGCCGTGCTCCTGGCGTGGGTGAGCAGCATCAGCGCCAGCAGCCCGGCGACCTCGCCGTCCTTGGGCAGCAGCCGGTGCAGCGCCCTGGCCAGCCGGATCGCCTCCACGGACAGCTCGACACGTTGCAGCTCCCGGCCGGCCCCGGCCGCGTACCCCTCGTTGAAGACGAGGTAGAGGACGTGCAGGACCGCGTCCAGACGGCGCTGCCGGTCGTCCTCGTCCGGCATCCGGAAGGGCACGCCGGACGACTTGATGCGCTGCTTGGCACGGCTGATCCGCTGCGCCATCGTGGCGTCCGGCACCATGAACGCCCGCGCGATCTCGGTCGTCGTGAGCCCGCCCACCGATCGCAGCGTGAGCGCGATCGCCGCCGATGGTGTGAGTGCGGGGTGACAGCACATGAAGAGCAGAGTGAGGGTGTCGTCCTCATCCGTACCGTCGTCGCTGTCCGCCGCGGGAGCGATCAGCCGGTCGGCGGGCTCCCGCCGTACGGCGAGGTCCTCCCGGCGCCGCCGGGCCTGCTCGCTGCGCACCTGCTCGGTCATCCGCCGGCTCGCCACCTGGATCAGCCAGCCCCGCGGATTTCGCGGCAGCCCTTCCTGGGGCCACTGCACGGCGGCGGCCAGCAGTGCTTCCTGTACGGCGTCCTCGGCGGCGTCGAAATCCCCGAACCGCCGCGTGAGCACGCCGACGACCTGCGGCGCCAGCTCGCGCAGCAGGTCCTCGGCGGTCCGTTCGGCTTCCATGGCCGCGGTGGCCTTCCCAGCTCCGGCGTCTTCCACAGTGCCCACTGCTCCCATGGCTCCGACGCTCAACAGACTCCGGCGTCAGTGTCGCTCACAGCTCCTGGGGCGGTGCGGACATCACCTGACGCACCTCGATCGGCATGTTCAGCGGGGCCCCGCCGGGCCCGGGCGCCGCCGAGACGAACGCGGCCAGCTCGACCGCCCGTTCCGGAGTCTCGCAGTCCACGATCCAGTACCCGGCCAGGAACTCCTTGGTCTCCGGGAACGGCCCCTCGGTCACCACGGGCGCGCCGCCCTCGGCCCCGGCCCGTACGATCTTGGCGACCTCCGGCATGGCCAGGCCCTGGCCGTCGACGAGCTCACCGGCCTCGGCGATCTTCGTGGTGGCGTCCTTCATGAACGCGATGTGCGCCTGGACCTCCTCCGGCGTCCATGTGTCGATCCGCGGGAAGTCGACGGTCGCCTCGCTGAACTGCATCAGCAGCATGTACTTCATGGTCCGCTCCCTGTCCTGTGGGCGCCCTCGTGGCGCTCTCACGGACAGGTAGAAGCACACGCCGCGTTTTCGACATCCCGGCGGACCTTTTCGGCAAGATTTTTTCCGGACGGCGGATCCGGGCGCTTCCGGTCAGTCTCCTTGCGGGAAGGTCAACGGCTCGCCCGTCTCGATCAGGCTCTTCAGACTGGACAGCAGCATCGGCCAGCCCGGCTTCACGATTCTGAGGAGCTCGCCCTCGGGGTCCAGCCCTCCGTGCACCACATTCAGATGGGTGACCTCATCCATGGGGTCGAGGTCGAAGGACACGACGGACGGACGGCCTCCGTTCAGTTCCGGCTCCTCGGTCTGGCGCCAGTCGTAGGACAGATGCTGCCCGGGCACCGCCTGCTGCACGCTGCCCTCGCCGTCCGGCGACCGGGTGGTCAGCGGAGAGCCCGGCTGCCAGTCGGTGCTGAAGGTCATCCCGAGGCGCCAGCGCGGAACCATCGCCGGATCGGTCAGCGCGTTCCAGAGCTGCTGGGGCGTGGCGCGAACGTACACGTCAAAGACAAGGCTCGTCATCGAGACTCCAGCGGCGGCCCGGGATCATCGGCGCCAAGCGTGCCACGGGGACGCCGGCAGGCGCTCCTCCCCGCGCGGGACATGCCGAAGCGATCACGCGACCAGGGGCCGGGCTGCGGTGGGCCCCTTCCTCCGGTGCGCCGCCTCGGACACCACGGTCGACCCGTCCGGGCCCGACCCGACACCGCGGGTCAGGGTTACCCGCAGACCACCACCCGCCCCCTCACCCTCGCAGGCGCCGAACTGCCCACCGTGGACACGGTCTTCGAGGCGTCGGATCCACGACCGCGCCCCTCCACCCCCTGCTCCCCAGCCAGGAACCCGACGCCGTCGAGAGCGTCGCACGGGCTGCGCGATCTCCATCGCCGAGACCGGGCCCCCGGCGCGCCCGATCGTCCTGGACGGCGGCGCCGGCCAGGGGCGACGCCGGATCACCCATGTCCCCGACCACCACATCCGCGGCGTACGACCAGGAGCAGGTCGTCGCCTCCGTGCCGCAGGCGCTGCCCAGGCCGACCGCCGACCGCCCGCCGGCCTGGATCTCCGGGCCGTCAGCCACCGGCGACATCGAAGTCAACCTCGTCGAGGGCGTGCACGGCCCGCGGACGCCGGAGGTCGTGCTCGTCACCGGCCGGCGCGCAGCTGCGGCGCCCGTTCCGCCGCAGGGACCACGGCAGCGTTGCGCCGCAGCTCATCTGCCAGCGCGCCTGCCCAGCGGGTGAGCCCGTCCACGTCGATTCCGTACGGCATGACCGCGGCGTACGACGCGATGGACTCCGCGCCGCGCACCAGCAGTGCCGCGCCGCCCGTCGCGTTGCCGCGGGCGGCGTGTGTCAGCCCCACCGCGAGCTGCGCAAGCCCACGCCACAGCCCACGCTCCGCCTCCGGGCCGGACTTCCAGGCGTCCTCCAGCACCTCGTGCGCATGGAACGGCTTGCCCGCATCCAGCAGTCGCTGGGCCTCCACGAGCGTCTCGTCCGGGGTCCGGGCCACACCCTCGGGCTGCCGCTCCACGCCCCTCTCCCCGTACGGGAGAGGTCGCCCCAGCCCGTCACGCGGGCGCGCGCTGCGTGCCCTGCCCTCGGCGTCGCGGTCCCTCGGAGTCCTGTTCACGCCCCGATTGTCACTCGCTCGACGGGGCCTGTCAGACCCGCGTCCGCCGCCCGCGCGAACCGACGGCGTCCCTGCCGGGGATGACACCGAGTCAGGCCGCCGCTTCCCGAAGCGCCCTGACGGGCCGCGACGGGGAGGCTCGCGCGTCCATCCTCACCGTGGAGTGAGGTAATGTTCTCCTGCGCGCACGGCAGGGCTCAGCCCCGACGGTCCGCGCATCGGGACGTGGCGCAGCTTGGTAGCGCACTTGACTGGGGGTCAAGGGGTCGCAGGTTCAAATCCTGTCGTCCCGACTTGCGAAGTCGCAGGTCAGGGGTCGTGTCGGAGCATCCGATTCGGCCCCTTGACCTTTTTGGGGCGACGGAGTCACGGCATGCTTCGCGTCGTGAGCGCGCTGTAGCACCCAAGGGGAATGAACGCCCCATTGGTTGAGAGTCCTCGTTCGGGATCCTCCGGCCCAATTCCCTTCTGTGGTGCGGCGCCCTCCCCTCCTCTCTTTGACATGGCGCCAAGGTGAGAGGAGGGTGGAAATAGTCTGAAAGTGTGATTTGCACCCGATTGCTCGGAGGTGCATGGAAATGCGTCGCAGGATAGTAGCCGCAATGTCCGCAGCGGCCGCAGGGCTGGCCATCGGCGTGATGCCCGTCGGTGGAGCTCAGGCCTCGACGAGTGACTTCAGGGACGACTACAGGTGCTCCGAGTGGTTCTACAGCGGCTGGGACTACCGCGACTACCGCTATTACTGCGGTGACTACGGCGGCTACTACGACGACCGCGGCTACTACGGGTACTACGACGACCGCGGTTACTACGGGTACTACGACGACCGCGGTTACTACGGGTACTACGACGACCGCGGCTACTACTACGACGACAACGGCCGCGGTGGCGACGGCGACAACGGCCGCGGTGGCAACGGCTACGGCGACAACGGCCGAGGTGGCGATGGCGGGGATCGCGGTGGAGGCGGCGGTGACGGCGGCGGTCGCGGGGGTGACGGTGGCGGTCGCGGTGGAGGCGGGGGTGACGGCGGCGGTGGCGGCGGCGGTCGTGGTGGAGGCCGGTGAGCGCTGAGCGGTGATGCCGCGCATCAGGAAACGGGCCCGGATCTCTCCGGGCCCGTTTCCTGTGACGAGCCGTCGGGGCCCTCGCCGGTGAAATCAGGTGGGCGGTCCGGTTCGGGTCGGGGGCGAAAGGCAGGCGAGCCCTGGCGTGAAGGACTGAACGGTGGTTCACTTCTTTCATGGCCTATCGCAAGACCCCCGCGGTGCGGGACCGGCTGACCGCCGCCCGTGACCGGCTCGTGGACGAGGCGATCACCGTCGTCGCCGAAGTGGGCTGGGCGCAGGCATCCGTGACCGCGGTGGCCGCGGCGGCCGGCATGTCGGTCGGCTCGGTCTATCAGCACTTCCCGTCGAAGGCGGCGCTCGCCGTCGAGGTGTTCCGCCGCGCCGCAGGGCGGGAGGCCGACGTGCTCGGTGAGGTGCTGCGCGACAGCGACGGCGATCCGGTCGAGCGGCTCGCGCACGGCGTGACCGTCTTCGCGCGACGCGCCCTGGAGAGCCGGGGAGTGGCGTACGCCCTGCTCGCCGCGCCGTCGGAGCCCGCCGTCGAGACCGAGCGGCTGGAGTTCCGGCGGCGCTATCGCGGCATGTTCGCCGAGGTGGTCCGGGAGGGCATCGCCGCCGGGCTGCTGCCCGAGCAGGACCCGGAGGTCACCGCGGCGGCGCTCACCGGCGCCATCGGCGAGGTGCTGGTCGATCCGCTGTCCGGGCCCGCCGAGGGCTCCGACGGCGACCGACTGGTCGCCGAGCTCGCCGCCATGTCCCTGCGCTGTGCGGGCGCCCTGCCCGCCGCGCCGCCCCGTGAGTTGGAGGACTCCGATGCGCAGTGATCCCGTACGTACCCACGAGGTGACCAACCAGGTGCCGCCCCTCGCGGGACACGACGTGGCGGACGACCCGGTGCTGCTGGAGGGCGTACGGAACGAGGGCGCCGAGTGGTACGAGGAGGACCTGCACCGCCTGGGGCGGCTCGCCGGCTCGGAGGAGGCGCGGCGCTGGGGCGACGAGGCCAACCGGTACGAGCCGGTGCTGCGCACCCATGACCGGTACGGGAACCGCATCGACGAGGTCGACTTCCACCCCTCCTACCACGCGCTCATGGACGTGGCCATCCGCGAAGGCCTGGGCGGCACACCCTGGGCGGAGGACAAGCCCGGCGCCCATGTCGCGCGCGCGGCCGGGCTGATGGTGTGGGGTTTCACCGATCAAAGTCATCTGTGCCCGGTGTCCATGACCTACGCCGTCGTCCCGGCCCTGCGGCACGCCCCGGAGCTGGCGGCCGCGTACGAGCCGCTGCTCACCGGCCGGGTGTACGACCCGGGGCTGCGCGCCCCCGAGAGCAAACGGGGACTGCTGGCCGGAATGGGCATGACCGAGAAGCAGGGCGGCTCGGACGTGCGCGCCAACACCACGATCGCCGTCCCGCAGCCGGACGGCACCTGGCGGCTGCGCGGCCACAAATGGTTCACGAGCGCGCCGATGAACGACCTGTTCCTCGTCCTCGCCCAGGCTTCCCCCTCCCAGGGGCGAGGCGGCCTGTCGTGCTTCCTCGTGCCCCGCGTCCTCCCGGACGGCAGCCGCAACACCTTCCGGATCCAGCGACTCAAGGACAAGCTCGGCAACCGTGGAAACGCCAGCAGCGAGCCGGAGTTCGACGACACCGTGGCATGGCTGGTCGGACCCGAGGGCCGCGGAGTCAGGACCATCATCGAGATGGTCACCATGACCCGGCTGGACTGCATCCTCAGCTCCGCCTCCGGCATGCGAACCGCGCTCACGCACGCCGCCCACCATGTGCGCCACCGCTCGGCGTTCGGCGTGAAACTCCTCGACCAGCCCCTGATGCGCAACGTCGTCGCCGATCTCGGCATCGAGTCCGAGGCCGCGACGACACTGGCGCTGCGCGTCGCGGGCGCGGTCGACCGGGCGCAGCGCGGCGACGACCAGGAGCGGAGCTTCCTGCGCCTGGCCACGGCCGTCGCCAAGTACTGGGTGTGCAAGCGCCAGCCGGCGATGGTCGCGGAGGCGCTGGAGTGCCTGGGCGGCAACGGCTACGTCGAGGAGTCCGGCATGCCGAGGCTCTACCGGGACGCACCGCTCAACGGCATCTGGGAGGGTTCGGGCAATGTCGGAGCCCTGGACGTCCTGCGTGCGCTGACGCGCGAGCCGGAGTCGCTGGAGGCCTTCGGCGCCGAGATCACGGCCGCCGCCGGGGCGGACTCCCGGCTCGACGGCGCCTGGCGGCGGCTCCGCGACGAGCTGCGGCCGGGTGAGGACGCGGAGCTGCGCGCCCGGTGGCTCGTCGAGCGGATGGCGCTGGTGCTCCAGGGCTCGCTCCTCGTCCGCCACGCCCCGGCCGCCGTCGCCGACGCGTTCTGCGCCTCCCGGCTGGGCGGGGATCAGGGGCTCGCCTTCGGGACGCTGCCGACTGGGGCCGACCGGGCGGGGATCATCGCCCGCGTCCCCGGCGCGGGCGCGGGAGCCTGAGCCGGCTCGGGACGCGGACGGCGCCGTGCGGAGGGATCCTGAAGACAGGACCCCGCGCGGCGCCGCAAGGCCCGCACGGGGAGCGGGTGAGGAGGTACGCCATGACGCGGACGCTGGAGTGGCAGGTCGGCGTCGTCCTCGTCGAGGAGGACGGTACGACGAGGGCCAGGGCCGTTCTGGACACCGGCACCACGACCTACACCGGCCAGGGCGTTGCCCGGTGCAACCCCCAGGACGTGGACGTCCCGGAGATCGGCGACGAACTCGCGGCGAGCCGTGCCATGAAGGACCTCGCGACCCAGCTGATGCGGGTCGCGAACCGCGACCTCGAGAGTGTCGGGGCAGGACCGGAGGGCGGGCTCATCCCGTACGGCTGGCCCGAGGCCGCGACGTAGAGCCGGTCCGGGCCGCCAGGCAGAGGTCGCAGAGGGGCGGAGCTCCGCAGAGATCAGAGCGTGGAGCCGCTGCCGTGCGGCGCGTACAGATCCAGCAGACGGACGCGCGTCGCATGGAGCCGGTGTGCGAGCACTCTGCCGACCCACTGCCCGATCGCCGAACCGAGCCTCGGGTCGGCGTCCATCATCATGCGTACCGTCAGCGCGTCGAACTCCTGTGCGCGGACCGGCGTCATCGCCTCGGCGCTCAGCTGCCACATGTACGGCGGGAACAGCCATGACCAGCCCACGAGTTCACCGAAGCCGAGGTCCTCGATCACGGCCGGGCGCCGCTCCGGCAGCGGCATGTGCAGGGTGACCGTGCCGGACCTGATGATCCAGAAGCGGTCGGCCCGATGGCCCTCCTCGAAGACCGTGGCACCCTCGGCAAACTTGACCTCTTCGGCGATCTCCAGCAGCCGGGCGCGATGCTCGGCCGAGAGGGCGGCTGTCATACGTATGGAAGAGTTCATCAGGAGGCCTCCGTTCCGCGCGCCGGCTCATCTCAAGCGTCGCACGGCGGAACGCGGTGTGCGGTGCTCAGGACCGGCCGGAGAAGGTGCCCGCACCACCTTCCGCTGACGTTGCGTCCCGGCGCTACGTGGCGGCGGCCGCCGCGTCCCTGAGCGCGTCGAGCAGGACGCGCAGCGCGGGCTCGGCCGGCGCCGAATCCCGTACGGCCGCGTGGATGACCCGCACCGGCTCCGGTCGCCGCACCTTGCGCACGACCACGCCGGGATGGGGGTTCCGCAGCCCGATCAGCGGGATCAGACTGATGCCGAGACCGGCCGCGACGAACCCCTGAGCCGTGGCGTGATCCTCGCTCTCCACGACGAACCCCGGGCCGAAACCGGCGGCGGAGCATGCGTCGAGCACGGCGTCGAGACAGGGCCCCGGCCACTCGCTGCCCACCCAGGGCTCATCGGCGAGATCGGCGAGGTCGAGCACGCGCTTCGCGGCGAGCGGATGGCCCTTGGGCAGGACGGCACGGTACGGATCGTCCAGCAGATGCTCCAGCCGCACGCCGTCGACGGACCGGTCGTGCGCTCGGACGACGAGGGCCACATCGGCCCGGCACTCCTTGACCTCCGGCAGGGGGTCGTCGGGGTCGATGAGCTTCAGGTCGACCTGCACGCCCGGGTGGTCGCGGCGCAGCCGGGCGAGCGCGGGCGCCACGAGCGGTGCGCCGGCCGTGGCGAAGTAACGGACGGACAGCCGGCCCGTACGCCCCTCGCGCAGATCGGCCAGCGCCGTCTCCGCCTCCGCGACCTGCCGGCTGATCGCGGCGGCGTGCTCGGTGAGCAGCAGTCCGGCCGTGGTGGGCCGGACGCCCCGGCCAACCCGTTCGAGCAACGCCATGCCCGCTTCCTTCTCCAGGGCCGCCACCTGCTGGCTGACGGCGGACGGCGTGTACCCCAGGCGGGTGGCCGCCGCCGTCACCGAGCCACTGCTGACGACAGCTCGCAGAACCTGCATCCGTCTCACATCAAGCATGTAGTACAGGTTAATCCTCTATGCAGAACATTTCACTTGTCCTGTCGAGTTCGGTGCGTGACCGTTGCCTGAGGGTGCGACGGGCATCGACGGGCATCGACGGGCATCGGCGTGCACCGGCGTGCATCAGCGGGCAGGGGAGTGAGCTCATGGCGAGCGGCCACGGAACGAGCGGCGGCGGGCGGGGGACAGCGGTGCGGATGGGCGTGCTCGCCCTGCTCTGGGGATCCGGCTTCCTGTGGATCAAACTGGCCCTGAACCACGGCCTGACGCCGCTCCAGATCACCGTCGCACGCTGTGTGCTCGGCGCGGCCGTCCTGCTCGTCCTGGCCTGGTCGGCGCGGCAGCGACTGCCCCGCGACCGGGCGACGTGGGGCCATCTCGTCGTGGCCGCCTTCTTCTGCAACGCACTGCCCTTCCTCCTCTTCGGCATCGGCGAGCAGACCGTCGACTCGGGCGTGGCAGGCGTGCTCAACGCGACAACTCCGCTGTGGTCGCTGCTGATCGGCATCGCGATCGGCACGGAACGCGGGCGCGCGCTGCGCCCGTTCCGCCTGGCTGGACTCCTGCTCGGCTTTGCCGGCACACTGCTGATCTTCGCGCCCTGGCAGCGGAGCGGACTGATCGGCTGGGGCGCCTTCGCCCTTCTCGCGGCCGCGGCCAGCTATGCCGTCGCGTTCGCCTACATGGGCAGGCATCTCACCGGCAGGGGCACCGCGCCCTTCGCGCTCTCCGCCGCCCAGCTCGCCAGCGCGAGCGCCCTCGGCGCGCTCGCGCTGCCCGCCGGGGGCGGACTCACTGCGGTACGCCCCGACGTGACCGCCCTGATCGCCGTCACCGTCCTCGGGATCTTCGGCACGGGGCTCACGTTCCACCTCAACTACCGCCTGATCGCCGACGAGGGTGCGACCAGCGCCGCCACCGTGGGCTATCTGCTGCCGGTCGTCTCGGTGGCGCTCGGGGCCTTCGTGCTCGACGAGCAGATCGGCTTCCGGGTCGTCGCCGGCATGGTCGTCGTCCTCGTCGGCGTCGCCATGACGCGCGGCGGTGACGCGGTGACCGGCGGCGGTGACGCGAAGGCGACGCGCGGCGGTGACGCGGTGACCGGCGGCGGTCGTCGCGGTGACCAGCGGCGGTGACGCGGTGACGCGCGCCGCGATGCGAGGACACCGTCACCGGCGCCCGGTCTCAGTGCGGCCAGTCCTTGATGATCTCGAAGTGGTGGGTCTCCCGCCCGAGCTCCTTGCCTTCCTTGTCGACGAACGTGCCGGTGACCTCGTACACGTCTCGCGCCAGATGGCCGGTCGGCAGATGCTCCGCCGGGAGGACGATCTCGTACGGGCCACCGCTCCGGTAGTCACCCAGCAGGGTCTCCCGGTGGGTCATGGTCACCCCCTGCCTGCTGCGCTCGTCGATGTACCGGAGCCCTTCGATGTCGTGCTTGGAGCGGACGGTGAACGCCAGTCGCGTCCGGAACTCCGTGCCTGCCCTCAGCGTGAGCGGAGCCACCTGCGGCAGTTCGCCGTCCGGGTCGCCCGGGCTCTCGGGAGGCAGCGGTACGGGGATGTCGGGACGCCCGTCCACCTGGATCGTCACAGCAACCAGCTCGAAATCACGGGGTGAGTTCATCGCGTACGCCAGCTTTCGCCGCTCATGAGGAGGAAGGGCCCGTATGTCAGCCTAGTCATCGGAGCGTGGCACGGCCGCCGACGGGCGGGAGCGGGGAGCCGGTGGCGGTGTCATAGTCGGGTGTGTCACCGGGGGGCCGGACGGACCAGGAGAACCGGGCATGGGGTCAGCACGGGACGGATGGCCGGGGAACACCGGCGAAGGCGGCGGCCTCGCCGTCGACGTACGGCCGGGGCCCGAGCCGGGCGTCATGGTGGTCGCGGTCACGGGCGAGCTCGACCACGACACGGCCGAACCGCTGCGCACGGCCCTGGACGACACCCTCGCGGGCGGCGCGCGACGGATCCTGGTCGACTGCTCCGAGCTGCTGTTCTGTGACTCCACAGGCTTGAACCTGCTGCTGCGGGCCCGCCTCGCGGCGAAAGAGACCGGTGCTCGCATCGAGCTGGCGGCGCTGCGGCCCCAAGTTGCGCGGATGCTGGCCATCACGGGCGCCGGAGCGGTCTTTCACCGGTACGCGAGCCTCGGTGAGGCCTTGGCGGAGCCCCGGCAGGAGTAGCAGTGAGCGCGGCACTTCCGGCGCAGGGTGAGACCCGGAAACTCGTACTCTCCGGGGCTCGGGGGGCCGTGGGGCGCTGCCGTGCCTTCAGCCAGGCCGCGCTCGCGGACTGGGGGTGGCTCCCGGACGGCGGCATGGACGACGATGCGTACGCCTGGAACCACGTCCCGGCCGGCGAGGTGCACGAGTTCGACGAGGCCTGGGAGTCCGACGAGGCCTGGGAGTTCGACGAGGCGTGGGAGTGGGACGAGGGGCACGCGACGGACGAGCGGAGGGCCGTCACCGAGGACGTGCTCATGGTCGTCTCCGAGCTGGTCACCAACGCCTGTCTGCACGCCGGCGGTCCGGAGGAACTGGTGCTCCACTGCACGTCCGAGCGGCTCCGGATCGAGGTCACCGACGCGAGCCCCGTGCCTCCCCACCCCCGCCCACATGCGGACCCGGCCGTACCCGGAGGCCATGGCCTCGTCGTCCTCGGGCGGCTCGCCCGCGCCTGGGGCTCCGCTCCGCACGGCACCGGCAAGACGGTGTGGGCGGAGATCGCGGCGCCTCGCCGCGTGTAGGCCGCGCTGTCAGGCGCCGCGCTTCCGGTCCGGCCGTGGACGGCGTGCTCGCGTGTCAGGGGCCGATGCGCCGTCGCCGTCCTCACCGCCACCGCGGCTGTCGCCGGTGCGCGTGCCGGGGGCCGATGCGCCGTCGCCGTCCTCACTGCCACCGCGGCTGTCGCCGGTGCGTGTGCCGGTGTTCTCGCACTCGTCGCGCAACTGCTCGGCCTTGCGGCGCAGGCGCGCCCGGTGCTCGGGATCGTTGCAGCGCTCCGCGCCGCGGGTCAGCTCCTCGGCCATCACCCGGAGCTGCTCGGGCGTCCTGAAGGGTTCACCTGCTGTCGCCATGGCTCCTCCTTCCGGGGCCATGTGACAGGCAAACACGACAGGGTCACACGCGCATCACATGTCATTGCTCTGCGTGACGGGTCACGGCCGACTTTCACCCCCGAAGCGCCGAAAAGCGGATCCCGTACAGCTGGTTGGCCGTTCGGGCCTTGCTGTCGGGGCGGCTTCGACGAGCCGCGAAAGCTGCCGCCCGGTGCCGCCGCCTCCGACCCGACGGGCGGCACGGACAGCGGGAGCCCGTCAGGGCAGGTAGCGCTCCAGCGCCGCTGCGCCCTTCTCCTCTATCTCCTTGCGGGCGCGTTCCAGGTTCGCCGGCGTCGGCTCGCGGCCGGACGCCATCACCAGGTCCTCGGGGTCGAAGGGGCGTTCCGATCCGGTCCAGATCCGCAACGGCGCCCGCCTGCTCTCCGGCTCTTCGGTCTTGTCCTGACTCATCTGTGCCTCCGGGCGATCCGATGTCGAGTGGCTGACTACCAGCATCAACCCGTATCGCCTGACGTGCAGCTCGGACGTGTGTGCGGATACGGTGCGTGCGGACACGGCGACGGGCCGGGTATCGCGGTGTCGCGACACTCCGGCCCGTCGTCTGCCGTCGGCGACCCGTACGGCCTGCTCAGGCGATCGATGCCGAGACGATCGCCGCCACCGCGAGATTGCACGACGCCGTCACCCACACCGCCGGGTGCGGCTCCGGCTCGACCAGCGTCTCCCCCAGCTTCCCCGGCGTGACCAGGTCCACGATCAGGAACGCCACGGCCATGAGCACGAGCCCCAGCACACCGAAGGCGGCCGTCGAGGCGAGGCCCTTGCCGAAGTCGTCGTACGTCGTCCAGATCGACGTGAAGACGATGCCGCCGATGCCGAGGAGTGCGGAGCTCAGCAGGAGCGCCGCGTTGCGGTTGCGCTCCTCCCAGATCTGCCGGCCGAGCTTGCCGGGCGTCAGCACGTCCACCAGGACGATGCCGAGAATCAGCAGGACCACGCCGAGGGCACCGTAGGCGGTGGCCCGGCCAAGTCCGTTGACTATGTCCGTCATTGAGAAGCCAGTCTCCGTGTCTAATAATGATCGTGGTCAAGGCGCGGCAAAATGTATCGCACGGCCTGCGCGCACCCCAGGGCACTCCTGGCCCGGGCTCCGCCACTCCTCGCCCCCACCCCGCCACTCGGGCGGCGCGGCAGCGGACGGAGAGCGGTCGGAGAATGGCACCGTGCCTGGTTTCCGTGGCAGGCCCTGGCATCGAGGTGATCCGACCGAGGAGATGGTCATGGCAGATCGCGAGCTCCGCGACGACCGGGACAAGGGCCGGCTGGAGGCCTACGAGGACGGCGTGTTCGCCGGACACATCGCCTACTTCAGGATGAGCGGCGAGCCCGCGGCGCTCGTCGCGGTGCACACGGTCGTGGAGCCCGAGCACGAGGGCAAGGGCGTGGCCGGCTCGCTGGTCCGGGAGTTCTACTCGATCGCCGCGCGCGAAGGCGTCCCCGTCGTGCCGCTCTGCCAGTACGCCGCGAAGTGGGCGCAGCGCCACCCCGACGAGGCGCCCGTGCCATCTGCCGAGCTGGTGAGCGCGGCGGAGCGGAGGCTGGCTGTGGAACACCCGGGTATGTGACGACGCTGCCCGCCGACCCTGCGTTCGTCGACCCTGCTCCGTCGAGCCTTCGCCCGTCGGCTCCGCGCCGCCGGCTGCTCGTCCCCCCGCGCCCATCGCGGCCTCGCGAGCACGCTGGAGCCCACCATCGCGCTGATCGGCGACGAAGCGTGGGGAGCGCAGTCAGGCCGCGGATTCGTACCCAGCTGGTCGACGGTGCCTTGGAGTTGTTCGCGGCCGGCGCCGGGACGGACATCCGGACGCCGTGGCGGCGGCCGTCGACGGCGTACGCCACGCCGTGATCGCGCCGGTCCAGGCGTCCATGGCCGGTGCCGCCGACCGCGCCACGACGGCCCTTCCCGTGCTCTCCAGCCCGCGCCCCGGCCTCGCCACCTGCCGCGGCCGGGGCGCGCCGACGACTGGATCCGCCGCGCGTGGGCACCCGCAAGGCGAGAACCTGGAGCCATAGCCCCACGACCCCGGGAGCCCCTCATGACCCAGCCGCAGCCCCCTCCCGCACCTCCCATCCCGACTCCGCCACCGGACCCCCTGGGACCGGGACCGGGGCCCCCCACCCCCGTACCCCCGCCGGAGCCGCCGCCCGGTCCGGCCCCGGGACCGGTTCCGGAGCCGCCGGCCCCGGCCCCGGTGCCGGAGCCGGAACCGTCGCCGAGCCCGCCCGGCTGAGCGGGCTCAGCCGGTGCGCTCCTCCGACCGGTCGCCACCCCACAGCGTGTGGAACGACCCGTCGCGGTCGGTCCGCCGGTACGTGTGCGCGCCGAAGAAGTCACGCTGGCCCTGGGTCAGCGCCGCGGGCAGCCGCCGCGCGCGCAGCGCGTCGTAGTACGCCAGCGCCGCCGAGAAGCCGGGCGTCGGCACGCCCTGGCGTGCGGCGGCCGCCACCACCGCACGCCAGTCGTTCTGAGCCGCGCCGATCTCCTCGGCGAACTGCTTGTCCGACAGCAGGCTCGGAAGGTCGGGCTGCGTGTCGTAGGCGGCGCGGATCCGGTCCAGGAACGCCGCCCGGATGATGCAGCCCGCCCGCCAGATCGAGGCCACCGCCCCCAGGTCGATGTTCCAGTCGTAGGCGTCGCTGCCGGCCTGGATCTGGTGAAAGCCCTGCGTGTACGACACGATCTTCGACGCGTAGAGGGCCTGCTCGACCTGGTCGGCGAAGCGCGCGGCCTCCTCCTCGCCGAGCGGCTGCGGCACCGGCCCGGGAAGGTCGCGTGAGGCCTCCCGCAGATCGGCGTGCCCGGAGAGCGACCGGGCGAAGACCGCCTCCGCGATGCCGGAGACCGGCACCCCCAGGTCCAGCGCGATCTGCACGGTCCAGCGGCCGGTGCCCTTCTGCTCGGCCCGGTCGGCGACGATGTCGACGAAGGGCTTCCCGGTGGCCGCGTCCGTATGCGCCAGCACCTCGGCCGTGATCTCGATCAGATACGAGTCGAGCCGGCCCGTGTTCCAGCCTCTGAACGTCTCCGCGATCTTCGTTGGGGAGTAGCCGGCGACCGAGCGCAGCAGGTGGTACGCCTCCGCGATCAGCTGCATGTCCGCGTACTCGATGCCGTTGTGCACCATCTTCACGAAGTGGCCCGCGCCGTCGGGGCCGATGTGCGTGGTGCAGGGCGTGCCGTCCGGGGCCTTCGCGGCGATCTTCTCGAGCAGCGGACCGAGCGAGGCGTACGACTCCTGCGAGCCGCCAGGCATGATGCTCGGCCCGTGCAGCGCGCCCTCCTCGCCGCCCGAGATGCCCACACCCACGAAGTGGATTCCGCGCTCGCGCAGTTCGCGCTCGCGGCGCCGGGTGTCCGCGAAGTGCGCGTTGCCGCCGTCGATGATGACGTCGCCCGGCTCCAACAGCGGGGCGAACTCCTCGATCACGGCGTCCGTCGGATCGCCCGCCTTGACCATGATGACCAGACGGCGTGGCCGCTCCAGTGCTGCGACGAACTCCTCGGGGCGTTCGGCCGGCACGAAGGAGCCTTCGCCGCCGAACGCCTCGACCAACTCGCGCGTCCTGGCGGCGGTCCGGTTGTGCACAGCGACCGTGAAGCCGTTGCGTGCGAAATTGCGGGCGAGATTTCGGCCCATCACCGCGAGGCCGGTGACGCCGATCTGGGCGGTACCACTCATGCGTGTGCTCCTGGAGTCGGTCGGAAGTGCCCCTCCCTGTGGCCAGTATGGATACGGGCCCGAGGTGCACCGCGTTCATGGGGGCTCAAGTCGCCCGAGCGGCGCATGATTCCCGGACGGAGGCTCGCGGCGACTCGCGGCGGGCTCACGACGGCTCACGGCGGTTCGCGCGTGCGACGTGGCGCCTCCTCCACGACCCTTGTCACGGCCTGTTCCCAGCCCCTAACTTTGACGGCTGCTGATGCGTTCAAGGGGGGACCATGGCCGTTCGCGGACGACACCGTCGCTACCAGCCGAGCCGTATCAACCGGGCATCGCTCACCGTCACCGCCGGGGGTGCGGGCATCGCCCTGCCGCTGATCGGCGCAGGCACCGCCGACGCCGCGTCCGTGGACGTCTGGGACAAGGTCGCGGCCTGCGAGTCCACGAACAACTGGCGGATCAACACCGGCAACGGCTATTACGGCGGCCTCCAGTTCAGCCAGTCCACGTGGGAGGAGTACGGCGGCAGGGACTACGCCCCGCGCGCCGACCTCGCCACCAAGGACCAGCAGATCGCCGTCGCCGAGAAGGTGCTCGAGGGGCAGGGGCCGCGCGCCTGGCCGAACTGTTCCGTAGGGGCGGGACTCGCCCGCGGGGGCGACGCGCCCGGCATCACCCCGGAGCGCCGGGGCGAGACGAAGGCCGAGGCCGTCCGTGCCCAGCAGCAGCCGGCCCCGGCCGCCACTCCGACCACTGTCCCCACCCAGCGCGAGATGTACACGGTGGCCCGAGGCGACACGCTCTCCGGGATCGCCGAGACGCAGCGGGTCAGGGGCGGCTGGCAGGCGCTCTACAAGGCGAACCGGACCGTCGTCGGCGACGACCCCGACCTCATCCTCCCGGGCCAGCGGCTGCGTACGCAGAGCGCGGTGGCACCGCGCCGGGCGACTCCCGCACGGCCGGAGAGCCCCGCGACCTCCCGGCCGCCGACGTCCCGGACCGAAGCGAAGCCCGCCCCCGACCAGCGGTCGGCGCAGCAGAAGCAGAGGGCACAGGAGCAGCAGAAGCAGCAGGAGCGGAAGAAGCAGCAGCGGGCCGAGGAGCGGAGTGAGCGGGCCGAGCGCCCGGCCACCCGTACCGGCGGCTATGCCGCTCCTGTCGCCGCGGGCCCCGGCACCCCCTACCGCAAGGCCGGTTCGGCCTGGAGCAGCGGCTACCACACGGGCGTGGACTTCCCCGTGCCCACCGGCACCTCCGTCAAGGCCGTCGCCCCCGGCCGGGTCGTCTCGGCGGGCTGGGCCGGCGCGTACGGCTACGAGATCGTCATCCGGCACACCGACGGCAGGTACAGCCAGTACGCGCATCTCTCGGCCATCACGGTGCGCGAGGGCCAGCAGGTCGGGAGCGGGCAGCGGATCGCGCGTTCAGGATCCACCGGCAACAGCTCCGGACCGCATCTCCACTTCGAGGTGCGCACGGGGCCCGGGTACGGCTCCGATGTCGATCCGCTCGCCTACCTCAGGGCGCGCGGCGTCACGATCTGAGGCATCGGCCGCCGTCCTGCGGGGCTGTTCCCTGGTGAGCAGCACCAGCCCCGCGGCGGCAACCGCCGCGCACCCCACGGCCAGAGCCGTGCCCGTCGCGCCGTACCGGAAACCCTCGCCGAAGAGGGTGACGCCGACCGCCGCGGCGACGACAGGATTCACCACGGTCACGGTCGCCAGCGGCGCGGCCAGGCCCGCACCCCGGTACGACGCCTGCGACAGCAGAAGTCCCGCCGCGGCCAGGCCCGCGATCACCAGCAGAGCCGGCAGAAGCTCGGTCACCGCGCCGCCGGGCAGCTCCGTCAGATCCTCCGCGGCGATCTTGGTGAAGACCGAAGCGACCCCGAAGGCGACTCCCGCACCTCCCGCCAGCACCACGCCGCGCACCACGGGACGGTGCACCGGGTGCGCGGCGAGGAGCACCGCGGCAATCGCCCCGAACGCGACCGCGGCCAGCACCAGCCGCCCCGCGCCGCCCGGCGCACGGGAGTCCGCGGGTCCGATGAGCGCCAGCAGCCCGGCGAGCCCCGCCGTCGCCATGAGCGCGCCCCGCCACGCGGCAGCGCCGGCCCCGCGCCGTACGAACACCGCGGCCATGGGCAGCGCGAAGACGATGGTCAGCGCACCGAGCGGCTGCACGAGGCTCAGTGGTCCGTACGCGAGGGCGATCACATGCAGCAGCCCGCCCACTCCGTTCAGACCGACGGCGGTCCACCACCCGGCGTTGCTCAGCAGGGCGTAGGGCCTGCCGGACGCGCCGGCGGCCACGCGCTCCTGCACGATCGCCGCGGCCGCGTAGGCGACCGCCGAGACCAGTGACAGCAGCACGGAGAGTGCGAGGGAGCTCATGGTCTCCACGATCTCCCCGGCGGACCGCCCCCGTCGTCGTCCTTGAGCAGGCAATTGGTCGTACTGCCGACGGAGTACACGATTACGGGAATACAACGCCGCGCCCTGAATCCGAGCGACTTTCCAGTCCTTATCCGTCAGATCAGTGCCAAATGCGATCGAATCAGTGCACTCCGGCGTCCAGGTCGAGGTCCGGACCGGGCCGCGGACCGTCCTGCCCGGCGGCTGTGAAGGATGGCGTGGCAAGGTGACATGGCAACGTGACATGGCAAGGGGACCTGGAACGGACAGCTGCATCGAGGCGGGGAGCGGATGGACTGGGACGAGTCGGCGTCCGTCGGGGGGTACTTCGCGGTGCGGACCGGTGAGCCCGGCACCGGGCACCTGCCCCTCGCCCGCCTGTACGCGGGAGACCTCGCGCCGCTGACCGCCCGCGTCGACCGGGTCGCGGACCGGCTGCGCACCCCTGAGCGCCGGGTCGCCGCCTCCATCGCGCATCTGGGGCTCGCGGCCCGGCTCTGGTCCACGGCGCTCGGCCCGGCCGCACTGTACGGCGAGTTCCCCGACCCGGCGGCCGCGGCCCTGCACTGGGACCCGGACCTCCCCGCGCCCGACGACCTCCGCTGGACGCGGGCACGGCCCCTGCCCGGCACCGTCGAGGCCATCCGCGAGGCCGTCCACCACGGCCATCTCGTGCCCCTCGCCGACGCGATCCGCCGCGACGTGCGGATCTCGCCCCGGCTGCTGTGGGGCAACGCGGGCTCGGCACTCGCCGGAGCGCTGCGCGAGCTGACCCGCTGGGCCCGGGCCCAGGGCCGCCCCGAGACCGCCAGGCGCGCCGCGGACCTCACCGCCGGGCTGCTGGACCACCCCGATCTCTCCGGCACCGTGCACGGCCCGGCGCTGCGCAGAACCACGTGCTGCCTCTACTACCGCGTTCCCGGCGGCGGGCTGTGCGGCGACTGCGTCTTCGACCGCCCGCCGAAACGCCAGGCGGGCGTGCCGGAGGTCTTCCGCACCGGCCGCATCTGAGTGACCATCAACGTATGAGGGTGGGACTGCTGACGCGCGAGTATCCGCCGGATGTCTACGGCGGCGCAGGAGTCCATGTGGAGTTCCTCGCCCGGGAGTTACGGGCCCTGACCGACCTCGACGTGCACGCCTGGGGCGAGAGCGCTGCCGCCGGCGGTGTCGTACGCCACGCCGCGCTCGCCGGGCTCGACGGCGCGAACGACGCGCTGCGCACCTTCTCCGTCGATCTGTCGATGGCCGCCGCGCTCGCGGGCCGCGAGCTGGTCCACTCCCACACCTGGTACGCGAACCTCGCAGGACACCTCGCGAAGCTGCTGTACGGCATCCCGCACGTCGTCACCGCGCATTCGCTGGAGCCGCTGCGGCCCTGGAAGGCCGAGCAGCTCGGCGGCGGGTACGCCCTGTCGGGCTGGGCCGAGCGGACCGCGATCGAGGCGGCGGACGCCGTCATCGCCGTCTCCCACGGGATGCGTGCCGACATCCTGGACTGCTATCCCGCCCTCGATCCGGCCAGGGTCCATGTCGTGCACAACGGCATCGACACCGGTCTCTACCGCCCCGACCCCGGCACGGACGTGCTGCGGCGCGCCGGCATCGACCCCGACCGCCCGTTCGTCCTCTTCGTCGGCCGCATCACCCGCCAGAAGGGCGTCCCGCATCTGCTGCGCGCCGCCCGCGCGCTCGACCCCGGTGCCCAGCTCGTCCTGTGCGCAGGAGCACCGGACACCCCGGAGATCGGCGCCGAGTTCCGGGAGCTCGTCGAGGAGCTCGGCCGGGCGCGCGACGGCGTGCACTGGATCCCCGACATGCTGCAGCGAGCGGACGTGGTCCAACTCCTCAGCCATGCCGCCGTGTTCGTCTGCCCGTCCGTGTACGAGCCGCTCGGCATCGTCAACCTGGAGGCGATGGCCTGCGGCACCGCGGTCGTCGCATCGGCCGTCGGCGGCATCCCGGAGGTCGTCGACGACGGGCTGACCGGGCTGCTCGTACCCTACGAACCCCGGCATCCGCGCGACTTCGAGAACGGGCTCACCGAGGCCCTCAACCGGGTGCTCGACGACCCCGCCACCGCACGGCGGATGGGCGAGGCGGGACGGGAGCGCGCCGTCCGCGAGTTCGGCTGGGACCAGGTGGCCCGGCGCACGTACGACGTGTACGAGGAGACGCTCAAGGCGAGCTGACGGCGGATGCCGACGGCGTGACGGCGTGAGGGGGCGCGATGCGCGGTGGACCTTCGGTGCTCGGAATCGTCCTGGCGGGCGGCGAGGGCAAACGGCTGATGCCCCTCACCGCCGACCGGGCGAAACCCGCGGTCACCTTCGGCGGCACGTACCGGCTCGTGGACTTCGTCCTGTCCAACCTGGTCAACGGGGACATCCTGCGGATCTGCGTGCTGACCCAGTACAAGTCGCACTCGCTGGACCGCCACGTCACCACCACCTGGCGGATGTCCAGCCTCCTCGGCAACTACGTGACACCCGTGCCGGCGCAGCAGCGGCTCGGCCCGCGCTGGTACCTCGGCAGCGCGGACGCCATCCTGCAGTCCCTCAACCTGGTCCACGACGAACAGCCGGACCACATCGTGGTGTTCGGCGCCGACCACGTCTACCGCATGGACCCGCGCCACATGCTGAAGCAGCACATCGAGAGCGGAGCGGGAGTCACCGTCGCCGGGATCAGGGTGCCGCGCGCCGACGCCTCGTCGTTCGGGGTCATCAGCCCGGCGTCGGACGGCGCCCGTGTGGAGCGCTTCCTGGAGAAGCCGGCCGATCCACCGGGGCTTCCCGGCGACCCGGGACGGGTCTTCGCCTCGATGGGCAACTACGTCTTCACCACCAAGGTGCTGATCGACGCACTCCACCGGGACGCCGAGGACCCGCACTCCGTCCACGACATGGGCGGCTCGATCCTCCCGATGCTCACCGAGCGCGGGACGGCGCAGCTCTACGACTTCGACAGCAACCACGTGCCGGGGGAGAGCCCCGTCGAGCACGGCTACTGGCGCGATGTGGGCACCCTCGACTCGTACTACGAAGCCCACATGGATCTCCTCGCCGACCAGCCCGTCTTCAGCCTCGAGAACCGCCGCTGGCCCATCTACACCCACCCGGGGCAGCTGCCGCCCGCGAGATTCTGCGCGGGCGGGATCGCGAGCGAGTCGGTCGTCAGCCCCGGCTGTGTGATCCGCGGCCAGGTCACCCGCTCCGTCCTCTCACCCGGCGTGACGGTCGAGCCGGGCGCGGTCGTCCAGGGCTCCGTCCTGCACGACAACGTCCGCATCGGACGCGGGGCGGTGGTGCGCGGCGCCGTCCTCGACAAGAACGTGAACGTCCCGCCCGGCGCGACGATCGGCGTCAACCCCGAGCGGGACCAGGAGCTCTACACGGTGTCGAAGGGCGGGGTGATCGCACTCGGGAAGGGGCAACCCGTGCTGTGACTCCCGCCGCCCACGGAGCCGGTCACCCCGATCACGCTCGCCCTGCGGGCGTGCCGGGCGTGGCGGGCGCGACGGGGATGAGCAGCGCGGTGATGTTGTCGTGGCCGCCGGCGTCCAGGGCGTGATCCACCAGCGCCCGCGCATCCTCCAGCAGCCCGCCACCGCCCGCCGGTGCGCGTCTGCGCCGGGCCAGCACGCCCCGCAGCGTGTCGGTGTCCGGCAGAGAGCGCCACAGCCCGTCGGTGCACAGCAGCAGGCGGCCGGGCCCCGGCGGCCGGTAGCTCCGGATGCGCGGAGCAGGTTCGCCGGCGTCGGCGCCCAGCCATGCGGCGAGAGCCTCGTGCTCGCCCGTGTCGTCCTCGGTCAGCGCCGTCCCCGGCCCCTCGTCCGGCAGCCAGTGGGCACGGCTGTCGCCGACCCAGGCGCTCCAGATGCCCTCCGGGCCGGCGATGCCGGCGACGTACGTGCACGCCGGTGCCGCGTCCACCGACGCGGCCAAGGCGGCGACCGCGCGGCCTGCACGGACAGCGGCCTCGTCGAGGGCGACCTCCGGCACGGCGCCCGCGCGCAGCCGCTCCGCCAGGGCGGTCACGCCCACCTCGGCCGCGACCCGGGCGGCTCGCTCGCCCCGCGGGGACATGGACACGCCGTCGCAGACGACACCGATCGTCCACATGCCCGTCCTGGTCAGGGCCATGGCGTCGGCGTTGATGCCGTGCCGCTTGCCGCGGTCGCTCACTCCTGCCGCGCCGTCGTCCGTCGTGATCTCCACATGCGAGCGGAAAGCCGGCTGCGCCTCGCCGCAATGCCAGCAGTGGCCGTCGGGGGCGACCGTTCCGCCGCACAGGACACAGCCTGTGATCCCAGTCATCGATGAGGGATCTTGTCATGCTCCGGAAGCCGCCTCCAGCTCCGACCGGGAACGGTCCGCAACGAGACGGTTTGGCGTCGGCTCCCCCGACTGACGTAAAGTTCCGCTTTTGGAAACTTCACGCGACACAGCGAACGGAACGGCAGCGGCGATGACGGTGACACAGGACGGCCCTGGCCAGGAGTGCGGGCGGGACCAGGCACCGGACCAGGAGTACGGGCCGGGCATCGACCCGGAACGCCTGGCCGTCTGCCTGAGCGTTCTCGAGGAGCTCGACAGCCTCGAGGTCGACCACCCCGACGCGATCGCGGTCCGCCGGGCCACGGCCGGCATCTACCGGACCGTGAAGCAGCGCCGCCGCCAGGAGCGCCGCGCCGCCAAGACCGCCCACGACAGGTCGGTCACCGAGGCCACCGCCACCGGCTCCGCCGAGCGCATCGACGACGAGACGCAGGGACTGCTGCCGTCGTCCTCCGTGGTCGGCGAGGTCGCGGGCATACTCCAGCGCCCGAGGTCCTGCTACATCTGCAAGAGCCGGTACGTCGAGGTCGACGCCTTCTACCACCAGCTCTGCCAGAAGTGCGCCGCCGAGAGCCGGACCCGCCGCGACGCCCGCACCGACCTCACCGGCCGGCGGGCACTGCTCACCGGCGGCCGGGCCAAGATCGGCATGTACATCGCGCTGCGGCTCCTGCGTGACGGTGCCCACACCACGATCACCACGCGATTCCCGAACGATGCGATCCGCCGCTTCAAGGCGATGCCGGACAGTCATGAGTGGATCCACCGCCTCAAGATCGTCGGCATCGATCTGCGCGACCCCGCGCAGGTCGTCGCGCTCGCCGACTCGGTCGCCGCCGAGGGCCCGCTCGACATCCTGATCAACAACGCCGCGCAGACCGTGCGCCGCTCCCCGCAGGCGTACAGCGAGCTCGTCGCCGCCGAGGGCGCCCCGCTGCCCGCCGGTGAGCTGCCCGCCGCGCAGGTGATCGGCACCTTCGGCAGCGGCACCGTGGACCGGATGGCCGCCCTGCCCGGGCCCCGGTCGGAAGGGCTCACTGCCCAGGACGTCACCGAGCTCGCGCTGGTCTCCGGCTCGGCGTCGCTCGCCCGGATCGAGGCGGGCACCGCCATCGACGCCGGCGGCCTCGTCCCCGATCTGCACGACACCAACAGCTGGATCCAGACCGTCTCCGAGGTCGACCCGGTCGAGCTGCTCGAGGTGCAGCTGTGCAACTCGACCGCGCCGTTCATCCTCATCAGCCGGCTGCGCCCGGCGATGGCCGCGTCGCCCGCGAAGCGCAAGTACGTCGTGAACGTCTCCGCCATGGAGGGTGTCTTCAGCCGTGGCTACAAGGGTGCGGGCCACCCGCACACCAACATGGCCAAGGCCGCGCTGAACATGCTGACCCGCACCAGCGCCCAGGAGATGTTCGAGAGCCACGGCATCCTGATGACCGCCGTCGACACCGGCTGGATCACCGACGAGCGCCCGCACCCGGACAAGGTCCGGCTCGCGGCCGAGGGCTTCCACGCCCCTCTCGACCTCGTCGACGGAGCCGCCCGCGTCTACGACCCGATCGTGCGCGGCGAGGACGGCGAGGACCTGTACGGCTGCTTCCTCAAGGACTACGCACCGGCCAACTGGTAACCCGTTCGGCCGCAACCCCCGGGCGCGCAGGGCCGTCCGGGGGTTTCCTGTACCCGATGGGCCGTCATTTCTGAGGGTTTTCCTGTACAAAAATCCTCGATGTGACGAGCCCCATCGAGCGCAGGGGTGCTCATTTGGTTAGGCTGGTGTCCAGCGGACGGCCACCGAGGGCCCACGAAACCCCTCGACCGTCCTGGGACCAGGCCCACAACCACGGCCGCGATCCCGCCTGGAAACGGCGCCACCGCGACCGAATTGCCCTTGTCCCCCTGTTACGCGACACACGAGGAGTGCGCGGTGACAACTGAAGTGACGAAGCAGGACCAGCGACCGGCAGAACGCGGCGAACGGGCCGGCAGGCCCGACGAAATCGGCAGCCTCGAAGTCTGGGCCAGGTCCGCACCCATCCGCCTCGCCGGATACGAGGACGACCTCGAGGAACCGCACATCCTGCAAGGCATCGACTGATCCGGTTGCTGGATGACGTACCCCCTGGCCCGCGGCGGGCCGGGGGGTACGAGGTTGTTTACATCCTTTTTGCTCACTGTTTACACTCTTTCGGCAGATATGTCCGTCGTGCTCAGCCGGCTCGGCGGCAGGAAGTCCCGCAGATAGCGCCGTTGCCACCAGGCGCCGGTGGCCCGCAGCTGCCTCCAGCTCGTGAACTCGTAGTGATAGAGCCGGGCGCGGACGAACACCGGCGGTGCGTCGGGGAACGGGTTGCTGCGCAGCAGCCTGAGCGTGTCGCGGTCGTTGTCGAGCAGTCGCTCGACGAAGGCGCCGAACCAGGGTCGGGCGTACGCGGGCGAAAGTGCCGCGAACCACATCAGCCAGTCCAGGCGCAGATGGTACGGGGCGAACTGGCGCGGCAGTCGTCGGATGTCGCCGGGTTTGCCATGGAACGCGTACTCCCGCCAGACCGTGCCGGGGCGCAGCACCGGTTCGTCCGTGCCCTCCACGACGACCTCGAACCTCACCCGCCCGACGGTGCCGAACGCGCCGTAGGTGTTGACCAGGTGCAGCGGGTCGAAGGAGCGGTTCATCGCCTGGCGCCGGGAGAGCAGATTGCGCACCGGGTGGTAGCTGAGGACCAGCACCATGACGGTCACGGCGATGACGACGACCGCGTACCAGAGCGGCGGGGCGGGCAGCGGATGCGGCCCGGTGACCAGGGAGCCGTCGATGGCGGACAGTGCCAGGGCGATCGTCAGCCAGTTCAGCCAGGAGAAGTTGCCGGACAGCACGAGCCACAGCTGGGTGAGCACGATCGCACCGGCGGCTGCGCTCGCGACCGGCCGAGGGGCGAACAGGAGCACCGGGACCACCAGTTGGGTGACGTGGTTGGCCGCGGCCTCGGCCCGGTGGAGCGGTCCCGGCAGATGGTGGAAGAACCAGCTCAGCGGGCCCGGCATGGGCTGTGTCTCATGGTGGAAGTAGAGGCAGGTCAGCCTGCGCCAGCACTCGTCGCCGCGAATCTTGATCAGACCCGCGCCGAACTCCACGCGGAACAGCAGCCAGCGCAGCAGCCACAGCACCAGCACGGGCGGTGCGGTGCGTTCGTTCCCGAGGAAGATCGCGAGGAATCCCGCTTCCAGCAGCAGCGACTCCCAGCCGAAGGCGTACCAGGTCTGCCCCACATTGACGATCGACAGGTACAGCGCCCACAACACGGCCCACCACAGCATCGCGGTCCACAGCGGCAGCCGGTCGGCCGCTCCGCCCACCAGTGCCGCCGACAGCACCGCGCCCGCCCAGGCGCAGCAGGCGAAGAACCGGTCCGAGTAGTGGAGTTGGAAGATGCTCGGCGCCCGCCGCATCGGCACGTGACGCACGTACCCGGGCACCGGGAGCATCCCGCGTGACCCGATCAGCGCCCGGAACTGGAGGGCGGCACTCAGAAAGCCGACGAGGTAGATGACGGCCAGCGCCCGCTGGAAGACCAGCCTGCTCAGCCAGTAGTCGGGTGCCGTGAACCACTCCATCGCGGACCTCCGGTACCTCCAGTATCGGCCTGGGCCGCGATACGCCGCAGTACGGTGCCGAGCCTGCGGGCGTACAGACGCTGCAGCAGCGGTACGAGGGGCCCGGCGAGCCGCGTGTACCGGGTGGCCGGCCTGCTGAAGGCCCGCACGGTGAACCAGACGTAACCATCGTCCCCGAGCTCCACGACGAAGCACTCCTCCCCGCACTCCGGATGACCGGCACGGGTGCCGTACGCGAAACCGGTGCGGAGCGCCTCGTACTCCGTCCAGATCACCTGGCACGAGGCCCGGAACCGCAGCGGCCCGGCGCCCAGGGACAGCTCGACGGCCGTGCCCGGCTCGGCGTGCGGCGAGGAGGCCCGCACCCGTGCGCCCGCCTCGCGGTGCATGCGCCAGGTGGTGACTGCGCTGCCGGCGGCCTCGAAGACGGCGCGACCGCGGCCGATGCGGGTGCGGTGGTGAAGATGGTGGTAGCCGTCCGGGAGAGGGCCGAGGCGGGTCGCTCCGATCTCGCGGTAGCTGAGCCCGTCGGTGGTGTTCATGCGGTGATCTCCTTCAGTCGGTGCCACGCCGGCACGGAGCAGAGGGCGAAGCCCAGCGCGTTGCCGAGACCATGGGTGGCGGCCATCCAGGTGAGGTTCGGGTGCGGCAGACCGGTGGCCTCGCCCACCGCCCAGCTCAGCGCGAGGAGCATCGTCGCCACCAGAACGGCCGAAGACACCGCGAGAAGTCCGCGCGTCATCCGTTCGGCGCTGCCTGTGCGCACATCGCGCCAGGTCAGCAGGGCGACGGCCCACATGCCCGCGGTCAGGACGAGGGACCCGGCCAGTTCGGCCCGGTCGCCGACGAAGTAGCCGCCGAGGACGAGCAGCGTGCCGAGCGGGACGCTGAGCGCCGCGAAACGGCCGGCCGGCGAGTCGGCGGCCCCGCACACCAGGCCTGTGACCAGCGCCGCGGCGAAGCCCGCGAAGTGGAAGTGCGGCACGGTCAGCGCCAGGATCTCCAGGTCGAAGCCGAAGAGGCGGTGCCCGGAGCGCTCGGCGACCAGGGCGACACCGGCGACCGCGGGAGTGGCGAGGGCGGTGAGCACGGCGATCTCGGCGGGCGAGAGTGAGCGGGTGCGCCGCAGCCTGGCCGGGGCGTGCAGGGCGAGGGTGACGGTGGCGAGCGCGTACGCCGAGGCCAGGGCCGTGGCGACGGGTCCGCGCGGCAGCCAGAGGGCCACGGCCCCGGCGGCGGCCGGCAGCGGCCACAGCCGACGCAGCAGCACCGTCTCAGGGCCCCCGACGAGGCGGAGGCCTGCCGGGACGATCACCAGCATGCCCAGCATCACGATCGCGTTGACCAGGGCGTTCATACCCCACCCCCTGCTTGAACATGTTCAATTCCTGTTGATGAGTCTAGAGCCCTCTTTGAACGTGTTCAAGTGGCGGGCCTGGCCGGCATGCGGCATGAACAAGAGTGATCACTCCGGGTCACTCACAAACAGGCGGGAGATGGCGGTTCATGTTCGTGCGCTCACCGAGGTATCGCCGACACGCCGGGCTCGCCGCGCTGTCGGCCGGTCTGACGGCCGCGGCTCTGGTCACGGGCTGCAGCAGTCTGACGGATTCGGGCCAGTCAGGCGCGGCAGCCAGGCAGCAGGTCCATCTGCAGGCGGCCCTGGAACAGGGTCTCGATCCCTTCACCCCCTCGACGGCCACGGTCATGGGCGCCGCCGGGAAGCTCCCGGTGCCGCGTGCCTCCGCGTCGGCCGGGTCCGGGGCCGCGTTCGGGTCCATCCGTACGGTGCTGGGTTCCACGCCCGGCCTGTACGGCGGGATGAACTCGGTCGCGAGCTGCGACGTCGAGCAGCAGATCCGCTTGCTCATGGCCGACGGCAACAAGGGCCGTGCCTTCGCGCACGGAGCCGGCGTCAGCCAGGAGGACATCCCCGCGTTCCTGCGCGGACTCACCCCCGTGGTGCTGCGCGCCGACGCACGGGTCACGGGGCACAACTACCGCGACGGTTCCGCCCACCGCTTCCAGTCCGTCCTCCAGGGCGGCACGGCCGTCCTCGTCGACGAGCAGGGCTCGCCCAGGGTCCGCTGCGTCTCCGGCAGCCCGGTGGCCTCGCCGGTGGTCGACTCCGCCGAGCCCGAGGAGCAGGGCAAGGCATGGCCCGGTTACGACCGCGGGCGCGTCGTGGTCATCACCCGCGCTGCGCAGACGATCGACAACCTCATCATCGCCGACCTCGCGAGCAACTCCTGGCTGGCGCGGAAGAGCGGTACCGACGGCGAGGCGGACCGCGCGCCGGACGTACCGCCGGCGTACGCCCCCGGCCTCCATGTCACCGACGTGCCCGAGTCCCAGGCGGCCGGCCAGAACCCGGTGAACCCGAGCGCGCCGAGTCCGAACCCGCCGAGCCCGGATGCCGCGAGCCCGAGCGCCGCGAATCCGCAGCGGAAGGCCAGTCCCGGCGTCACGGCCCCCAAACCGGTCCTCCCGGACGCGAACCCGGACCGGCAGGGCGTGCCGACGGCTCCCGACGCGGGCGGCTCCGGTGGCTCCGGGGACGCCCCCCAGCCCGCGCCCGTTCCCAAGGCGCCCATCGGCGGCAACCAACTGCCGCTGCCGGACGGCGGGACCACGTACGAGGAGTTCGACACCGAGAGCGGCTCGGTGGACGGCTCGGAGAGCGGGGCCGACGACGACATCCTCTTCGGCCCGGACGATGCCCCTGGTCAGGGTCGAGGTGGCGCTCCGAGGAGCGACCGGAGCGGCAGTCCTGGCGCGGCAGCTCCGGGCTCCGGCGTCCCCGGCGGTGCACGGAACGCCGTGCCGGCGCCCAAGGGCGGCGGTGGCGCCGAGCGCGGCTGAGCGGGTGGTCGAGCGGGTGGGCCGCCAGGGCCACCCGCTCGCTCGAAAAATCGGACAAATGATGGCAGAGTGTCACCATGGTTGATCGGGCAGCGGGTGCCGTGTCGCTTCCCGACGACTGGCCCGCCCACCCGGATCTGAGCTTGGCCCTCAACCGTATGGGCAGCTTCGACTGGGACCTCGACAGCGGGCTGATGCACTTGGACCAAGCCGCCCTCGACGTATTCGACATGGCGGCTGCGGAGTACGACGGGCGCCCCGAGAGTCTGACCTCCCGGGTCCCGCCCAGCGAGGCGACCCGGCTGGACGGACTGGTGTCCCAGGCGCTCAAGGGCGGCAGCAAGACCTACGGCGCGTACTTCCGCATCCGCTGCCGCGACGGCATGCTGCGCTGGACCCACACCCAGGGCTCGGTCCAGCGCGACCACGCCGGGCGCCCCTACCGGATCATCGGCATCGTCCGCGACGCGGCCCAGGAGCTCGCCGACTCCAGCGCGCGCGTCGAACTCGACGCGGAGCGCCGTCGCCAGACCAGCGTCGTCGAGAGCACCACGGCCGCTCTCGCCCATGCCAGGACCGTCAAGGACGTCATCGACGTGCTCAAGGACTCCCACGGGCTCGAGCACCTCGGTGCCACCAGCCTCGTCATGGGTCTGCTGGAGTCCGGCCGGATCCACCTGGTCGCCGAAGGCCCCGAGGGCTCGTTCGTGCCCGGCACGCGCTACACCCGGGTCGACGAGCAGTACCCGATGAGCGAGGTCATCCGCACCCTCGCACCGCGATTCATCGAGTCCAAGGAGGACTTCGCGAGCTCGTACCCGAGGCTGTGGCCGCACATCAGCGGGCTGGGCATCACCTCGGCCGCGTACATGCCGCTCATCGCCCAGGCCCGGCCCATCGGCGCGCTCGGGCTGCTCTACCGCGACAAGACCGGGTTCACCACCGAGGAGCGCAATCTGCTGGTCGCGCTCGGCAGCAGCATCGCGCAGAGCCTCCAGCGAGCCGTCCTCTTCGAGCAGGACCACGACCTCGCCGAGGGGCTGCAGCAGGCGATGCTGCCGCGCCGGATCCCGTCCGTGCCCGGCGCGCAGATCGCCGTCCGCTACCGCTCGGCCCGTCTCGGCCGCGACATCGGCGGCGACTGGTACGACATCATCCCGCTTCCCGGCGGCCGCGTCGGCGCGGTCATCGGCGACGTCCAGGGCCATGACACGCACGCCGCAGCGGTGATGGGCCAGCTGCGCATCGTGCTGCGCGCGTACGCCGCCGAGGGGCACACCCCGGCGACGGTGATGGCCCGTGCCTCCGTCTTCCTGCACGAACTCGACACCGAACGCTTCGCCACCTGCATCTACGCGGAGGCCGATCTGACGACCGGTGTGGTCCAGATAGTGCGGGCGGGACATATCGATCCGCTGCTGCGCGAGGACGACGGACACTGCCGCCGCATTCCGGTGAACGGTGGGCTGCCGCTCGGCCTCTCCGCCGAGTTCGGCCGGCTCGAGTACCCCGTCGCCACCGTCGAACTCGACCCCGGGCAGACCCTCCTGCTCTACACCGACGGGCTCGTCGAACAGCCGGGCTCCGACCTCGACGACGGCATGCAGCTGCTCACCGCCGCGATCCGCAGCGGCCCCAGGAACCTCCAGCTGCTCGCCGACCGGCTCTGCGAGGAGGTCGACGAGCGGGGAGGCGAGGACGACGTGGCGCTGCTGCTGCTGCGCCGCCACGGCGCCTGCGCCCCGCAGGCCGGCGGCAGGCTGCAGCAGCACGTCGCCCAGAACGACCCGGAGGCGCTGAGCTCCGGCCGGCACATGATCCGGGCTGCGGTACGGGCCTGGGGTGCGGGGGACCGGTCCGACGAGATCGAGCTCGTCGCGGACGAGCTGATCACCAACGCCCTGATACACACGGACGGCGGCGCCATCGTGACCGCACGCGTGCTGCCGGGGCCGGAGCGGCGGCTGCGGATCGAGGTCGAGGACCCGTCCAGCGCCCTGCCGCGCCGCAGGGAGGCGGGCGAGTCCGGGGTCTCGGGACGGGGGCTGATGCTGGTGGACCGGCTGGCGGACGTCTGGGGTGTGGAGTCGCGCGGCAGCGGCAAGTGTGTGTGGTGCGAGTTCATCGTTCCGGCCCGCCTCCATGGCCGCTCGGCAACCTCACCACTACCGAACGGTAACCGTATGTAACGTTCCTGTGCTTGACCGTAACCGATCGCAGGCGATTGACTGCATATACCTGTCTTCCTGTTCCGCACCTTCCGCGTCCGTACCTTCCGCCTCCGTACTTCCCGACGTCCTGTCTTCCGGCCTTCCCGTACACGAGGACCCCCTTGAGCGCTGAGCCTCTCGCACCCCTTGATCTGGCTTTCTGGCACCTCGAGACCGCCGACCACCCGATGCACCTCGGCGCGCTGGCCTTCTTCGCCCAGCCTTCGGCCGGTGAGCGCGGCAGCGAGGAGATCCTCGAGCTGCTCGCCACCCGCGCCGCCGCGATCCCCCGGCTGCGGATGCGGGTGCGGGACGTCCTCCTGCCCGTCGGCGGAGCCGCCTGGGCCGTCGACAAGGACTTCGACGTGCGCCGCCACGTCCGCCAGGTGCGGCTCCCGGCAGGGGACTTCGCCGAGACCGCCACCCGGCTCGCCGGAGAACTGATGGAGCGTCCGCTGGAACGCGGGCTGCCGCCATGGGAGATGTACCTGCTGACGGGTGGTCCCGGCGACCCGTTCGGTGTGCTCGTCAAACTGCACCACGCACTCGCCGACGGGATGCGCGCCGTCGCCATCGGCGCCGGGATCTTCGACGAGATCGCCGGCACCCGCGCGGCACGCGGCCGCAAGAGCGGCCGGAAGCCCCGCAGTGTGCCTCCCCGTTCCTGGCTGCCGGGACCCTGGCAGGTCGCCGGGATGGCCCGCGGCCGGATCGAGGACCTCGGCCGGGCGGTCGGCGTCGGCGCCTCCCTCGTCGGTGCCTCGCTCGCCCGGGCGGGCCGGCTCGATCCGCGGGGCGCCGCGGCGCTGAGCGCCACCTCCAGCGGCACACGCCGTCTCGCCACGTCCGTGCTCTCCCTGGACGACGTCCAGCAGGTACGCAGGACCGTTGGCGGAACCGCGAACGACGTGCTCCTCGCGACCGTCGCGGGGGCGCTGCGCCGCTGGATGACCGAGCGCGGGGACACGCTGCCGCTCAGCGACCCGAGCGCCCTCGTCCCGGTGTCGAGGCGCCGGCCGGGCAGCGGGCCCGGCTCCGGCAACAAGCTCTCGGCCTATCTGCTCGGGCTGCCCGTCACCGAGCCCGACCCCTGGGTCCGGCTCTACACGGTCCGGACCGCCATGGACCGCAACAAGGCCGCGGGCCCGCTGCGCGGTGCCGGCGCGGTCGCTGTCCTCGCCGACCAACTGCCGCCGCTCGCACACCGCTTCGGCGCGCCGCTGGCCGGGAACGCGGCCCGGATGCTCTTCGACGTGCTCGTGACGAGCGTGCCGCTGCCGCGGTCGGCGCTGTCGCTCGGCGGCTGCCCGCTGCGGGAGGTGTACCCGATGGCTCCGCTCGCCCGCGGCCAGTCGCTGGCCGTCGCGATGACGACGTACGGGGGGCACGTGCACGTCGGCCTCGTCGCCGACGGCAAGGCGCTTCCGGACGTCGACCGCCTCGCGCGCAGCACGGAGGACGAACTCGCGGCCCTGCTGGCGCTGATCCGATAGGAGGGCGAGGGCGGGGCGCCGCGGCGTGAGGGGCGAGCCCTCAGCCGCCGTCAGGCGGCCGGTGCCGTCCGGCGGACCGGTAGTCCGTCCTCAATCGCGGGACGGGCTCCGAATCGAGGGCGGATCCCTCGCGAACGGGGCCCGGGGCATCCCCGGACAGGCTCGCCGCACGCGGCCGCGTACGGCAGGCTGGAGCCATGCCGGAACTGCCCGAAGTCGACGCGCTCCGAAGCTTCCTCGACGACCACCTGGTCGGCAAGGAGATCGCCAAGGTCCTGCCGGTGGCGATCAGTGTCCTCAAGACGTACGACCCTCCGCTCACCGCCCTGGAGGGCACGCAGGTCGCCGCCGTGCACCGGCACGGCAAGTTCCTCGACGTCGCCACGACGGGCGGGCTGCACCTGGTCTTCCACCTCGCCAGGGCCGGCTGGCTCCAGTGGAAGGACGTGCTGCCGTCCGGAGTGCCCCGCCCCGGCAAGGGCCCGCTCGCCCTGCGCGCCGCGCTCACCGGTGGCGACGGATTCGACCTGACCGAGGCGGGAACGACGAAGCGGCTGGCCGTCCACCTCGTACGGGACCCGTCCGAGGTCTCCGGCGTCGCCAGGCTCGGCCCCGACCCGCTCGCCGACGGCTTCGGGCGGGACGCCTTCGCGGCGCTGCTCGCAGGGGAACGCCGCCAGATCAAGGGCGCACTGCGCGACCAGAGCCTCATCGCGGGAATCGGCAACGCCTACAGCGACGAGATCCTGCACGCCGCGAAGATGTCACCGTACAAACTCACGTCGAAACTCACCGAGGACGAGATCGCCGGGCTCTACGAGGCGATGCGCACGACGCTCACCGATGCCGTCAAACGCTCGCACGGGCTTGCCGCCGGGAATCTCAAGTCCGAGAAGAAGAGCGGTCTGCGGGTGCACGGGCGCACCGGCGAGCCCTGTCCGGTGTGCGGCGACACCATCCGCGAAGTCTCGTTCCACGACTCGTCGTTGCAGTACTGCCCCACCTGCCAGACGGGTGGCAAACCGCTCGCCGACCGACGGATGTCCCGGTTGCTCAAGTGATCCGGGGCCGAGCCGCACACGGGGTCACGGGCCACAAGCGGGGTCAGTGGCCGGCGTTCAACGTCACGAGCCGTGCACCGCGCACCGTGCGGACCTCGAAGTGGTCGATCTCGTCCGGTCGCAGCGCCGTCGCCGCCTCGAGGTCCAGCGGACTCCCGTCCCCGGGCGAGCCGGGGACGCCGTGGCCGCCGCTCGGCACCGACCAGGTGGTGACCCTGTGCTCCTTGCCGTCCCTGCCGACCACGACCAGTTCGCAGGTCCGCGGCCCCCGCAGCCGTGCCACGCGGAGGGTGACGGAGGTGCCCCAGTCCGCTGCGCGGAGATCGACGGCGCCGTACACACCAGTCGCCGCGTCCGTGGCGGCGATCCGCGCATCGGGACCGCCGCCCCGGGCGCCGTCACCGTCCACCAGGGACGGCGTCACGGCGGGCAGCGCCACGATCAGCGCCGCGGCCGCCACCACCAGCCGCAGCCTGCGGCGGGAGCTGCGCCGGCGCCGTGCCGCGACCTCGTGGAGCAGCCGGTCGAGCAGCTTCGGCGACGGCGCCGGAGTCGGCCCGCGCCCGGGACCGGGACAGGCGAGCTCGGCCAGTGCCGACGCGGTCGGCGTGAAATCTGCCAGCCGCACGGCGCACAGGACACACTCCGACAGATGCTCCTCGAAGCGGAACGCGTCCGAGGGATCGAGGATGCCCAGCGCATAGGCGGCCACGTCCCGGTGCCGCTCCCGCAGATTCATGGGCCATTCCTCGATTCGCGTGTGCTGTCGTGTACGTAGTGTGTTGTGGTGTCGCTCTGGAATACGCAGAAAGAACCGTCCGCGCTCATGCGACAGGTGGAGAAACGGGGAAACTCATGACCGTGCCACCCTCCGGCAGCCCACATGTGGAGCTGCTGCTCGGCGCATACGTGCTCGGCGCGCTCGCCCCCGAGGAGGACGCGGGCGTCGCCCGTCATCTGGCCTGCTGCGACCCGTGCCGGACGGCGTGCCTCGACCTCGCCGACGCACGGGCGCTGCTCGCGGCGGTCACGGTGGAGGACCTGCTCGACGGCATCGAGCGGATCGACGGCCCGGCCGGCCTCGGCGGCCACGACGTCCCCGAGGACGGTGCCGGGCCTCCGGGCACCGGCGCCCCGTAGGGCCGGAGTCCACGGTGGCCCGGTAGCCCCCGCCGACCCGTGGTCCCGCGCCCCTCCCGCGCCTAAACTCCGCAGCATGCTGCGCGTACTGGCCGTCGACGACGAGAAACCGGCTCTCGAGGAACTCCTGTATCTGCTGCGCTCCGACCCCCGTGTGCGCAGTGCGGAAGGGGCCACCGACGCCACCGAGGCGCTGCGCCGCATCAGCCGCGCCCTCGACGCGGGACCCGACGGGGACGACGCCATCGACGTCGTCTTCCTCGACATCCACATGGCCGGGCTGACCGGGCTCGACGTGGCCAAGCTGCTCGCGGGTTTCGCCAGGCCCCCGCTGATCGTGTTCGTCACCGCCCATGAAGGCTTCGCCGTGCAGGCCTTCGACCTCAAGGCCGTGGACTACGTCCTGAAGCCGGTGCGCAGGGAACGGCTGGCCGAGGCGGTGCGCCGGGTCAGCGATCTGGCCGATTCGACGCGCGAGCCCCGGCTCTCCGTGCCCGTACCCCAGCCCGCGCACACCCACTCACCGCCCGCCGTGACGGGGACGGCCGTGCCCGGCGGAGGCCCCGATCAGATCCCGGTGGAACTGGGCGGGGTCACCCGGTTCGTCTCGATCGACGACATCGCGTACGTCGAGGCCCAGGGCGACTACGCCCGACTGCACACGGCGGAGGGCAGCCATCTCGTCCGGATCCCGCTCTCGACGCTCGAGGAGCGCTGGGCGTCCCGCGGATTCGTCCGTATACACCGCAGCCATCTCGTCGCCCTCGGCCGCATCGACGAACTGCGCCTGGACGCCGGGGCCACCACCGTCCGGGTGGGCAGCGCGGAGCTCGCGGTCAGCCGCCGCCACGCGCGCCAGCTGCGCGATCTGCTCATGCGCCACGCGCGCCGCTGAGGACCGTTCGGCGCCTGCGCGCCGCCGTTGGTCGTCCCGCCCGGCCCGTACGGCGACGGGCCGGGCCACTGGCCGAGCGGCGACCGCGATCGGTGCTGCCGGCCTCCGGGCCCGCCTACCCTTGATCGGGAAGGGGAGAAGGGGCCTGATGGGCGATATCGAAGTGCTGCTGCACGAGCTCAGCGGTCTGCAGGAGATGCGGCGCGCCGGTCCGGACGACGTCGAGGCGCTCCTCGCCAGGGCCAGAAGCGCGGCCGGCCGCTGGGCCGACGTGCTCTACGACATCCAGGAGTCCGCGCAGGGGCTCGTCGGCACGCGGGCGGAAGCCGCCCTCGAAGTCGCGTTCCGCCGTGCCGAGGAGTCGTACGTCGAACTGGAGATCGCCCTCGCCGACTGCACCCGCCAGCGCGCCGGGCAGTGATCCCCGGACCGGCCTGGACCATCTGTCCGAGGCCGGGACACGGCCCACCGAGACCGGGACGAGACCATCCGGTGCCTACCTTCCGTCAAGGCCGCTGCATAGACTCCGTAGATCCTCGGACCCCTGTCCGAACGAGCCGAATCGACGAGAGATGCCGGGAGCGGACGACGATGTCTGCAGAGCAGCCACCCCGCCGTGAGGTGGTCACGGGTGTGCCGCGAGGAGCCCGCCGCAGGCCGGGCCATGCCCCTGCCCGCTCGGAGATCAGCGAGCAGACGCCGCTCGGCACCGTGTACGTCCGTTCCCTGATGCGCAGCCAACTGCGCACGGGCCTGTACGCCCTCGGCGCGCTCGCCCTCCTCGTCGGCACCCTCCCGCTGCTGTTCGCGTTCCCCGCGGCCGTACTCGGCTCCTTCTCCTCGCCCGAGCCGTTCGTCTGGGTGGTGCTCGGCGTGGTCGTCTATCCGGTGATGTGGCTCGTGGCGCGCTGGTACGTCCGCCGGGCGGAGCGCAACGAACGCGACTTCACCGGGCTCGTCGAAGGCCGCTGACGCCGCTCGTGGGGAACAGCCGGTGAACCAGACCTACGCGGTGACGGCCGTCACCTTCGTCGTCCTCACGACCGTCCTCATAGGCGGCCTCGGCCTGCGCATATCCCGCACCACCTCCGACTTCTACGTCGCGTCGCGCACCGTCAAGCCCGGTCTGAACGCGGCCGCCATCAGCGGCGAGTACCTCTCCGCCGCCTCCTTCCTCGGCATCGCGGGACTGGTCCTCCTCCAGGGCCCCGACATGCTCTGGTACCCGGTCGGCTACACCGCCGGATACCTCGTCCTCCTGGTGCTCGTCGCCGCCCCGCTGCGCCGCTCGGGGGCGTACACCCTCTCCGACTTCGCCGAGGCACGGCTCGAATCGGCCGTCGTGCGCCGCCTCGCCAGCCTCTTCGTCGTCGGCATCGGCTGGCTCTATCTGCTGCCGCAGCTCCAGGGCGCGGGACTCACCCTGGAGATCCTCACCGGCGCGCCGGACTGGGTCGGCGGACTCGTCGTGGCCGTCGTCGTCACGGGAGCGGTCGCCGCCGGCGGGATGCGCTCCATCACGTTCGTCCAGGCATTCCAGTACTGGCTCAAGCTCACCGCACTCCTCGTGCCCGCGCTCTTCCTCGCCGCGGCCTGGTTCGGCGACGACGCGCCACGCGCCCGGTTCGACGCGCCCACCGTCTTCCGCGAGCACACCGTCGTACGGATCGACGACACCGTACGGGTCGAGCTGGAGCAGCCGCTCACCGTCGGCGTCCTCGGCAGCATCGACGGCACCCGGCACGACGAGGACCGGCTCACCCTCGACGCGGGCACGCACCGCATCGACGCCGGGACCCGCCTCAGCTTCCTCCGCGGGTCCGAGGTACCCGAGCGGGCCTCCACCGGGACCGACCCGTTCAGCTGGTCCCAGCCGCTCGCGGGCGGCCGCGACGGCTATCAGCTGTACGCCACGTACGGGCTGATCCTCGCGACCTTCCTCGGCACCATGGGACTGCCCCATGTGGCCGTCCGCTTCTACACCAGCCCCAACGGGCGCGCCGCGCGCCGCACCACCCTCGTCGTGCTCGGCCTGATCGGCGCCTTCTACCTGCTTCCGCCCGTCTACGGAGCGCTCGGCCGCATCTACGCACCCGAACTCGCCCTCACCGGCCAGGCCGACGCGGCCGTGCTCGTCCTTCCGGAGCGGATGATCGGCGGCATCCCGGGGGATCTGCTCGGCGCGCTTCTGGCGGGCGGCGCGTTCGCCGCGTTCCTGTCCACCGCGTCCGGACTGACCATGTCCGTCGCGGGAGTCCTCACCCAGGACGTGCTTCCCTCGCGCGGCGTGCGGCACTTCCGGCTCGCGACCGTCGTCGCGATGGCGGTGCCGCTCGCCGTGAGCGTCGTCGCCAAGAATGTGCCGGTCGCGGACGCGGTCGGACTGGCGTTCGCCGTTTCGGCGTCCTCGTTCTGCCCGCTGCTCGTCCTCGGCATCTGGTGGCGGCGGCTCACGCCACCGGGCGCCGCGGCCGGGCTCGTCGTCGGCGGTGGGGCGGCGCTGACCGCGGTCATGGCGACCCGCGCCGGGCTCGCCCCCGAAGGCTGGCCGCACACGCTGATGGCCTGGCCGGCCGTCTGGTCGGTGCCGCTCGGCTTCCTCACCATGGTGGTGGTGTCGCTCGCGACGCCCCGGTACGTACCGTCCGGGGCGGCCGCCACCCTGGCACGCCTCCATCTGCCCGAGGACCTGGTCGGCCGGCAGCAGCCCGAAGGAGCGGATCGATGACGGCGATGGCGCTGGCGGCGCTCGGTGCGGCCGCTGCCGTACTGCTCGCGGCCGGCTTCGGGCTCGGCCGGCTCACGGCCCGGCGCGACACCGACCCCGACCTCGACCTCGGCACCCCGGTCGAGCGGGCCACCTTCCACACCCTCCACACCGCCTCCCTCGCCGCCCCGCCGCTGCGCGCCGGACTCACCGAGGAGACCGCCCGCAAGGCGGCCCGACGGCTGCGCTCCCTGCTCGGCACCGAGGCGCTGTGCCTCACCGACCGCGACACGGTCCTCGCCTGGGACGGACTCGGCGGTGACCACCACGAGGAGCGGGTGATGCGGCGCGTCACCGGCGTCCTCGACTCGGGGCGCAGCCAGAGCATCCGCACGGACTGCGAGGATCTGGAGTGCCCGCTGCGCTGGGCCGTCATCGCCCCGCTCACCGGAGAGGAGGGTGTGCTCGGCGCGCTCGTCGCCTACGGCTCGAAGGAGTCGGCGGTGCTGGTACGGGCCGCCACGGAGGTCGCCCGCTGGGTGTCCGTACAGCTGGAGCTGGCCGAGCTCGACCGGTCGCGTACGCGGCTCATCGAGGCCGAGATCCGCGCACTGCGCGCCCAGATATCCCCGCACTTCATCTTCAACTCGCTCGCCGCCATCGCCTCCTTCGTCCGCACCGACCCCGAGCGCGCCCGTGAACTCCTCCTGGAATTCGCCGACTTCACCCGCTACTCGTTCCGCAGGCACGGCGACTTCACGCACCTTGCCGACGAGCTGCGCTGCATCGAGCAGTACCTGGCGCTCGCCGGCGCGCGCTTCGGCGACCGGCTCAAGGTGACCCTCCAGATCGCGCCGGAAGTGCTGCCGGTCGCCCTGCCCTTCCTCTGTCTCCAGCCGCTCGTCGAGAACGCCGTCAAGCACGGCCTCGAGGACTCCAGGGAAGAGTGCCGGGTCTCGATCTCCGCACAGGACGCGGGCGCCGAGGCGGTCGTCACGATCGAGGACGACGGCGTCGGCATGGACCCCTCCGAACTGCGCCGCATCCTCGAGGGGGAGGTCACCAGGTCGTCGGGCATCGGACTGAGCAACGTCGACGAGCGGCTGAGGCAGGTGTACGGCGACGACCACGGCCTCGTCATCGAGACGGGCATCGGGGCCGGCACGAAGATCACCGTGCGGATCCCCAAGTACCGGGCGGGCGTGCACAAGAACTCCGGCGGGCGCTGAGCCTGCGGGTGGCGCGGCTCAGTACAGGTGGATGGCCAGATGTCCCAGCGGCAGCCCGAGCCGCCACGCCGGCGTCCACACCTGCGCCGACTCGTCCACCGCCGGTTCCAGCGGCAGGGCCGGGTGCCAGAGCCCGGACTCGTCGCCGAGGTCGGCGACGAGCAGCTCGGTCCGCTCCAGCCACCGCCAGGCATCCCGTGCCAGCGCCAGGTCCGGGTCGGGTTCTGTGACGTCCCGCTCGAAGGCCTCCCGGGCTGCCATCCGTTCGCGTACCCACTCGGGCCAGGGGTGCCCGTACGCCGTGCGCGACAGCCACTCGTCGAGGCGGGACACCGTCCGGACGAGCTCCGGCTCCTCGGGGCCCTCGCAGAGATAGACCGTCAGGGCGAGGGTCTCGCGGCCGGCTCTGAACTCCAGCGAACCGGTCTCCACAAGGCCGCCGGTGCGCAGCACCTCGTCGGCTATGTACTCGGCGCACAGCCAGGCCATGGGGACCGCCAGACCGCCTCCGCCGGTGCCGTTCGTACTTTCGGGCAGCACTCTCTCCACCTTCTCCCGGACGTGCTCCGTACGGCTGTCGACGACGAGCCTCCACCGGGAGACACGCGTCAGGGTCCCTCTTTACTCAACTCGAGCGGCAGATTTCGAATCCGTGGGACGCCGAGCCGTGTCCCCAGGGGGCCAGGCTTCCGAAGGGGCGGCGGAGACTGAAGTGACCCGGTCCTGGCCGTCAGGCGGCGGCGGAGACCGCCGCGCGGCTGTAGCCGGGCAGACAGCGGGCCAGCTGTCGCAGGGCGTAGTACGAGCGCGACTTGACCGTCCCCGCCGGAATCCCCAGCGCCTCGGCGGCCTCGGCCACGCTCCGGCCCTGGAAGTAGATCTGCACCAGCACGGCCCGGTGCTGGGGGCTCAGCGACTGCACCGCGGTGCGGACGTCGAGCACGGCGACCGTGCGGTCGGCGGCGTCCGCGGGGTCCGCGGTGGTGGCGAGGACGGCGTCGCCGATCTCGGTGGGGCGCGCCAGCTGGGAGCGGCGGGCGTCGATCGCGAGCCGTCGGCCGACCGTGAAGAGCCACGGCCGCATCGACTCGTACGGTCCCTCGAACGCCTCGGGATGCTGCCACGCCCTGACCAGGGTCTCCTGGAGGAGGTCCTCGGCACGCTGCTGGTCGCCGTACGTCAGGCCGCTGAGGAAGCTCAGCAGGGCGGGACCGTGTTCGCGCTGCAGCTCAGCCAGGGCCCGCTCGTCGGTCGTCGCCGTCGCGCTCGTCACCGTCGCGGTCGCCGTCGCCATCGTCGGCATCCTTTCGCACAGTAGTCCGGAGAGTTCGCTGCTACGTGGCGTATACGAACGCATCGGGGCGCGGAGGGACAGGCGTTGTGCCGGCGCGTGCGTTGAGCGGTCGCACTGTTCGGCGAATGGTTCGGCGAACGGTTGACCGGGAGGGAGAACGGTCGACCGGAAGGGAGTAGTCCGTTCTGGTTGGGTAAGTCATATTGACGGCTTTGATGATTGACTGACCGTTGAGTCCCCTGTAACGGAGCCGCCGATGAGCCCACGCGTACGCCGGACGGCGGTGGTCCTGGCCATCGCACTGCTCGCGCCGTCGGCGGGCTGCGGCGGCGGCCCCGACCGGGCCCGGAGCGCCCGTCCTGCCACCCACGAGCCCGGAGCCACCGGAAGCCGCCGTCCTGTCCCGAAGGCCGTCCCCGAGCCGGCGACCACACCCGACTCCCCGGCCCCTCGTGGCTTCACGCTCGTCGCCAGCGGTGACGTACTCCCGCACGACTCGGTCATCCGGCAGGCGAAGGAGGCCGCAGGGGGCGACGGCTACGAGTTCCGGCCCATGCTCGCGGGCGTCGCTCCCGTCGTGTCCGGCGCCGACGTCGCCATCTGCCACATGGAGACGGTGTACGGCGACGACGACGGGCCCTACACCGGCTACCCCGCCTTCACCTCCCCGCCCCAGATCGCCGAAGCCCTCCGCGCCACCGGCTACGACTCCTGCTCCACCGCCTCCAACCACACGCTGGACGACGGTGCCGAGGGGCTGCGGCGCACGCTCGACGCCCTCGACCGTGCCGGCATCGAGCACGCGGGCTCGGCCCGCACCGAGGCCGAGGCCCGGGAGCCGGCCTGGTTGCGCGCGGGAACCGCCAAGATCGCTCAGCTCGCGTACACGTACGGCACCAACGGCTACCCGCTCCCGGCGGGACAGCCGTGGGCGGTCGATCTGATCGACGAGCGGAAGATCGTCGAGGATGCGCGCGCCGCCCGCCGGGCCGGCGCCGACGTCATCGTGGTCAGCCTCCACTGGGGCACGGAATGGCAGACCGCCCCCGACGCGCGCCAACTGCGGCTCGGTCGCGCCCTCACCGCCTCGCGCACCGCGGACCGTCCCGACATCGACCTCGTCGTCGGCACCCACGCCCACGTCCCTCAGGCGTACGAGAGGGTCAACGGCACCTGGGTCGTCTACGGCATGGGCGACCAGGTCGCCGGTCCGATGACGAACCACGAGGGCGAACACGACCCGCGCGGCAACCAGAGCACCATCGGCCGCTTCACCTTCGCGCCGCCCGCCCGTCCCGGCGGGAGGTGGGAGGTGACCAGGGCCGAGTTCATCCCGCAGTGGATGGACACGGCCGCCGGTCGCGTGGTCAACCTCAACGCGGCGATCGACGGCGGTGCCGAGCGACTCACCGCCGTGCGCGACCGTATCCGCGACGTCGTCCTGAGTCGCGGGGGCGCCACGGACGGCCTCGTCATGGGGCGTTGACACCGCCGCCCGAAGCCGGCGCTCGGGCCATTCACTCGGGCGGTTCGGGTCACTGCGGCCCGGGACCGGCCTCGGTCCCGCTCCCCGATCCGGGACCCGCCCCGGGCCCGGCCGGCGCCTCCGCCTTCGCGAGTGCCGAATGCCGGTAGGAGTACGCGAAGTAGATGACCAGGCCGAGCGCGAACCACACCGCGAACCGCGCCCATGTCTGCCACGCCAGAAACGTGATGAGCCAGATCGAGAACGCGACACCGATGGCCGGCACGAAGGGCATGCCGGGGCAGCGGAAAGACCGCGGCAGCTCCGGACGCCTGTAGCGCAGCACGATCACCGCGATGCACACCACGACGAACGCCAGCAGAATGCCGATGTTGGTCAGCTCCGCCGCCTCGCCGATCGGCAGGAATCCGGCGATGATCGCGGATCCCACACCGACGATCCAGGTCACTCGTACCGGCACATGCTTCGTCGGATGGGTCTTCGCGAACCAGCGGGGCAGCAGCCCGTCACGGCTCATCGCGAACCACACCCGGGTCACCCCGAGCATGAACGTGAACATGACGGTGAGGATGCCGATGATCGCGCCCACGGCGATGACGTTCGCGAGCCCTTCGAGACCCACCGACTCGAAGGCCGTGGAGAACCCGCTCTCCGGGTCGATGTCCTGATAGTTCTGCATGCCCGTCAGCACCAGACACGCCAGCACGTACAGCACCATCGAGATGGCCAGCGAGTAGATGATCGCCTTGGGCATGTGGCGCTGCGCGTCCTTGGACTCCTCGGCCGCCGTCGACATCGCGTCGTACCCGAACACCGCGAAGAAGACCGTCGCCGCACCCGTGAACGCCCCGCTGATGCCGAACGGGAAGAACGGGCTGTAGTTGGACGTGTCGATGTAGAAGAAGCCGACGACGATCACGACCAGCACGACCAGGACCTTCAGCACCACGACGACCGTCTCGAAGCGGGCCGCGCTCTTGATCCCGAGCGTGAGCAGGTACGCGATGAACAGACAGAGCACCGACGCGAACAGGTCGACCTGGTGCCCCTCGCCGGTGCCGGGTGCGCCGAGCATCCATGCGGGCAGCTCCAGCCCCAGCGCGTTGAGCAGGAAGCCGAAGTAGCCGGAGATGCCGATGGCGACCACTGCCACGATCGCCGTGTACTCCAGCAGCAGGTCCCAGCCGATGAACCAGCCCACCAGCTCACCGAGGACCGCGTAGCCGTACGTGTACGCCGATCCCGCCTTGGGGATCATGCCGGCGAACTCGGCGTACGAGAAGGCGGCGGCGGCGCTGGCGACGCCCGCGATCAGGAACGAGATGAGGACCGCAGGGCCCGCCGTGCCGTTGGCGACCGCTCCGGCCAGGGCGAAGATCCCGGCCCCGATGATGCCGCCGATGCCGATGGCCGTGAGCTGCCCGAGGCCCAGAGTTCTCGTGAGCTGCTCGCCCGGGGGACCTTCTTCGATCAGTTCGATGGGCTTGCGGCGCAGTACGCCCTGTCCCATCCGGAGCCCTGCCATGAGTCACCTCTTCGCAGACCGCTGTCGGACAACGGCGGCTCATGATGGACCAGGGGAGCGGGGGACGGAAGGCGACATGCGGCAGCGGAAGTGATGATTCCGGACCGATTACGGAACCACTGTCACCGGCCAGCGCCCCGCCTTGACGAGCCGCACCGCCACCGAGCCGATGATCCGGTGCCCCGCCGACTCCGACGCGCCCACCACCACCGCGTCCGCCTTGAGCTCGTCGGCGGCCCTCACCAGTCCGTTGTAGGGATCGCCCCGGAAGGTGTGGAACTCCCAGCGCACGTTCCAGATGCCCCGTACCCGCTCCGCCGCCTCGCGGATCTCCGCGACCAGGCCCTCAGCGATCTCCTCGGTCGCGTCCACGACCGGGGCGCCGAGCGCCGCGCCCGCGGACAACAGCGGCTGCACGTACACGATCGCGAGCAGGGCGTTCTGCCGCCGGGCGAGACCGGCCGCGTAGGACACGGCCCGCAGCGACGAGTCGGAACCGTCCACGCCCGCGACGATCACTTTCGGCCCGTCGGTGCCACGCTCGAACCCCTGGGGCTGCTCAGTCACACCATCGAGGCTATCCCGCCCGACAGGCGGCCGGGCGGCGGCCTCCCTAGAGTGCGGAACATGAGCGTCGGCGTGGCGGATCATGCGACGAAGGCCCGAAGCGGCTTCCTCGGCAAGGTGCCGGGCGGCTTCGCGGTGTTCTTCGCCGTGCTCGGGGTGTACTGCGCGCTGATCGCGCTGATCGCACCCCTGCGCAGGCTGCTCAGCCCCGTCTCCGCCTTTCTCGACCAGGTCGCCGTACCCGTCAGCGCGAACCTGGCCTACGCCGTCTTCCTGATGCTGCTCGCCGCAGCGATCGGCGCCCGGAAGAAGGCCGCCTGGTGGCTGGTCGTCATCTATCTCGCACTGCTCGTCGTCACCGACGTCCTGACGCTCGCCCTCCAGCGGGACTGGGCGTGGATCCCCAACCTCGTGCTGTGCCTGCTCGCGCTCGCGCTCCTGGTCGTCGCCCGGCGCGAGTTCTACGCCCTGACGCGGCGCGGCGCGCTGCGGCACGCGGTCCTTGTCCTGATCGTCGGACTCGCCGTCGGCATCCTCGTCGGCTGGGGACTCGTCGAGCTCTTCCCGGGCAGCCTCGTCCCGGAGCAGCGGCTGCTCTGGTCCGCCAACCGCGTGCTCGGCGGCCTCGCCTCCGGCGCCCAGTTCGACGGCTCCCCGCCGCGCGCGCTCTTCTTCCTCCTCGGCCTCTTCGGCGCCCTCGCGCTGCTCAACTCCGCCCGTACGCTCTTTCGCTCCCAGCGCATGGAAGCCGCCCTGCACGGCGACGAGGAGCCCCGCATCCGCGCCCTGCTCGGCGCCTACGGCTCCCAGGACTCCCTCGGCTACTTCGCCACCCGCCGCGACAAGGCCGTCGTCTTCGCGCCCAACGGCAAGGCCGCCGTCTCCTATCGCGTCGAGGCGGGAGTCGCCCTGGCCAGCGGTGACCCGGTCGGCGACAAGGAGGTCTGGACCCCCGCGATCGAGGCCTGGCTGGACGTCGCCCGCCGCTACGCCTGGGCGCCCGCCGTCATGGGCGCCTCCGAGGACGGAGCCAGGGCCTACGCACGCTCCGGGCTCGGCGCCATCCAGCTCGGCGACGAGGCGATCCTGCACGTCGACCGCTTCGACCTGGACGGGCGTGACATGCGGGTCGCCCGGCAGGCCGTGGGCCGCGTCCGCAGACTCGGCGCGACCACCCGGATCCGGCGCCACTCCGCCCTCACCGACGAGGAGATGAAGCAGGTCGTCGACAAGGCCGACGCCTGGCGCGACACCGAGACCGAACGCGGCTTCTCCATGGCACTCGACCGGCTCGGCGACCCGGAGGACGGCGACTGCCTCCTCGTCGAGGCCTTCGACGCCGACGACCGGCTCGTCGCGCTGCTCTCCTTCGTCCCCTGGGGACGCGACGGCATCTCCCTGGACGTCATGCGCCGCGACCGCGACACCGCCCCCAACGGCATCATGGAGTTCATGGTCGCCGAGCTCTGCGCCCAGGCCCCGACGCTCGGCGTCCGCCGGATCTCCCTCAACTTCGCGGTCTTCCGCTCGGCCTTCGAGGAGGGTGCCAGGATCGGTGCGGGACCGGTGCTGCGGCTCTGGCGCCGGCTTCTGCTGTTCTTCTCCCGGTGGTGGCAGCTGGAGGCGCTCTACCGGTCCAACGTCAAATACCAGCCCGCCTGGTACCCGCGCTTCCTCTGCTTCGGCGAAGCCGGCTCCCTCGCCCGTGTCGGACTCGCCTCCGGGATCGCCGAGGGCTTCGTCTCCGTCCCCAGCCTGCGCAAACGCTGGGGCAAGGGCCGACAGCGCGGCGTTGCCGCGCCCGTGGCCGGCACGGCGGGGCTGCCGGCGATCGACGCGCTGGAGCTGGCCGGGCCCGACACCGTACGCCCCATGGGAGAGCGCAGACTGCCCGAGCAGGTGCGGATCCGCCATCGCAAGCTGGAGCGGCTGCGCGAGCAGGGCACCGACCCCTACCCGGTCGGCGTCGCCGCACGCACCGGCACGCTCGCCGCGATCCGCGCCGCACACCCGTCCCTCGTGCCCGGGACCCGCACCGGCGACCAGGTCACCGTCGCCGGGCGCATCATGGCTGTACGCGACTTCGGCGGCGTCGTGTTCGCCGTGCTGCGCGACTGGTCCGGCGATCTCCAGATCGCCTTCACCCGCGAGGCGTCGGGCGCCGGCGTCCTCGACACGTTCACCGGGGACGCCGACATCGGTGACCACATCACCGCAACAGGGGAGATCGGCGCGAGCGACCGCGGCGAACCCACCGTCTTCGCCACCGCCTGGCAGCTCACCGCCAAATGCCTGCGCCCGCTGCCCGACAAGCGACGCGGACTCGCCGACCCCGAGGCCCGGGTCCGCCGCCGCTATCTCGACCTGGTCGCCAGCCCCGACGCGCGCAGTGTCGTCCGCGCGCGCTCCAGCGCCGTACAGGCACTGCGCCAGGGGCTGCTCGACCGCGGCTATCTGGAGGTCGAGACCCCGATGCTCCAGCAGATCCACGGCGGCGCCAACGCCCGTCCCTTCACGACCCACATCAATGCCTACGACATGGACCTCTATCTGCGCATCGCCCCCGAGCTGTTCCTGAAGCGGCTGTGTGTGGGCGGCCTGGAGAAGGTCTTCGAGATGGGCCGCACCTTCCGCAACGAGGGCGTCTCGTACAAGCACAATCCCGAGTTCACGATGCTGGAGGCCTATCAGGCATTCGCCGACTACGACGTGATGCTCGACCTCACCCGTGAACTCATCCAGGGCGCCGCCACCGCCGCCTTCGGCACACCTGTCGCGCACAAGGCGGGAGCGGACGGGAAGCTCGCTGCCCACGACATCTCGGGGCCGTGGCCGGTCAAGACGGTCTACGGCGCGCTGTCCGACGCGCTCGGCGACCATGTGGACGCCGACACCGACGAGGACGCGCTGCGCAGGCTCTGCGATCTGGCCGGAGTCCCGCACAGCCCCGAGGACACGCGCGGCGATGTCGTCCTGGAGATGTACGAGCGGCTGGTGGAGGAGAAGACCCAGCTGCCCACTTTCTACAAGGACTTCCCGACCGACGTGTCCCCGCTGACCCGCCAGCACCGCCGCGACCCGCGCCTCGCCGAACGCTGGGACCTCGTCGCCTTCGGTACGGAACTGGGCACCGCCTACTCCGAGTTGACCGACCCCGTCGAGCAGAGGCGACGCCTCACCGCGCAGTCCCTGCTCGCCGCGGGCGGCGACCCCGAGGCGATGGAGCTCGACGAGGACTTTCTCGACGCGCTCGAGTACGCGATGCCGCCGACCGGCGGCCTCGGCATGGGCGTCGACCGGCTCGTGATGTTCCTGACCGGGCTCACCATCCGTGACACCCTCCCGTTCCCCCTGGTGCGCCGTCACTGATCATTCGGACGGCTTGTCGGACAGGTGTACTGACCGGTGCTCCCAATGGGTGCATTCGTACGCCGAACCGGTGTTGCTGAGGCCCGCCGAACGGTACCCGTGGCAGCCATTGCTCATGGAGAAGGATCAGAAGTCGCCGACGCGACGGTCGGTGCTGGGCTTCGCCGCCTGCGTCGCGGCCGCCGCTGCCGCACCCCTGTTCAATACGGAGGCCACCCGCACGCCGAACCGGACATCGACCCCCGCGCCGGCGGCGGGCCCGCAGGCGGCGGACCCCAAGGCGGCGGCGGGACCACAGTCGGCAGCCACGGTGCCCAAAGCCTCGGCCTATAGGCTGCAGCCCATGACGGCGTTCGTGCCCAACCCCTTGATGAGGGCGGCGACTCCGGTCCGGCAAGAGCCGTTTCTGCGCATGCCGGCACTCGGCCGCTCCATGGTGCTGAGCTTCGACGACGGCCCGCACCCCCGCTACACGCCGGACATCCTGAAGATTCTGCGCAAACACGACGTCCGGGCCATGTTCTTCGTCTGCGGCGAAATGGCGGTGGAGCACCCGGACCTGCTGCGCAGGGTGGCCGACGACGGGCACGTGATCGGCAACCACACCTGGTCGCATCCGCTGGTGCCGAGGCTCTCCGCGTCCCGCATCCGCGACGAACTGGGCAGCACGAGCGAGATCATCGAGAAGACGCTCGGCAGCCCGCCGCTCTGGTACCGCGCCCCGTACGGGGCATGGAACAAGAACTCGTTCGAGATCGGCGCCGAACTCGGTATGGAGCCCCTCGCCTGGACGATCGACAGCCTCGACTGGCGCGAGCCCGGCACCGGAAAGATCGTCAGCCGCGTCCTGGGCGGGGCCGAGCCCGGCGCCGTCGTCCTCTCGCACGACGCGGGCGGTGACCGCTCGCAGAGCGTGGCGGCACTCCGCCGCTACCTGCCGAAGCTGCTGCGGTCCGGGTACCGGATCAGGGTGCCGGTGCGCTGAGGAACGCGGGCCGGGCGCTGCGCGTGCACGGTGACCGGCAGGCAGGACGAGGGGCCGTCGGCGGGCCGAGCCGGCGGCCCCTCGAACGCTCACTGCGACGAGATCATGCGGGCGAAGACGACGACGTTGCCGTCGTAGCCACCGGCCCGTGAGTACCCGCCGCCGCAGGTGATGACGCGCAGCTCCGGGGTGCCGGTGTCGCCGTACACGCGGGCGCCCGGGAAGTCGTCCTTGGAGAACACCTCCACGCCGTACACCTCGAACACCGCGACCCTGCCGTCGTAGCGGGTCACTTCGACATGCTGGCCCTTCTGGAGCGCGCCCAGACCGTAGAACACGGCGGGGCCGGCCGCGTTGTCGACGTGGCCGACGACCACGGCGGTGCCCTGCTGGCCGGGGGCGACGCCGTTCTGGTACCAGCCCGCGAGGTTGGGGTCCTGCGCGGGCGGGGCCTCGATCCAGCCGTTGGTGTCGAGACCGACGTCGATGATCGGTGCGTCGACCCGGAGCGCGGGGATCGCGATCCGGGACGCCGGGCCGTACGGCAGCGGCTCGACGGGCCCCGTCAGGGGGACCGAATCCGCATGGCGGCGGCTGTCCAGCGCGGCCGCGACGGCCGGCTGGGGCGGCCCCATTCCCATATCGATACCGTTCCGGACCAGAGCGAGGCCGGTGAGCATGACGAGAGCAAGTACGCCCCAGGGTGAGCGTCTCCTCGACTGTGCGCCGGTGTAGTCCTGGCGGCCCATGGTTCTCCCATCTCAATCGTCTGCACGCACGCTAAGCAGGCCTGGGCCGGGCGGCGACCGGAGAGGGGCGAACGGGTGGTACGGCCACTTGGGGTGACCCATTCGTGTACTTCGTCATATAAGAGCCTCTGACGGTCTGTGACCTGCGACTCCGTCAGATACGAGGTGCTCACGTCGGCGTGTCGACTCACTGGGGTGGACCAGTCCCAAAATGCGGCGAATGTGCGGGCCGGTGAGTGTTCGTGGTGGAGGGCGTTCTCGTCAAATCTCCCGGAGCACCGTTCCGGGGCGCGTCTCCACTGGAGGTTCAACCATGCGTGCTTCACGCACACTCGCGGTGACCTTCACCGCATGCGCGGCCGTTGGGCTGTCAGCGCCGCTGACCGCCGCCAACGAGGGTGGCAGCGGCCCCACCAGCGTCAACATCTCCCCGTCCGCGGTCCACCAGGGCGGGATCCTGAACATCTTTGTCGACGGGTGCGACAAGGGCGGCACCGTGAGGTCCAACGCCTTTCCGACGGCCAACCTCTCCGGGAACCGGGGCGGGCACGGCTCGAAGGGTGAGCGTGCGGTGGGCGGCGCGACCCGTGACAGGGCCGGGGTCCGGAGCAGCGACGGCGATGACTGGGACGAGAGCGGCTTCGGCGAAGGCTCTGGCGAGAACGGGAACGGGAACGGCCACAACGGCCGTGACCAGGGTGGGAACGGGAACGGCAACGGCAACAATCAGGGTGGGAACGGGAACGGCCACAACGGCCGTGACCAGGGTGGGAACGGGAACGGCAACGGGAACGGCAACAATCAGGGTGGGAACGGCAACGGGAACGGGAACGGGAACAATCAGGGTGGGAACGGGAACGGCCACAACGGCCGTGACCAGGGTGGGAACGGGAACGGCAACAATCAGGGTGGGAACGGCAACGGGAACGGGAACGGGAACGGGAACAATCAGGGTGGGAACGGGAACGGTAACAACGGCCGTGACCAGGGTGGGAACGGGAACGGCAACGGGAACAACGGCCGTGACCAGGGTGGGAACGGGAACGGCAACGGGAACAACGGCCGTGACCAGGGTGGGAACGGGAACGGGAACAATCAGGGTGGGAACGGGAACGGTAACAACGGCCGTGACCAGGGCGGCAACGGGAACGGACGTGACAACAACGGACGTAACAACAACGGACGTGACAACAACGGACGTGACAACAACGGCCGCGACAACAACGGACGTGACAACAACGGCCGCGACAACGACCGGGGGCGCGGCGGCAACGGCAACGACCGTGGTGACCACGGCGACGACTTCCGCGGCGTGGCCGACGCCACGGCCCGCATCTACGACAACGCGACGCCGGGCGTGTACAACCTCGCCGTCCGATGCCACGACGGCAAGAGCGAAAGCCATCGGGTCGCCACCCGGACCTTCACCGTGCTCGCCGGTCTAGGCGCGCGGGGTGGCCTCGGCGGCTCGCACGGTCCCTCGACCGCCGAGATGGCCGTGGGCGGCGGGCTCGTCGCCACGGCGGCCGTCGGCGGCGCCGTATACATCATCAGGCGCCGTCGCATGAGCAGCGGAAAGGCATGACCGGCCGAACCTCCCGGTCGGCCCGAACCGCCCGTCGCCCCGAGTCCTGGTCCAGGACTCGGGGCGACGGGCTTGTGCTGCGTGTTCTTGGGGCCGGTGGGCCGAGGTTCGGTGGCGAGGCGCTCAGTGGAGACGGTTTCCCATGTGCCTGCGCACCACGTAGAAGACGCCACCGGACGCGACCAGCACGAGCACGCCACCGGTGATGATCTTGAATGTGTCGGCCCCCCCGACACTGCCGCCGACGCCGCCCCTGACGCCCTGGGGGGCCCGGGGGGAGGCGGCGGCGGTGGCGGTGGAGGTGGACGTCGAGCGTGTCGTCGCCACGCCGGTGCCGCCGGCGATGGTCAGGTCGGTCGTGCCCGACTGGCCTCGGCAGGTGAACGTCACCGAGTACACGGCACCGCGTCTGGCGTCCCGGTCGACCGTCGCCGTGCCGGTGAGACCCGGCGGGATCGTGACGGTGTCGAAGACGCCGGAGGAGGCCGTGGCCGAGGTGTTGCAGCCGGACACGGTCAGGGTGACCTGGCCGCCCGGGACGACGGTCTTGGGTGAGACGGCGAACGAGAACGCCTGCTTGCGCGGCGCGCCGGGTGCACCGCCCGCGCCGTCAGTGCCGTCGGCTGTCGCCCAGGGAGTGGTGAGGGCGAGGGCGGCCGCTCCCAGCAGAGCGGCAGACGCGACTGGTATCGCGCGCATGAGCAATCCTCCGGGTCCCCGAGGAGCAGCTGCGGAACGGGTTTCCACAAAGGCAGGGAATGCACCTCGATACCCGGAACGCTAGGAGCGCCCTATCACGCCCGCGATCTCCGACGGGCGAATGGGGGACGCGTGTAACTCGGATGGCGTACGTCCGGGTGAATCGGCCGTACGCCACCCGGGTGTCTCGCCCTCAGTCGAGGATTTGCGGGAAGAGAGTGATGAACGGAGCCGCGGTGGCCGAAATGCCACGGCCGAACGGCGCGTCGAAATCCCAGATGAGGAAGAGGAGGAAAGCGATCAGGGCGCTGAACAGCCCCGCGAGCAGGAGTTCCCGGGAAGTCCGGCGAATCTGGAGCGTAAAGATCAGGCCAACGGTTACCACGGCGCCAGTGATCAGTCCGAACCACACCACGCCGGGCATCGTCGCCTCGATGCCCTGGCCCCTGGCGCCCCTGGCGTCATCTGCCGCCGCGACCTGGTCGACGAGCGGCTGGTACGCCTGCCCCTCGTGGTCCGTCTTCGGGACATAGTCCGTCACGTCCCGCCGTACCTGCTCGAGAAGGCGGGTGCCCTGCTCGGTGAGGCTGCCCGTCTCGACCATGGCGGGCCACTCGTCGTTGACGACGTGGCTGACGTACGCGTCGACGTCGTCCCGGATACGGGTACGGACGTCGGCCGGATACACCTCGGCGCGGGCGTACACCTCGTGCAGCGCCTGTGCCTCGTGACGCACGGACTCCTGGGACGCGCTGCGCGCCTCCCAGACGCCGGCGATGGCGAGGCCCAGCACGATCGCGTAGACCACGCCGATCATCATTGTCATGTACTCGATGACGCTGGGGGTCTCCGACGGGTCGTCGTCATCGCCGATCCGGCGGTGGTTGATGACCGTGATGGTCAGGACGACCGCGCACGCGGCCGCCATCGCGATCGTCAGTACGGCCCATTCCGACACAGATACCTCCGAGGGCTAACGGGAGCGGGGACGCAGAAAGGCCGCGGCGAGTACCGCGGGGGCGGTGACCAGGAGTGTGAGGGAAACGAGGGACGGGCCTTTCCGCCGTTCCTCGCGCTGCGGGCTGCGGTAGCGGGGGAGCGCGACCGGGCTCGGTGAAGGGACCGTGCGCACGGTGGGCGTGGGTGACGGCGTCGGAGGCGGGGGCGGCGGTGGGGGCGGGGCCGGCTCGGGTTCGACGCGCGGTGGTGGAGGAGGTGGCGGCGGAGGAGGCGGTGGTGGCTCGGGTGGCGGCGGGGCCGGCCGAGGCGGTGGCGGTGGCTTCGGGGCGGGCGACGGGCCGGCCGTACAGGGGCCGCTGCCCGCGACCGCCACGGCCGAGGCCGAGCCGTCGCCGCCGATCGAGGCGTACGTGCAGTTGTCGGCAGCGGCGGGCACCGGGGCCGCCAGTAGCCAGGCGAGTGCGGCGGCTGACAACAGCCGTCCGACGAGGAGCGATCCGTACACGCCCGTGAGCATGATCCACAACTGCCCCGGGCACGCCCGAACGGGTGCCGATTCGCCTGATGGTGGGGTTGTCGGCGGACCGGGTTTGAGGCTCCGGAAGATTTTTCCGCTGCCGTTGAACACTTCGCAGCCTCCCGCCCGTACCTAGGGACATGAACGGCGCACCCAGGCGCCACAACAGGGACCAGGCACAACGGGAGTTGACATGAATACCTGGCGTAACGCCTCGCTCGCGGTGACTGCAGCGGCCGTACTCGCGCTGACGACGGCGTGCGGTCAGGACCAGGGCACGGCAACACCCAATGGTCAGGCGGTCGGTGCGGCCAATCCCGCGCAACAGCCTGCCGCCGACGGCTACGGCTCCGACTACGGTTCGGGCGCCGACGCCGCGGCCGCCCCGAAGACGGCGGGTCAACTCGCCGTCGTGGACAGCAAGAAGCTCGGCAAGGTCCTCACCGACAGCGAGGGCTTCACCCTCTACCGCTTCGACAAGGACACGGCCAGCCCTCCGAAGTCGAACTGCGAAGGCGAGTGCGCAAAGGCCTGGCCCGTCGTGGCGGCCGGCGACGTCACCGCCGCACCCGGCACCGACGAATCGGTGATCGGTGAGATCACCCGGGCCGACGGCAGCAAGCAGCTCACCATCGGCGGCTGGCCGATGTACCGCTATGTCAAGGACACCAAGCCCGGCGACACCAACGGCCAGGGCGTGGGCGGCACGTGGTTCGCCTCGGCCCCCGACGGAAAGAAGGCTGCACCGGGCGGAGCCGGGGACGCTGCGGAAGAGGCGGGCGGCGAGCCCGCCGACCTCGCGGGCCTCTCCGTCCGCAAGGACCCCAAGCTCGGCGACATCGTCGTCGACAAGAACGGCATGACGGTCTACCGCTTCAAGAAGGACTCCGCCTGGCCGATGAAGACGGCCTGCACCGGTGCCTGCCTGGAGAAGTGGCCGGTCGTCGAACCGGTCGACAAGAACGACACCGAGGGCATCCTCAAGAAGGGCTTCGTCACCTTCGACCGGCCCGACGGCATCGAGCAGCAGACCATCGACTGCTGGCCGATCTACACCTACTCCGGCGACTCCGAGCCCGGTGACACCAACGGCCAGGGTGTGGGCGGTACCTGGTACGCCGTATCGCCCCAGGGAAAGCTGGTCGGAGCGTCCAAGTAGAGTCCCCACGCAGCGTTTCCGGCCCTGTCGGCCCGCCGTTCACGCCCCCCGCGTGACGGCGGGCCGATCGCACGTGCCGACGGCATGTGTGACCAAGAACGGACCGGTAATTTCCGTTTCTGCTCGCCCTCTTGGCGGGCGATCAGTAGCCTCGGCTCGAACACCGGCCATGCGCATGGCCGTACGTCCGTGGCGACTTGTTGGAGAAATCAATGGAGCGTCCCGCCTGGGCCCCGCCGGGCATCGACATATCGGTGCCGAGTGTGTCCCGCATTTACGACTACTACCTGGGCGGCTCGCACAACTTCGAGGTCGACAGGGAAGCGGCGCGCAAGGCCATGCAGTTCATGCCGGGCCTGCCCAAGATCATGCAGGCGAACCGGGCCGTGATGCGCCGTGCCGTGCGCTTCGCCGTGAGCGAGGGCGTCACCCAGTTCCTCGACATCGGCTCGGGTATTCCCACTTTCGGCAATGTCCATGAAGTGGCCCAGAAGGCGGACCCGGAAGCCCGGGTGGTCTACGTCGACCACGACCCGGTCGCCGTCGCGCACAGCCAGGCAGTGCTGGAGGGCAACGAGAGAGCCGGGATCGTCGGCGCCGATCTGCGCAAGCCTCGCGAGATCCTCGACAGCCCCGAGGTCGCCCGTCTCCTCGACCTCGACCGGCCCGTCGCCCTGCTCCTGGTCGCCGTACTCCACTTCATCGACGACGCCGACGAACCGCAGCGCGCCGTCGCCGAGTTGCGTGACGCGCTGGCGCCGGGCAGCCTCATCTTCGTCACCCACGCCTCGTACGAAGGCATCCCCCTTCCCCAGGAGCAGGCGGGCGGCGCGGTCGAGGTCTACAAGGACATCCGCAACCCGCTGATCATGCGCGGCCGTGAGGAGGTCGCTCGGTTCTTCGACGGGTTCGAGCTGGTCGAACCCGGACTCGTGGCGACGGCGAAATGGCGGCCCGACGCTCCGACCGAGCAGGAGGACCCATACGCCTTCGCCGGCTTCGCAGGGGTGGGACGCAAGGCGTGATGGCGCCGGCGCAGGCACCGGAGCCCACGGCGGGCCCGGACGGCCTGGAGGACAGACTCCAGCGGTTCGCGACGATCTGGAGCCGGGCGATCTTCCCGGTGACGGCCACGTCGCTGACCAGAGCCGAGTTCGAACAGCATCTGCTCCCTCTGGCCCGGCAGTTGCGCGACGCGCTGCACGCGCGTCCCTTCGACACCGCCGCTGCCCAGCGTGTCGGGGCCGCCCTTGTCGACGCGCACTGCACCGACCCGGACGCGCTCAGCCGTACCCTCGGCGTCGTCGACGCGTATCTGGTCCTCTACTGCGGAGGCGGCCGGGAGTCCGCCGAGGACAACCGTGCCCGCTGCGCCCGGCTGCAGCATGCACTGGCGGCCGGCTACGCCCATGCGCTGCGCGAGCGCACCCTCGCCGAGCAGGAGGCCATCGCCCGGTCGGCGCTCGCGGCGCGCAGCGACGCGATGCAGGCCCTGCACGCGACCGAGACCCGCTTCCGCGCGGTGTTCGAGGGCGCCGCCGTCGGCATCGGCATCGCCGACCTCGAGGGCAATGTACTGGAGGTCAACGACACCCTGACCCGGATGTTCGGCGGACTCGAGCACCACGTCCGCGGCCGGAAGGTCAGCGAGTGGGCCCACCCCGAGGACCGGCCGAACGTCTGGGAGCTGCACGAGGAGCTCGTACGCGGGGACCGCGAGCACTTCCGGGTCGAGAAGCCGTTCTTCCGCAACGACGGCACCGTCCTGTGGACCAACCTCACGGTGTCGCTGCTGCGGGACGCCGACGGCAAGCCGCAGTACCAGCTGGCACTGATGGAGGACACCACCGAGCGCCGGCTGCTCAACCTCCGGCTCCGCTACGAGGCCACGCACGACGCGCTCACCGGACTGCCCAACCGCACGCTCTTCTTCGAGCGGCTGGAGAAGACGCTCTCCGCTGGAGAAGGCGCCCGCTTCGGGCTCTGCTACCTCGACCTCGACGGCTTCAAGGCGATCAACGACAGCCTTGGGCACTCGGCAGGGGACCGGCTGCTCGTGGAGGTCGCCGACCGGCTGCAGAGCTGCGCCACCGCGCCCGGCGAGATGGTGGCCCGGCTCGGCGGCGACGAGTTCGTGGCGCTGACCACGGGCGCCGACACCGCCCGCGAGGTGCGCGAACTCGCCGCCAGGATCCTGGGCGTACTGGCCGCACCCGTCACACTCGAAGGACGCGAGATCAGCCTCCGGGGCAGCATCGGGATCGTCGAGGGGGCGGCGGGGGAGCAGACCTCTGCGGAGGTGCTGCGCAGCGCCGACATCACCATGTACCGGGCCAAGGCGGCGGGCGGCAACCGCTTCGAGTTCGCCGACGCGGAGGCGGACGCCCGCGCGATCACCCGGCACGGGCTGACCACGGCGCTGCCGGCGGCGCTGGAGCGCGGTGAGTTCTTCATCGAGTACCAGCCGCTCGTGCACCTCGGCGACGGCAGTGTGTACGGCGCGGAGGCACTGGTGCGCTGGTGCCATCCGCAGCACGGGGTACTCGGGCCCGACCGGTTCATCCCGCTCGCCGAGCACACGGGCCTGATCGTGCCGCTGGGCCGCTGGGTGCTCCAGGAGGCCGTGAAGCAGGCCCGGTTCTGGCACGAGCAGGCTCCGGTCGACGGGACCGGCCGGCCACTGCGGATCAACGTCAACCTGTCGCCGACCCAGTTGCACCACCCGGGGCTGGTCGCCGACACGGTGGACGTCCTTGAGCGCTCCGGCCTGGAGCCGAAGGCGCTGTGCCTGGAGGTCACCGAGTCGGCGTTGATCGGCGCGGACGAGGACCTCCTCAAGCCGCTCCGGCAACTCGCCGAGATGGGTGTCGACATAGCGCTCGACGACTTCGGCACCGGCTACTCGAACCTGGCCAACCTGCGGCGGCTCCCCGTGAGCGTCCTCAAGCTCGACCGCTCCTTCACGCAGGGCATGCAGCAGCATCCGGCGGACCCCGTCGACATCAAGATCGTCGAGGGCATCGTCTCCCTGGCGCACAGCCTCGAACTCGTGGTCACGGTGGAGGGCGTCGAGACGGGTGCGCAGGCCGAGCAGCTGCGCGAACTGGGCTGCGACACCGCCCAGGGCTGGTACTACGCCCGCCCGGGCCCTCCGGAGCGCCTGCACGCGCTGACCCTGGCGGACGCGGTGTAGCCGGCCGCGGGCGGTCGAGGGCGCGCTTCTGGCCGCGCTCGGCGTAGTAGCAAGGGGCGGGACCCCGGCCAGGGACGTTCTCGACCTGTCCCCGGGCCGGTTGCCGCGCGCGCCGGCAGGCGCCGCCCGGGACCGTGACTGTCCGGGGCGCCGGGCAGGGGCCCGTCAGGTGTCCGGAGCCAGGCCCGTGGGCGCCCCGGTCCGGGTGCCGAGCAGCATGCGCTGCAGCTCCCGCGCCGCCCGCGGCGGAGCCACATCGCTGCGGTGCGCCAGCGCAATGGTGCGCCGCAGGCCGGGCGGGGCCAGCGCCGTCACCCGCAGATCCCGCCCCGCCCGCGTCGCCACCATCCACGGCACCACCGCCATGCCCAGCCCCGCCCGCACGAACCCGAGCACCGCGTCCATCTCGCCCCCCTCCACCGTGAAGGAGGGCTCGAAGCCCTCCGCCCGGCACGCCGCCACCGTCAGTTCCCGCAGGTCGTACCCGTGCCGGAACATCACCAGCGGCTGCCCCTGGAGATCCGCGATCCGCACCGGCCGCCGCGGTGCGGCCGCAGCCGCCGACGACACCACCACCAGGTCCTCCTGCAGCAGCTCCACCGTCGTCAGCGCGGGCGCCGGAGGCGGCAGCGGCAGCACCACCAGCGCCAGATCGAGCATGCCGCGCGCCAGCTCCCGTACGAGATCGTGCGAGCCGCCCTCCTCGATCAGCAGCTCGATCCCCGGGTGCAGATCGTGGAACGCGCGCAGCACGTCCGGCAGCAACCCGGTGCACACGCTCGGCGTCGCCCCGAGCCTGATCCGCCCGCGTCGCAGCTGCGCCAGCTCCTGGACCTCGTGCCGGGCCGTGTCCGTGTCCGCCAGAATCCGCCGGGCCAGCGGCAGCAGCGCCTCGCCCGCGTCCGTGAGCGCGATGTTCCCGCGCGCCCGGCTGAAGAGCTCCGCCCCCAGCTCCTTCTCCAGCGCCCTGATCTGCTGCGACAGCGACGGCTGCGAGACGTGCACCTGCTCGGCCGCCCGCGTGAAGTGACGGGTCTCGGCGACGGCCACGAAATACTGAAGCTGCTGGATCTGCATACCACCACGATAGCGAGAGCCTATGGAGATGAGCCGGACCATGTCTTGGACCTTTCGGCATCCCCGGACCTAGCGTCTGTAACCATGGCTCTGGCAACGCGGACGGACCGACGACCGTCCATGACGCGATCCCTCTGGGGATCGACCGTCGGCAAGAAGGCGATCATGGCCGTGAGCGGCCTGATCATGCTCGGCTATCTGGTCGTCCACATGCTGGGCAACCTCAAGATCTTCTTCGGCTCCGACGACTTCAACGGCTACGCCCACTGGCTGCGCACGCTCGGCGAGCCCTTCCTGCACTACGAGTGGGCGCTCTGGATCGTCCGTGTGGTCCTGCTCGCGGCCGTCGTGCTGCACATCGTGTCCGCGTACCAGCTGAGCAGGCGGGACATCAGGGCCCGCCCCAGCAAGTACGTGCACAAGCGGCGCCGCGCGAGCTACGCCACGCGCACCATGCGCTGGGGCGGGATCATCCTGGGCCTGTTCATCGTCTGGCACCTGCTGGACCTGACCACGCTCACCGTCAACGAGAACGCGCAGCACGGCCGCCCCTACGAGAACGTCCTCGCGACCTTCTCCACCTGGTACGGCAACACCATCTACATCGCGGCGATGCTCGCCCTCGGCCTGCACATCCGGCACGGCTTCTGGAGCGCGGCCCAGACCCTCGGCGTGGGCAGCGCGCGGCGCGAACGCGTTCTCAAGACCTCCGCCGACGTCCTCGCGCTGGTGCTGACGCTGGGCTTCATCGCGGTACCCGTCGCCGTCATGACCGGAGTCGTGAACTGACATGAGTTACCTGAACTACGAGACCGGCGACTCGATCGCCGACACCAAGGCACCCGCCGGGCCCATCGCCGAACGCTGGGACCGCCGCCGCTTCGAGGCCAAGCTGGTGAACCCCGCCAACCGCCGCAAGCACACGGTGATCGTCGTGGGCACCGGCCTCGCGGGCGGCTCCGCCGGAGCCACTCTCGCCGAACAGGGCTACCACGTGGTCCAGTTCTGCTACCAGGACTCCCCGCGTCGGGCCCACTCCATCGCCGCCCAGGGCGGCATCAACGCGGCCAAGAACTACCGTAACGACGGCGACTCGATTCACCGCCTCTTCTACGACACGGTCAAGGGCGGCGACTTCCGCGCCCGCGAGTCGAACGTCCACCGCCTCGCCCAGATCTCCGTCGAGATCATCGACCAGTGCGTCGCCCAGGGGGTGCCGTTCGCCCGCGAGTACGGCGGGCTCCTCGACACCCGCTCCTTCGGCGGTGTCCAGGTCTCCCGTACGTTCTACGCCCGCGGCCAGACGGGACAGCAGCTTCTCCTCGGTGCCTACCAGGCACTGTCCCGGCAGATCGCCGCCGGCAACGTCGAGATGCATCCGCGCACGGAGATGCTCGACCTGATCGTCGTCGACGGACGGGCCCGGGGCATCGTCGCCCGCGACCTGATCACCGGGAAGATCGACACCTACTTCGCGGACGCGGTGGTCCTGGCCACCGGCGGCTACGGCAACGTCTTCTATCTGTCGACGAACGCCATGAACTCCAACGCCACCGCCGTGTGGCGGGCGCACCGCCGGGGTGCGTACTTCGCCAACCCCTGCTTCACCCAGATCCACCCCACCTGTATCCCGCGCACCGGCGACCACCAGTCCAAGCTGACGCTGATGAGCGAGTCGCTCCGCAACGACGGCCGCATCTGGGTCCCGAAGGCCAAGGGCGACACCCGCCCGGCGAACGAGATCCCCGAGGACGAGCGCGACTACTACCTGGAGCGCATCTACCCCTCCTTCGGCAACCTCGTCCCGCGCGACATCGCCTCCAGGGCCGCCAAGAACGTCTGCGACGAGGGACGGGGCGTCGGCCCCGGCGGCCAGGGCGTCTACCTGGACTTCGCCGACGCGATCCGGCGCATGGGCCGGGCGAAGGTCGAGGAGAAGTACGGCAACCTCTTCGACATGTACGAGCGGATCACCGCGGAGAACCCGTACGAGGTGCCGATGCGGATCTACCCCGCCGTGCACTACACCATGGGCGGACTGTGGGTCGACTACGACCTCCAGACCACCGTTCCCGGCCTCTTCGCCATCGGTGAGGCCAACTTCTCCGACCATGGTGCCAACCGCCTCGGCGCATCCGCGCTGATGCAGGGCCTCGCCGACGGCTACTTCGTCCTCCCGTCGACGATCAACGACTATCTCGCCCGCAACCCGCAGCACGACACGATCGACGACAGCCACCCCGCCGTGGCCGAGGTGCTCGCCGAGACCGAGGACCGCCTCCAGCTCCTCCTCTCCGTCGACGGCGACCGCACGCCCGACTCGTTCCACCGTGAACTCGGCGAGATGATGTGGGAGTTCTGCGGAATGGCCCGGACCGACGCAGGGCTGCGCAAGGCCCTCGACCGGATCCCGCAGATCCGTGAGGAGTTCTGGCGCCGGATCAAGGTGCCAGGTACCGGCGAGGAGTTCAACCAGTCGCTGGAGAAGGCCAACCGGATCGTCGACTACCTGGAGCTCGCCGAGCTGATGTGCCTCGACGCGCTGAACCGGTCGGAGTCCTGCGGCGGCCACTTCCGCGAGGAGTCCCAGACCCCGGACGGTGAGGCCGCGCGCAGGGACGAGGAGTTCTCCTACGCCGCCGCCTGGGAGTTCACGGAAACCGGCGAAGCGCCTGTCCTGCACAAGGAAGACCTCGTCTTCGAGTACGTCCACCCCACCCAGCGGAGCTACGCATGAGGCTCAACCTCCGCGTCTGGCGTCAGAAGGACGCCGACGCCCCCGGCGCCATGGCCACCTACGAGGTGGACGGCATCTCCCAGGACATGTCGTTCCTGGAGATGCTCGACACCCTCAACGAGGAACTCATCCTGCGCGGAGAGGACCCGGTCGCCTTCGACCACGACTGCCGCGAGGGCATCTGCGGCGCCTGCTCACTCGTCATCAACGGCGACGCGCACGGCCCCGAGCGCACCACCACCTGCCAGCTCCACATGCGGTCCTTCAAGGACGGCGACACCATCGACGTCGAGCCGTGGCGCGCCTCGGCCTTCCCGGTGGTGAAGGACCTGGTGGTCGACCGGTCCGCCTTCGACCGGATCATCCAGGCCGGCGGCTACATCTCCGCGCCGACCGGCTCCGCCCCCGAGGCCCACGCCACCCCGGTCCCCAAGGCCGATGCCGACTTCGCGTTCGAGCACGCCGAGTGCATCGGCTGCGGCGCCTGCGTCGCGGCCTGCCCCAACGGCTCGGCGATGCTCTTCACCTCGGCGAAGATCAACCATCTCAATGTGCTGCCGCAGGGCGCGCCGGAGCGCGAGACCCGCGTGCTGGACATGGTCGCGGCCATGGACGAGGAGGGCTTCGGCGGCTGCACCCTGACCGGCGAGTGCGCGACGGCCTGCCCGAAGGGCATCCCGATGCCGTCGATCACGGCGATGAACAAGGAGTGGCTGCGTGCGACCCGGAAGGCCGGCCGGTAGCCGGCACGGCACGCCCGCGCGGTGCGGTGGTCAAGGGCCGGCGGTCGCAATGCCGGACAGGCCCGCGGTGAACTCGTCCGCGGTGAGGACGGCGTGGGCATAGGCCGGAGCGTTGATCTCGAAGGTCGCCTGCATCTCCTCGGGGCGGAACGCGGCTATCGCGTCCCTGATGAGCGTGTCGTGATAGCCGAGTTCCTGCGCGAACCGCGCCGTGGTGTCGATGCAGGTGTTCGCACGCATGCCCATCAGCACGATCCGTGAGACGTGATGCTGCTTCAGCAGGAAGTCGAGATCGGTGTTGGCGAAGCCGCTCGCGGACCAGTGCTCATGGACGCGGAGCTCTCCGTCGCGCGGCTGGAAGTCCGGGTGGAACTCTCCGCCCCATGAACCTGCCGCGAAGATCAGGGCCTTGCGCGTGGCGTCCTGTGATGGCGACAGAAAGGCCCAGGTCTCGTAGTCGCCCGGGGCGGTCCTGCGGTGAGGCACGAACAGTACGCGCAACCCGGCGGCGCGAGCCGCCGCCAGGACTTGACGCATGTGGTCGAGGAGGCCGACCTGTTCGGCGACCGCCTTCGTGCGCGGCCACAACTTCCCGCCTTCGGACAGGAAGTCGTTGTACGGATCAACCACAAGGAGTGCGGTGTTCTCGCTGGTGTAGCCGGGATCGTTCATGCCGAGGCTCCCCTGCGACGGGTCGTTCCGACCGGGCCCGTCAGCTCGACCATAGAACGGAACGGTCAGGGGTGCCACGTGTGACGAGCCGCCTGCGAGGCGGGCCCCGGGCATGCGGTGCGGCGGTGACGCTCTACCCGGTGCTGCTGCCGGATCCCCTGCCCAGGGACCTGGCCAGATACGGCGCGGTCCGGCTGCCCGCCTGCCGCGCCACCTCCGCCGGGGGACCCTCGGCCACGATCCTGCCGCCGTCGTCCCCGCCGCCCGGCCCCAGGTCGATCACCCAGTCCGCGTCCGCGACCACATCCATGTCGTGCTCGACGACGACCACCGAATGTCCGGCGTCGACCAGTCCGTGCAACTGCCGCATCAGCACCTCCACATCCGCGGGATGCAGCCCGGTGGTCGGCTCGTCCAGCACGTACAGGGTGTGGCCGCGACGCAGCCTCTGGAGCTCGGCGGCGAGCTTGATGCGCTGCGCCTCCCCGCCGGACAGCTCGGTCGCCGGCTGGCCGAGGCGCAGATGGCCGAGGCCGACGTCGAGAAGCGCCCGCAGGCTCCGCAGGGCCGCCGGGGTGTCGGCGAAGACCTCGGCCGCGGCCTCGACGGTCAGGTCGAGCACCTCGGCGATGTTCCGGCCGCCGTGGCGGACCTCGAGGGTCTCCGGGTTGTAGCGGGCGCCGTGACACTCCGGGCAGGGCGCGTACGTACTGGGCAGGAAGAGCAGTTCGACGGAGACGAACCCCTCGCCCTGGCAGGTCTCGCACCGGCCGCCCGCGACATTGAAGGAGAACCGCCCCGCCCGGTAGCCGCGCGCCCGTGCCTCCTCGGTGGCGGTGAAGAGCTTGCGCACGACGTCGAACAGGCCCGTGTACGTCGCCAGATTGGAGCGCGGAGTGCGCCCGATCGGCCGCTGGTCGACCGTCACCAGGCGCTCCACGCCGCGGAGTTCCTCGGTGATCGAGCCCACGAACGTCGACTTGCCGGAACCCGACACGCCGGTGACCGCCGTGAGCACCCCGAGCGGCAGCCGGGTCGTGACTCCGCGCAGATTGTGCCGGGTGACCGGGCCCAGCGCGAGCTGCCCCGACGGCTCGCGCCTCCTCCGCGCGGGTGCCGGACGCACGTCGAAGAGGTAGCGCCGGGTCGCCGACTCCTCCACGTCGGCGAGTCGCTCGGGCGGCCCGCTGTGCAGCACCTGTCCGCCGTGCTCGCCGGCCCGCGGCCCCACGTCGACCAGCCAGTCCGCGTTCCGCACCACGTCCAGGTGGTGCTCCACGACGAAGACCGTGTTGCCGCCCGCCTTCAGCCGCTCCAGGACGACCAGCAGCGCCTCCGTGTCGGCGGGGTGCAGGCCCGCGGAGGGCTCGTCGAGCACGTACACGACGCCGAAGAGACCCGCCCGCAGCGCGGTGGCCAGCCGCAGGCGCTGCAGCTCGCCGCTGGAGAGCGTGGGCGTGGCCCGGTCCAGGCTCAGATAGCCGAGACCCAGCTCGGTCACGGTGGCGATACGGACCATCAGATCGTCCGTCAGCACTCGCGCCGTCTCGTCGCCCCGGTCCCGCGCGCCAAGGGTCAGGGCCTCGGCGAGCGCGGTCAGCGGGAGCGCCGCCAGCTCGGCGATCGTCCGTCCCGCGAACGTCACCGCGAGGGCCTCGGGACGCAGCCTGCTGCCCCCGCACACCGGGCACGGCTCGCTCGTCAGAAAGCGCTCGGCCTTCGTGCGCAGCGCCTGGCTCTTGGAGTCGGCGAAGGTGTGCAGGACATAGCGCCGCGCGCTCATGTACGTGCCCTGGTACGGGCGCTGGATACGGCCCGCCTCGCGCACCGGGTGGACCGTCACCACCGGCTGCTCGTCCGTGAACAGGATCCAGTCGCGGTCCTTCTGCGCGAGCTCCCGCCAGGGCCGGTCCACGTCGTACCCGAGCGCGTCCAGCACATCCCGCAGGTTCTTGCCCTGCCAGGCGCCCGGCCAGGCCGCGATCGCGCCCTCCCGGACGGAGAGCGAGGGATCGGGAACCAGCAGCTCCTCATCGGTGCGGTGGATCCGCCCCAGGCCATGGCACTCGGGACAGGCCCCGGCCGCCGTGTTCGGCGAGAACGCGTCCGAGTCCAGCTGCTCGGCGCCCTCCGGATAGTCGCCCGCACGTGAGAACAGCATCCGCAGCGAGTTCGACAGCGTCGTCACCGTGCCGACGGACGACCGCGAGGTGGGGGAGGAGCGGCGCTGTTCCAGGGAGACGGCCGGCGGAAGCCCGGTGATCTCGCCGACCTTCGGCGCGCCCACCTGGTGGATCAGCCGGCGCGCGTACGGCGCGACGGACTCGAAGTAGCGCCGTTGCGCCTCGGCGTAGATGGTGCCGAAGGCCAGCGAGGACTTGCCCGACCCGGAGACCCCGGTGAAGACGGTCAGCGCGTCGCGCGGGATGTCGACGTCGACGCTCCTGAGGTTGTGCTCGCGGGCGTCGCGGACTCGGACGTACGGATCGTGAGGGCCTTGCATACCGGGGATTCTAGGCAGCGGCCGGGACATCCGCGCTGGTCAGCCCTGTGAGACGCGGCAAGACGCCGGAACGAGTTGACCAGCCCGGCGCGGTCGTACGTGCTCGTCGTCACCAGCACCTCGTCCGCGCCGCCGTCCTTGATCACCGTCTCGCGCCGCCGGCTCCCCGCCGCGACCGCTTACCCTGGGGCCCGTGCATCAGAGCAGCAGGCCGCTGGCCGTATTCGACCTTGACGGGACCGTCGCCGAGACCGGCCACCGCCAGCACTATCTGGAGCGGAAGCCGCGCGACTGGGACGGGTTCTTCGCCGCCGCCCCCGACGACGCACCCCTCGCCGACGGCGTACGACTGGTGGCCGAGGCGGCCGATGAGTGTGAGGTCATGTACCTGACCGGCCGTCCCGAGCGCTGCCGCGTGGCGACCGTGAAGTGGCTGGAGCAGCACGGACTGCCCACGGGCCGCATCTGGATGCGCCGGAACGACGACCGCCGCCCCGCGCGGACCACCAAACTGGAGATCCTGCGGCGCCTGAGCCGCACCCGCGAGATCCGGATGCTCGTCGACGACGACGAACTCGTCTGCGACGCCGCCGAACGGGCGGGCTTCCGCGTGGTACGCGCCCGCTGGGCCATTACGTCCCAGGCGATGAAGAACGCCCAGCAGCGCGAGGGCCGCACCTGAGCCGGACCGCGCCCGCGCGGCGCCGTTGCTGCTGCGCCACGGCTTCCGACGCGGCAGCTGCGCGGGACCCGTTGCGCCCAGTGCGACCGAACGGGTGACGTGCAGCCCTGTCCTACGAGTCCTCCAGTCGGAAGCCGACCTTCAGGCCGACCTGGTAGTGCTCGATCTCGCCGTCCAGGATGTTTCCGCGGATCTGCGTCACCTCGAACCAGTCGAGCCCTCTGAGGGTCTGCTTGGCGCGGGCGATGCCGTTCTGCAGGGCCTGGTCGATCCCGTCGTGCGAGGTGCCGACGATCTCGGTGACCCGGTAGGTGTGGTGGGACATGGGGCCGGACTCCTCGTCGTTGTGGCGGTGGTTCCCCTCCACGGTGCCTCACCCCGGAGCGGTCCGCGAGGTGTCGGGGGGTTGACCACCCGATTGGTACATACCAAAATCCAGCCAACGCCCGTGCGAACACTGTTCGATCCCCCCACGTCGGGTCCACCGTCCGTGCCATCACGCAAAGGTGACCCGCCCGTGCGAACACTGTTCGAACCCCCCACGTCGGGTCCACCGTCCGTGCCATCACGCAAAGGTGACCTACGTGAAGAACCGTCTTCTGACCTGCGCCACAGCCATCGTGTCCGCGACAGCGCTCAGCGGCTGCGGAATGCTGCCCGGCGGCGGCCCGGGCGGCCGTACCGTCACCGTCTGGCTGATGCAGGACAGCGTCTCCGACGAGTTCCTCGAGCGCTTCGTCACCGAGTACGAGGACGCGCACCCCGACGTCGACCTGGAGGTGACCTTTCAGGAGTGGACCGGCATCGGCAAGAAGGTGACCGCCGCGCTGGAGAGCGACGAGGCGCCGGACGTCATCGAGGTCGGCAACACCCAGGTCGCCGAGTACGCCGGGAGCAACGCGCTGCTCGATCTCACCCTGGAGTCCATGCGTGACCTGGGGAGCGAGGACTGGCTGCCGGGCCTCGCCGACCCGGGGAGCATCAACGGGACGCAGTACGGCATCCCCTGGTACGCCGCCAATCGCGTCGTCATCTACAACAAGGACCTCTACGCGCAAGCGGGCATCGACGAGCCCGCGAAGACGCGCGAGCGGTGGCTCGAGGACACCGAGAAGCTCAACACCGGCGGCAACCAGGGCATTTACCTCTCCGGACAGGACTGGTACACCCTTGCCGGGTTCATCTGGGAAGAGGGCGGGGAGATCGCCGTCGACGAGGGCGGTGTCTGGACGGGAGCCCTGCACGCACCCGCCGCGATCAAGGGCATGGAGTTCTACGGGAAGCTCCAGGCCCTGGGCGACGGACCGGAGAACGCGGACGAGCAGACGCCGCCGCAGGCCGGGGTTTTCGCCAAGGGCGACGTCGCCCAGATCATCGCGGCCCCGTCCCATGCGAAGGCCATCGAGGAGGCGAACCCCGCGCTCAAGGACAAACTCGGGTTCTTCCCGATCCCGGGCAAGACCGCGGAGAGACCCTGCGCCGTCTTCATCGGCGGCTCCGATCTGATCATTCCCGAGAAGTCTCGCGAGCGCGGCGCCGCGATCGAGGTGGTCAAGGCCCTCGCCGGTGAACGCTGGCAGAAGGAGCTCGCGCGGACCATGAGCTACGTGCCCAACAAGTCGAGCCTCGCGTCGGCCGTCGAGGGCGACGCGGCCACCGCCGCGATGGCCGCGGGCGCGACGCGGGGGCGGGCCACTCCCAACTCGCCGCAGTGGGCGGCCGTGGAGGCCGACAACCCGATCAAGCCCTACATGACCGCCGTCCTGCAGGGCAAGGACCCGGAGAAGGAGGCGAAGAGCGCCTCGGAGCGCATCACGGCGGCGCTCGCCGAGTGAGAGGGACCAGGGTCAACCGGTTTTCCTGAAGTATCCTGTTTCTCCTTATTGTTGATGTATTGTTCCGCGGGTATCGCGGCGGGGCATCTCCACGGATTTCACCGCGAATCGCTCCGAGAACGACTCCCCGACGCCGGTCCGTCCTTCATGCGGACCGGCGTCGCGCTGCCCCGTCCGGACCGGGTCACCGGCCGGGCCGGCCGGAGTCGCCCGGCATTCAGATGGCGCACATCCGCGCTCCGCACCCACGTCATGTCGAATCCAGCCGGTCACGGAATTAGTTAGGGGCCGGGCCGCCGCAGGCGCGGTCCAGTGCATCCGTCCGGCAGAGGAGAGCCGCCATGCCCGCATCACCCGCCGTCGCCCCCGCACCACTCGTGTCCGCCGAGCCACGGTACGTGGTCTCCCTCGCCCGCGACCAGGACGACGTCCGCGCCGCCCAGCGCCTGAGGCACCAGGTGTTCGCCGGGGAGATGGGCGCCCGGATCGAGGGACCCGAGCCCGGCCTCGACATCGACGCCTTCGACGCGTACTGCGACCACCTTCTCGTACGTCACGAGGACACAGGCGAGGTCGTCGGGACGTACCGGGTGCTGCCCCCCGATCGCGCGAAGGTCGCCGGGCGGCTCTACTCCGAGACCGAGTTCGACCTCACGCGGCTCGCGCCCATCCGCGACGACCTCGTCGAGGTCGGCCGCTCCTGCGTCCACCCCGCACACCGCAACGGCGCCGTGATCGCCCTGATCTGGGCCGGTCTCGCCCGTTACATGACCCGCACCGGCCACACCTGGCTGGCCGGCTGCTGCTCGATTCCGCTCGCCGACGGGGGCACCCTCGCGGCCGCCACGTGGGACACCGTCAAGGCCAAGCACCTTGCCCCGGAGGAGTACTGGGTCACCCCGCACAAGCTCTGGAGCGCCGACGGCATCGAACGCCCCGAGGGCCGCACCGAGCTCCCGCCGCTGCTGCGCGGCTACCTCCGGCTCGGCGCCTGGGTGTGCGGCGCGCCCGCCCACGACCCCGACTTCGGCGTCGCGGACCTGTACGTCCTGCTCTCGCTGCGCCGCACCAACCCCCGCTACCTCCGCCACTTCCTCTCCCTGGCTCCGGTGAAATGAGCGTCTGGCTCCCCGTCGCGCCCTGCACCCCGGCCGACTGCGCGACCGCTCGATGGCCCAGGGTCGGCCGCCTGACGGCGATCACCCGCCTGATCGCGGGCATGTCGGCGGTACTCGCAGGCGTGCTGCTCTCCCCGCTGGCGATCCCCCTCGGCCCGGCGGGCCGGGCCCGTCTGGTCGGCCTGTGGTGCCGCACGGTGATACGCGCCTTCGGCGTGCGGATCCGCGTCGTGGGCCCGGAGCCGGGAGCCGGTTCCGGGCCGGGCCCCGCGTTCGCGCCGCAGGCCGGCGCCGCCGCCGGGACTCTCGTGGTCCCCAACCACATCTCCTGGCTGGACATCCCTCTGGTCGCCGCCGTCCTGCCCGGGCGGATGCTGGCCAAGAAGGAGGTGCGGCAGTGGCCCGTGCTCGGGCTGCTCGCCGGGTTCGGCGGGACGCTGTTCGTGGACCGGGACCGGCTGCGGGCACTGCCCGGGGTCGTCGGGGCCATGGCGGACGCCCTCGAGGGAGGGTCGCGGGTCATCGTGTTCCCCGAGGGGTCGACGTGGTGCGGCCGAGAGAAGGGACGCTTCCGCAATGCCGCGTTCCAGGCCGCGATCGACGCGGGCGCGTCCGTACAGCCCGTACGGATCACCTATCGGCCCGTCGGCGCCGCAGCGTTCGTGGGCGAGGATGCGCTCGCCGCGTCGCTGTGGCGGGTCGCGACGGCCGGTGGGCTCACCGCGGAGATCAGGATCCTTCCGCCGATCACCGCGGGCCGCCACACCGACCGCCGCTCACTCGCCAGGGCCGCGCACGCCGCGGTGGCCGGCGGCGCGGACGCGACGACCGCCCACTCCGCCCACCGGGCTGTCGCCGCTCACACCGCCGTCGACAGGGACAGCGCGAACCTGCCCGCCGCGTCGGTCCACCACTCCGACATCTTCAGCCCCGCCTCCGCGAGTTCCGCCCGCACTCCCTCCTGACGGAACTTCGCCGAGACCTCCGTACGGATCTCCTCACCGGCGACGAACGACACCACCAGATCCAGCTCCCGGATCTTCACCGTCACCGCGTCCCGCGCCCGGAGGCGCATCTCGATCCACTCCTCCTCCGCGTTCCACAGCGCCACATGGGCGAAGTCGTCCAGCGGGAAGTCGGCGCCCAGCTCCCTGTTGATGACCGCCAGCACATTCCGGTTGAACTCGGCGGTGACACCGGCCGCGTCGTCGTACGCCGCGACCAGCACCGCCTCCTCCTTCACCAGATCCGTGCCGAGCAGCAGCGCGTCCCCGGGCGACAGCATCGCGCGTACGGAGCGCAGGAACGCCTGCCGCTCGCCCGGCAGCAGATTGCCGATCGTGCCGCCCAGGAAGGCGACCAGCCGGGGCCCGGGGGTCTCCGGCAGGGTCAGGCTCCGGGTGAAGTCGGCGATCAGGGCGTGGACATGGAGTTCGGGCCGCTCGGCGAGCAGGGCCTCGGCCGCGCCCGTGAGCGCGCTCTCGCTCACGTCGACCGGGACATAACTGTGCAGCTCCGTCAGCGCGTCCAGGATGTGGCGGGTCTTCTCGGACGAGCCGGAGCCCAGCTCCACCAGGGTGCGGGCGCCGGTCTCGGCCGCGATCCGGGCCGAGCGGGCGACGAGGATCTCGCGCTCCGCACGGGTCGGGTAGTACTCGGGCAGCCTGGTGATCTCCTCGAAGAGCTCACTGCCGCGGGCGTCGTAGAACCACTTGGGCGGCAGTTCCTTGGGCGTACGGGTCAGCCCGTGCATCACATCGGCGCGCAGCGCGGCCGCCATGGCGTCGTCGGGCAGGGTGCGGGTCAGCTGGAACGTGCTCACGCAGTCGGCTCCTTGAGCGGGGTCAGCAGGACATCGGTGCGGGTGGCCGTGAGCAGCGTGCGGTCGGGCACCTCGCACCAGTGGGGGTCGTCGTCGTACGGCTCCGACGCCACGACCGTGCGGCGGCCGGGCTCGGCGAGGTACCAGAGCGAGTCGCCCCAGGCCGTCGCCGCGGCCGCCGTGCCGTCTGTGAGCAGCAGATTGAGCCGGGATCCCGGGGCCGCCGCGGCGACGTCGAGCACCGTGTCGGCCAGTGCCTGCCCGGGTGCGTCTCCGCTGCGCAGCCGGTGCAGCACGAGCGCCCACACCAGCGCGGAGTCCGAGCGCGCCTCCAGCGACAGCAGGTCGGCGGGCGGCAGGGCGGCGGCCTGCGGTGCGACCGAGTCCGGCCAGCCCCTGACGGCGCCGTTGTGGCTGAACAGCCAGGGCCCGGCGGCGAAGGGCGCGGCCGCCGCCTCGCCGTCCCCGCCGGCCAAGGTCGCGTCCCGGACGGCCGCGAGCAGCGCCTCGCTGCGGACCACCCGGGCCAGGTCGGCGAAGGACTGGTCGCCCCAGACCGGCCCCGACCGGCGGTAGCGGGCCGGGACCGGATCGCCTTCGGCGTACCAGCCGACGCCGAAACCATCCGCGTTGACCGTCCCGTACCGCTGCCTGCGCGGCGCCCAGGACTGCCGCAGAAGGGCGTGCGGCGGCCGCACGAGCAGCTCGCCCAGCGCGGTCGGCGGGCCCAGGAAGGCGATGTGGCGGCACATCACGCGTCCCTGGCGGTACGGAACCCGGAGAAGATCTGCCGGCGCACGGGCAGGTCCCAGTTGCGGAACGTGCCGCGGCACGCCACCGGGTCCACGGCGAAGGAACCGCCGCGCAGCACCTTGTGGTCGGGGCCGAAGAAGACCTCCGAGTACTCGCGGTACGGGAACGGCGCGAAGCCCGGGTACGGCAGGAAGTCGCTCGACGTCCACTCCCAGACGTCGCCGATGAGCTGGCGGACACCGAGCGGCGACGCCCCCTCCGGGTAGGCACCCGCGGGCGCGGGCCGCAGATGCCGCTGGCCCAGATTGGCGCGGTCGGGCGTCGGGTCCTCGTCGCCCCACGGGTAGCGCCGCGAGCGCCCTGACGCGGGATCGTGGCGGGCCGCCTTCTCCCACTCGGCCTCGGTCGGCAGCCGCCGCCCCGCCCAGCGGGCGTACGCGTCGGCCTCGTACCAGCTGACGTGCAGTACGGGCTCGTCATCGGGCACCGGCTCGGTGACCCCGAACCGGCGGCGCAGCCACTGCCCGCCCTCGTGCCGCCAGAACAGCGGCGCGCCGATGTCGTGCTTGCGGATCTGTGCCCAGCCCTCGGGCGCCCACCAGCGCTCGTCGGAGTAGCCGCCGTCGGCGACGAAGGCCTGGAAGGCGCCGTTGGTGACGGGTGTGGTGTCGATGAAGTACGCCGGGAGACGGCGCTGGTGCGCGGGTCGCTCGTTGTCGAGCGCCCAGGGCTCGGCGGAGGTGCCCATGGTGAACGGGCCCGCCGGGACCAGCACTTCGGCCGGCAGCCCGCGCGTGCTGCCGCGGGGCGGCTCGGGCGCCTCGAGCGCGGCCGGGCCGCGCCGCAGCTGATGGGTGATCAACATCGTCTCGTCGTGCTGCTGCTCGTGCTGCGCGATCATGCCGAAGGCGAAGGCGGAGTCGACGAGAGGGCCGCCCTGCAGCGGATGGCCGTCGAGGATGTCGAGCACCCGGCCCCGTACGTCGGAGGCGTAGGCGCGGGAGTCGGCGGGGGAGAGGAGGGGCAGCGACGGCCGCTCGGCGCGGGGATGCTCGAAGGCGTCGTACACCGAGTCGATCTCGGGGCGTATCGCCTCCCGCCCGGCGACGGCGCGCAGCAGCCACTGCTCCTCCTGGTTGCCGATGTGTGCCAGGTCCCACACGAGCGGCGACATCAACGGGGAGTGCTGTGCGGTCAGTTCGTGGTCGTCGACGCAGGTGGTGAGCAGGGCGGTGCGGGCGCGGGCCGTGGTCAGCGCCGCCAGGGCCCGCTGCCTGAGCACCTCATCGGTCGCCACCGGGGACTCGTTCATGAGCTGATCTCCTTGGCTAGCTGAGCGAGAAGTCGTCGGCCGGGCACCGGCCCCGCAGGACGTAGCGGTCGTGGTACGCGGCCACCGCCTCCTGAACGGCCGTGGACGCTCCCAGCCGCGGCAGCGCCTCCAGTGCGACGGCGAAGCAGGTGACGGCGGCGCAGCGCAGTTCGGGGTCGGTGAGCCCGTCGCGGGCTGCGGCCAGCCAGAGGGGATTGCGGGGCGCGGGCAGCTCACCGGCGAGCTCGGCGAGCGGTTTGACCGTGCGGTACGCGGTCTCCGCCGCCTCCGGGTCGTCGAACAGGGCCATGGTGACGGCGAGCGGCACCATCCAGCCGTCCTCGCCGGACTGGGCGTCGATCATGCGCAGTTCGAGATGGCCGCGCGGGCGCACGGGCGGGAAGAGCGTGGTGATGTGGTACTCGAGATCCTCGCGGGTGGGCGGCCGCGGCGCCCCGGTCCTTGTCCACTCCCGGAACGTGAGCCGCTCCGGCACCGGCCAGGGCCCCTCCGGCGCCCTGATGCACATCACGGGCGTGTCCAGCACATGCGCCGCCCAGGCCGCGCGCGGCTCGACGCCGGGTGCAGGGGCGAGCGAGCGGACCGGGTCCAGGTCCGCCCAGAGGGCCTGCCGGGTGGACCGCCAGCCGGTGGGCCGGCCGGCCCCGGCCGGGGAGTTCGCGAAGGCCGCCACCAGCACCGCACCCAGCAGGTGTGCCAGCTGCCAGCGCCGGCCCAGCCCCAGCGGGCCCGGCTCCTCGAAGCCCGCGTCCAGACACACCTGGACGGAGGCGGACGAGCACATCATCGAGCGGCCCGCGGGCCCGGTGCGGTCGAGGCAGGTCTCCATGGCCTCGTAGCGCGGTTCACGCAGCAGCCGGCGCGGAGGATGCCAGGGATCGTGGCCGAGACCGTTCAGAGTGAGGCCGGATGCGCGCAGTGCGGTCCGTACGGCCACGAGGTCCGCCGCGGTGGAGTCGATGCACTCCATCAGCGACGCGGCGGGCGGCGAGCTGAGCTCAAGCTGCCCACCGGGCTCGAACGTGAGCGCCGAGGCCAGGGTCAGGTCCCGCAGCCCGGCGAAGGCCCGGTCCAGACGGGTCGGCGCGACGGGCAGGTGGGGATGGTGCAGTTCGTGCACGAGCCATTCGAGTTCGACACCGACGGCGCGGGGCGGGCCCGTCTTGAAGCAGATACATCGAAGCAGGTCTTCGGCGTCGTCGCCGGTGATCTGCGGGGCACTGTCCCCGAATCCGTGTGATGCCATGGTCGACTCCTCCTGTCGCGGGCGCTCGGACCACCTAAAACCACCGTCGATGGTTCGCACAAGAGTGCCCATGCGAGACGTAAGGGGGCCGTAATGGGCTTGCTGCCTCCCTGTTCGATCACTGAGGATTCCGGGCATGAGCGCACGTTTGCGGGGGATCGCGAAACAGACCCAGGAGATCGTCGAAGCAGGTCGCTACCGGGCGCCGGGCGGCCTCTTGGTGACGATCGGCGGGGAACTGTCCGCCGCGGTCGAGGGGACACGGATGTACGGACCCGGGCCCGTGCCGGTGGTCCCCGACACGGACCGTTTCAGCCTAAGTGAGGTCACCGGGGAGAGCAGCCTGGACGCTGCCCGTCGCCTCGTGGCCCGGGATCCCGGCCCGGTCGCGGTCCTGAACTTCGCCTCGGCCCGTAATCCCGGCGGCGGCTTCCTGAACGGTGCACAGGCGCAGGAGGAGGCGCTCTGCCGCGCCTCCGCGCTCTACGCCACGCTGCTGCGCGCCCCGGAGTTCTACGAGCACCACCGCGCCGACCGCGACCCCTTCTACTCCGACCGGGTGATCCACTCGCCCGGCGTCCCGGTCTTCCGCGACGAGCGCGGCCGACTCCTCGACACCCCGTACACGGTGGGCTTCCTCACGTCACCGGCACCGAACGCGGGGGTGATCCTCAGCCGGGCGCCGGAGGAGGCCGACCGCATACCGGCCGCCCTCGCCTCACGCGCGGAACGGGTCCTGGAGACCGCCGCGGCGACCGGTTACCGCCGGCTGGTGCTCGGGGCGTGGGGCTGCGGGGTGTTCCGCAACGACCCGGCTCAGGTCGCGGGCGCGTTCCGGGCGCTGCTCCGGGACGGCGGCCGGTTCTCCGGCCACTTCGACGAGATCGTCTTCGCCGTCCTGGACCGCACACCGGCGCAGTCCACCCTGGCGGCCTTCCGTTCGACGCTCGCGGCGTAGGGCCCGCCTCCGCGTCCCGGGGCGGAGGCGAAGGTCCCCGACAACTTCCCCAAAGAAATTCTGCAAAAATACTTTTGGAAAGCGGCTGATCCGCTCTACGCTGCCGCCATGGTCAGCGAAGAGCGCCGGCGCGTCCTCGATCCCGAGCACGACGCGGCGGCCCTGAAAGCCCTCACCCACCCCCTGCGGATCCGGCTGCTCGGGCTGCTGCGGTTGCACGGGCCGGCCACCGCGAGCGAGCTCGCCGTGCGCACCGGCGAGTCGTCCGCCTCGACCAGTTACCACCTGAGGGTGCTCGCCAAGTACGCCTTCGTCGCCGAGGCCGAGCACCGGGACGGGCGCGAGCGCCGCTGGCGCGCCGTGCACCGGCTCACGTCGTGGAGCAACGAGGCAATGGCCGCCTCGGACGACAGCCGGGCGTTCGTCTCCGCAAGCCGCAGGGCACAGCTCACGCATCTGGAGCAGACCCTGGCCCAGTACGACGAAGAGGTCGCGGCAGGCCGGCTCGGCACCGAGTGGCTCGAACCGTCGGGCGTGTCCGATGACATCGTCCGGCTGACCCCCGAGTCACTCACCGAACTCCGGCGGACGCTCGAACGCAAGGCCGAGGAACTGGCGGCCCGTGACGCGGACGATCCCCGAGCCCGGCAGGTCGTCGTCCTCGTCGCGGGAGCACCGGTCGCGCCCCGCGACAACGGCACGGGTGGTGCGGACACGGAGACGAGGGCGGGCGCGGAAGGCGCGGACGCGGTGATGAGGGCGGGCGCGGAAGGCGCGGAGGGCGCGGACGCGGGGACGGGCACGGAAGGCGCGGACACGCAGCACGGACACGCCTCATGACCGGCGCGCTCGATCCCGTGTCCGCCCGCCGCCGCTTCACCGCCGTCACTTTCCTCTTCTGGCTGCCCGTGGGCCTGTACATACCCTCACAGGTCCTGCTCCTCGGGGAGCGGGGCATGACCCTGGCCACCATCGCCTCGCTGTTCGCCGTCCACTCCTTCACCGTCGCCGCGCTGGAGCTGCCCACCGGAGGTCTCTCCGACGTCATCGGGCGCCGCCCCGTGCTGGCCGCCGCGGGAGTGCTCAACGTGAGCGCCCTCGTCCTCCTCGCGCTGGGGAACGACGTCTGGATGCTCGCGCTCGCCATGGTGCTCATGGGCTCGGGCCGCGCCCTGTCGAGCGGACCCGCCGAAGCCTGGTACGTCGACACCGTGCAGGCCCACTCCGGCCCCGACGCCGAGCTCCGCACCGGGCTGGCCCGCGCGGGCACCGCGTCCGCCGCCGCGCTGGCGCTCGGCACCCTGACGGGCGGCGCACTGCCCTGGCTGCTCGGGCTCGGCCCGGACCTCGGCGCGCGCCTGACCGACGCCACCTCCGGGCTCGTACTCCCGCTCTCCGCACCGGCGTTGGCGGGAACGGCCGTCGGGCTGGTCTTCGTGGCGTACGTGCTCACACGGCTGCCCGAACCGCCCAGGCCCCCCACCGCGCTGCGCGACGTCCTGCGCGGCGTCCCGGTCACCGTGCTCGGCGGGCTGCGCCTGGGTGCGGGAGACCCGCTCGTACGCCGGGTGCTCCTCACGGCGGGCGCGGCCGGCGCGGCTCTGGGCACCGTGGAACTCCTCACCCCCGGACGTGCCGCCGCGCTGACCGGCGCGCCGGCGTCCGGCGCCGTGCTCTTCGCCGTGCTCGCCTGCGCGGGCTTCGTGTGCACGGCCTTCGGCAGCCACGCCGCACCGCTCCTGTCCCGCTGGGCGCGCAGCGGAGAGCGCGCGGTCCTGGCCGCTCTCGGTGTGGGCGCAACCGGCCTGCTGCTGCTCGGCCTCACCGTCCTGTGGTCCGGGCCGGTCGCCCTGGTCCTCGCGGCCACCGGCTACGGGCTGATCTACCTCGGGCTCGGCGCCGCGGGCCCCAACGAGAACGACCTCCTGCACCGCCGCGTCGACAGCGCGGGCCGCGCCACGGCCCTGTCGGTGCAGTCCCTCGCCCTCCAGCTCATCGGCGCCCTGGTCGGCCTGGTCGTCGGACGATTGCCGGCAGGCCCGCTGCCCTGGCTGCTCGGCGGGACCGTCCTGCTCGCCGGCGCACTGCTGTGGGTCCGCCGCCCACGCCCCGCGGCGCCGGAGCCCGGATCGCCGACCGTCACGGTGCCCGCGGCGTCGGCACGCTGACCGCCGCGTACGGTCGGGGGCCGGGTGCGCACCCCCGTCCGCGCACCGGGCCCCCTGCGGCTCCCAGGAGATCCGGACCGTCAGATCCAGCCGTCCAGCGACGACATGAAGCCGTCGAAGTCGTCCCGGTGGATCGTGTGCCCCGCGCCCTCGACCGTACGGACCTCGAAGCCGCGCTCCCGCAGCACCTCGGCCCGATCCTGCGAGACCAGGAAACTGGGGTCGGCGAGCTGCACCAGCGACGGCACGACCGGCCTCGCCGGCAGCAGGTCCACGCCGACCGAGCCCGCAAGGCCCTGCACCGACGACTCGTCCCACGCGGCGAGCGTCTCCATCTCGATGTCGACGTCCACGCTCTCCCAGCGCGGGCTGAGCGTCACGATCTGCTCCCGTGTGGCCGTCACCTTGAACGCGGCGAACTGCGCGGGATCGAAGCCCTCTTCGGGCGTCGCGAGATACCAGGCCGGGTCGGAGTACACGACGCGCCGCGGTGCGAGCCGCTCCACCGCGAGGGAGAGGGCGAGCCCGCCGAGCGAGTGGCCGATGGCCAGTTCGGCGCCGGCAGGCAGCGTCTCGACCACGTCGTCGACGTAGTCCTGCGGCGTGTACGAGCCGGCGCGACCGCTTGCGCCATGGCCGCGCAGATCGACGGCCAGTACGCGGTAGCCCTTGTCGGCGAGCGCCGGTCCGACCCTGCGCCAGGTGCGGTGGTCGGCCATGATGCCGTGGATCAGGAGCGCGACGCGGTCGCCCTCGCCCCAGGTGTGGGTGTGGAGTCGCACGGTCGTGTGCCTTTCGGTGAGTTCATGGACGGAGCGTTTTCCGCGCACGATGCGGATGGGGCGGCGCACGGCGAGCGCTCCCTCCACCGACAACACCGCAGCCGCGAAGAACAGTGTCGTGCAGTCAGCGCTGACCGACCCGATCACGGACGTGACGAGAGGGCGACGATCTGCGGTCCAGCTCGTCGGGACGGCGGGGAATCACCATGGCCGCGGCCGCCGGCGCGGCGGGGCATCGACGAACAGTCTTCGTCGGCCGTGGCGGTCGGCGAGCCGACCGCCCACCACCGGACACCGCCGTCGCCACGGCGTCGACGGGTATCAGGGCGGCCACCGTCTCCTCGCCTCGAGGCCGGCCGGGCAGCACGGTGTGGTCCTTCGGGAGCCACGGCCCGAGACCGCCGGCTGCCGAGCGGGCGGGCGCTCCTTGCGGGCCGCGGCCGAGAAGACCACTGCGGCGACCGCCACGATCACGCCGAAACGAGGTGGCCCGTGCGGTGGCCGTCGGAGCGGTCGGCACCCGCAGGGCCAGGCGACCGTCCCGACCGGCAGGCCGCCCCGACGCCCGGGGATGCCTGCGGCCCGATGGGGAGACCGTCCGGACGAGAGGGCGGTTCCCGCGGCGGTCTCTCGCGCCACTGACGCGTGTCATCCCTGTGCGGCACTCAATTCCGGCCATCCGCCGGACCCCGAACGGGATCGGTGCCGGATCGGTCTGGAAGGATGCCCAGGGCGATGAGCCAGACACCCAGACAGTCAGCAGAACGTTCCGTTCCGACCAGTGCAGATGTCGCCCGGCTGGCCGGGGTCTCCCGGGCCACCGTCTCGTACGTGCTCAACGACACCGCGTCGGTCCGGATCAGCGAACCCACCCGCCGCCGGGTGCGCGAGGCCGCCGAAGAACTGGGCTACGTACCGCACGCGGCGGCCCGCAGTCTGCGCGCCGGGCACACCCGCATCGTGCTGCTGCCCACCGCGCACGTCCCGATCGGACCGCTGTACAGCCGCTTCATCAACGAGCTCCAGTGGGCGCTGCGGCGCCTGGACTACACGGTCGTGCAGCACGGGAGCCTCGGCCTCGACGGCGACGCCGCGGCCCGTGCCTGGGCCGAGCTGCGCCCCGTCGCCGTCTTGTCGCTCGGCGGGATCGCGCTCACCCCGCAGGGCGTCGAGGTGCTCAAGCGCTCCGGCGCGAAGGCGGTGATAACGCTCGGTCCGCAGCACGTGGACGGCGCGCACTCCCTGGTCGTGGACCAGCGTGAGATCGGCTCCCGGGCGGCGGAGCATCTCCTGGAGCGCGGCTACCGGCGGATCGGCGTGATCATGCCAGAGGAGCCGGGGCTCGATCTCTTCTCGGAGCCCCGGCTGGCCGGCGCCCGGCAGACGGCGGAACCCGCAGGTGCGACCGTGCGGCCGCTCCCGCTCGCGTACGACGAGGGCGCGGCGAACGCCCTCGCGGCGCGCTGGCGCGGCCTCGGCCTGGATGCCGTGTACGCGTACAACGACGAGTACGCCATGCTCCTGATGCGAGCCCTGCAGGACACGGGGATCGGCATACCGGACGAGACGGCCGTGATCGGCGCGGACGACCTGCTGCTCGGCCGGCTGCTGCGGCCGCGGCTGAGCACGGTGCGGATCGACATGGTCACCGGGGAGCATCTGGCCGAGCTCGTCGACCGTGTGGTCCGCGATCCGGGCGGTGCGCCCGAGCGGCGCGATCTGATGGGCGCGGAGGCCGTCCGGCGCGAGTCCACCTGACGTGCGGGGCGGGCGGCGCGTGGCTAGCGTCGTGGCATGAGCACACTTCCGCGGCGCTTCGTGGTCCTGCTGGTGCCGGAGCACGTCGTCGACCGCTCCGGGGCGGCGGTCGAGGACAGCGCGGTGCGCTCGGCGGCCGTGGAGTACACGGGTGCGACCGGGGCGTCGGGCTATCCCCGCTACGCGGGCCACGGCATCGTGGCCGACATCGACCCGGAGACCCGCACGGTGGAGGCGCTCCTGGTGGACGGCTCGGAACTGGACTACGGGCTCACCGCACTGGTCCTGGAGTACACCCCGAACTGACGGGCCTCCGCCCTTTTCCGGTCGCCTCCCTGTCCAACTCTTCGTGTCAACACGCGAGTTGACGCAGTGTCCACTCGCCGCCGGGTCGCCCGCGGAGCCTTCCGCATGGTTACGATGTTGCGCGTTCAACTGGGTGAAACTGAGCGAAACCGAGCGACTGGAGAGTCTTCATGTCCCTGCTCGATCCCAAGACGTGGCAGCCCGTCAGACTTTCGGGAGGTGAGTCGGACGTCGTCGAGCCCGCCACCGGTGACACGCTCGGCGCCGTGCACCTCGCCACGCCGAAGGACGTGTCCACCGCCGCGCAGTCCGCCGCGGCGGCCCAGTCCGCGTGGGCCCGCACCCCGCACTTCGTGCGGGCCGCCGTGCTCCGCCGGGCCGGGGACCTCTTCGGCGAGCACGCCGCCGAGCTGCGCGAATGGCTCGTCCGCGAGTCCGGTTCGATCCCGGGCAAGGCGGACTTCGAGCTGCACGTCGCCGCCCAGGAGTGCTACGAGGCCGCCGCACTCGCCTCCCGCCCCACCGGCCAGGTGCTGCCCAGCGAGCAGCCCCGGCTGTCGTACACCCGCCGCGTCCCGGTCGGCGTCGTCGGCGTCATCGCCCCGTTCAACGCCCCGCTGATCCTTGCCATACGCTCGGTCGCCCCGGCCCTCGCAATCGGCAACGCCGTTCTGCTCAAGCCCGATCCGCGCACCGCGGTCTGCGGTGGTGTGTCCCTCGCCGCCGTCTTCGCGGAGGCCGGGCTCCCCGGAGATCTCCTGCACGTCCTTCCGGGCGGCGCCGATGTGGGCCAGGCGCTCGTCGCCGAACCGGGCGTCCCCGTCATCTCGTTCACCGGCTCGACGGCCGCGGGCCGTATCGTCGGCGAGGCCGCGGGGCGCCATCTCAAGCGCATCCACCTCGAACTCGGCGGAAACTCCGCACTCGTGGTCCTGGAGGACGCCGACATCGAGGCGGCCGTCGCCCAGGCCTCGTGGGGTTCGTTCTTCCACCAGGGCCAGATCTGCATGACCACCGGCCGTCACCTCGTGCACGCCTCGCTCCACGACGAGTACGTCGAACGGCTCGCCGCGAAGGCGGACTCGCTCGCCGTCGGCGATCCGCACCGCGAGCAGGTGCACCTCGGCCCGGTCATCGACCGCGGTCAGCTCTCCCGGATCCACGGCCTCGTCGAGTCCAGCACGGCCCGCGGTGCCGTGCTCGCCGCGGGCGGTACGCATCGCGACCTGTTCTACCGCCCCACTGTGCTCGCGGGCGTCGACGACCACACCCCCGCGTATGCCGAGGAGGTCTTCGGCCCGGTCGCCCCGGTCCGCTCGTTCACCACCCTCGACGAGGCCGCGACGCTCGCGGCCGCGGGCCCGTACGGACTCTCGCTGGGCATCGTCACGCGTGACGCCGCGCTGGGCCTCGAACTCGCCGACCGGATCCCCACCGGCATCGCCCACATCAACGACCAGACGGTCAACGACGAGGCGGTCGCTCCGTTCGGCGGCGTCGCGGCGTCGGGCACCGGCGCGCGCTTCGGCGGCGAGGCCAATCTGGAGGCCTTCACCGAACTGCGCTGGACGACCGTACGGCGAGAGGCCGCAGGCCACCCGTTCTGACAGGCGGAACCGGACCGCGAGGGGGGCTGCCGGCAGCCCCGGACGCGTCATCCGTTCCGACAGTCCGGGGCCCGGGCCGCCGCTGTTCCGGCGGCGGCCCGGGCCCGGCTTCGTCCACCTGCTGCCGAGCGTCCTCGCCCTGCCGAGGCTCGCTCTGTCGAGCGCCTTCGGCCTACTGCGCGCCTTCGCCCTGCTGGGCGGCAGCGCCGTCCTTCGCGGCAGCGCCCTGCTGTGCGGCCGCGACGGACTTGCGTACCTCGTCCATGTCCAGCCCGCGGGCCTGGCCGATCACGTCCTCCAGCATGGGCTCGGGCAGCGCACCGGGCTGCGCGAACACCGCGACGTTGTCACGGACGATCATCAGCGTCGGAATCGAGCGGATCTCGAACGCCGCTGCCAGCTCCTGCTGCGCCTCCGTGTCCACCTTCGCGAAGACGAGGTCCGGGTGGCGCTCCGAGGCCTTCTCGTAGACCGGGGCGAACTGGCGGCACGGACCGCACCACGAAGCCCAGAAGTCGATCAGCAAGAAGTCATTGTCGGCTACAACCTGATCGAAGTTATCCTTGGTGAGCTCGATAGTGCTCATTGCTTCCTACCTCTTCCTGGTGTCCGTTCGGCACCGCCCCGCACAACGACATACGGGGTGGCCGTATTCCGCCTGCCCATGTGGCCGCGGCCCACACGTGGCACGACACTGTGCGTATGACGGCAGCCGTGGAGTACGACGTAGTGGTACTGGGGGCCGGGCCCACCGGCGAGAACGTGGCGGACAGGACCCGGGCCGCCGGACTCAGTACGGCGGTGGTGGAGAGCGAACTCGTCGGCGGCGAGTGCTCGTACTGGGCGTGCATACCGAGCAAGGCGATGCTGCGGCCCGTCATCGCCCGCTCCGAGTCGCGCAGGGTCCCCGGCGTACGCCACGCCGTCCAGGGCCCGCTGGACGCGGCCGAGGTGCTCGCCCACCGCGACGAGTACGTGGCCCACTGGAAGGACGACGGCCAGGTCGGCTGGCTCGACTCGATCGGTGCCCGCCTCTACCGCGGCCACGGCCGCCTCCACGGACACCGGAAGGTCGTCGTCGAGGGACCGGAGAACGAGCACCATGTGCTGACCGCTCGCCACGCCGTCGCCGTGTGCACCGGCAGCCGGGCCGTCCTGCCGCACCTGCCGGGACTCGCCGGTGCCAGGGCGTGGACCAGCCGCGAGGCGACCAGCGCGCGGTCCGTCCCCGGCCGGCTCGTGGTCGTCGGCGGCGGAGTGGTGGGCTCCGAGATGGCCACCGCCTGGCAGGCGCTCGGCTCGCGGGTCACCATGCTGGTGCGCGGCAAGGGACTGCTGCCGCGCCTGGAGCCCTTCGTCGGCGAGCACGTCGCCGAGGCGCTCACCGAGGCCGGCGCCACGGTCCGGACGAACGTGTCCGTCGCCGCGGTACAACGCAACGGCGGCGGAGCACCGGTCACCGTCGTCCTCGAGGACGGCGAGCTGATCGATGCGGACGAGGTCCTCTTCGCCACCGGACGCGCCCCCCGCACCGAGGACATCGGGCTGGAGACCGTGGGCCTGGAACCGGGCTCCTGGCTCCCTGTCGACGACAGCTGCCGCGTCGAGGGCTCGGAGTGGCTGTACGCGGTGGGGGACGTCAACCGCCGCGCCCTCATGACCCACCAGGGCAAGTACCAGGCACGCATCGCGGGCGCCGCGATCGCCGCCCGGGCCGGGCACGTCCCGCTCCTGGAGACGGACCGCTGGGGCGCGCACTCCGCGACCGCCGACCACGACGCCGTCCCGCAGGTCGTGTTCACCGACCCCGAGGCCGCGTCGGTCGGCCTGTCCCTGGCCGAGGCCGAGGCGACGGGTCGCCGGGTGCGCGCCGTCGACTACGACCTGGCAGCCGTGGCCGGAGCCGGGCTCTACGCCGACGACTACCGGGGCCGCGCGCGCATGGTCGTCGACCTCGACCGGGAGATCGTCCTCGGCGCCACCTTCGTCGGCCCCGGCGTGGGTGAGCTGCTCCACTCGGCGACGATCGCTGTGGCGGGCGAGGTTCCGATCGACCGCCTCTGGCACGCGGTCCCGGCGTACCCGACGATCAGCGAGGTGTGGCTGCGGCTGCTGGAGACGTACCGCGGCTAGGTGTATTGATCACGAGCGTTGTTGACACTCACGGGTCTTGATCATGGCGAAGACCTCCGGTGTGGTGGAGCTGCCCAGGACTGCACCACACGGGGGTCTTCGTGTCCCACCGTCATGCCCGGCTGACCGTCTTCGGGAGACGGCTCCTTGTCGAACGTGTCCTCGCCGGCCGTCCGGTTGCTCACGTTCATCAGGCCCGGCGGCCGTACGCCCACGTCGCTCCACGGTCTGCCTCCCTCAACGCCCCTCGCCCGAGGCTCTCTTTGCGTGCCGGCGCGATGGCGCGGCGCTCAGGGCGGCAGGAGCGGTGCGGGCGCGGGTGGGGGAGCGGCGAGTGGGACACGGCCGGACGGGCGAGGTTCCTGCCGCGGGATACGGCGTTCACTCATGCGGCCCCGGTCCGCTCGCGTGGGCCCGTGCCCCGGGGTCAGCTGGAGCCACCCACACGTACGGGGAGGACGCGCCATGTCGGAAAGCGGAGCAACGGGCCCCGATGCCAGCAAGGGCCCGGGCGCCGGCGGGGGGACGGGCGCCGGGGGGCGTGGCGCGGCGTCGCCCGGCGGGGATGATGCGCGCGCCGAGATCGAGCAGCTGCGCACGCGCATCACGGCACTCGAGACGGCCAGGCCGCCCAGGCCGCCCCGGCACCGGACGCGGTCGTTCTTCGCGGCCCTGCTCATCGTCATCGGTTGCGTCCTCGTGCCGTTCGCCATCGTTGCCGCGTGGACGTCTGACGAGGTGGCGAACACGGACCGGTACGTCGACACGGTCGCACCGCTCGCCTCCGACCCCGCCATCCAGTCGGCCGCGGCGGGGCGGGTCACCGACGCGGTGATGGAGCACATCGACCTGGCCAACCTCCTCGAGGGCGTCGCCCCGGCGGACCGGCCACGCCTGGAGACGGCGCTCGGTCTGCTCGGCAACTCGCTGGAGAGCGCCGTCCGCAGTTTCGTGAACGACAAGGCGCAGGAGGTCATCGCCTCCGGAACCTTCGCGAGGATCTGGACCGAAGCCAATCGCCGGGTCCACGCAGCCGTGGACAAGGCGCTGACCGGCAGCAGCGACAGCGCGGTGCAGATCAAGAACAACTCGGTGAGCATCGACCTCGGCCCCGTCGTCGACCAGGTCAAACAGCGCCTCGTGGACGACGGCCTGACGGTGGCCGCGAAGATCCCCGAGGTGCACACCGACTTCACCGTCCTGCGGGACGACCACATCGGCAGGGTCAAGACGGCCTTCCAGCTCCTCGAGATCGCCGGGTTCTGGCTGCCGGTGCTCGCGGTGGTGCTGATCGCCGCGGGAGTGCTGCTCGCCGCGCACCGGCGGCGCACCCTGGTGCTCGCCGCACTCGGCTTCGCCGTGGCCGCGCTGGTGCTGGGCTTCGCCTTGACCGTCTTCCGCGTGATGTATCTCAACGCGCTGCCGGACAGCGTCTCCCAGCCCGCCGCCGAGTCCGTCTACGACGTGCTGACGCGCTATCTGCGGACCACGGTGCGGACGGCCGCCACGCTCGGTGTGGTGATCGCGCTTGCCGCCTGGCTCTCCGGCCCGGGCAGGGCGCCCACGCTCGTGCGAGGGCTGTGGAACTCCGGCATCGGCGCCGTCCGCTCCACCGCCGACCGCGCGGGCCTGCGCACCGGTCCGGTGGGGCCTTTCGTGCGCCGTTACCGGACGTGGATCACCTGGGTGCTGGTCGCCGTGGCCGTCATCACGTACCTCCTGTGGAGCTTTCCCACGGGCTGGGTCGTCATCGGCATCACGCTCGTGTGGCTCCTCGCGATGGCCGTGGTCGAGCTCCTCGCGGCGGGCGACGCGGATGCCCCGGACGCGCATGCCCCGGACGTGGACAGTCCGGAGCCTCCGGGACCGGGTCCGGCATCACCTCGGTCGTCCGCCGGGTGACAGCCGCAGCCGTACCGGCGCGGTGACCGTCGGCTCGGGGAGACGCAGCCCGCGACGGCCCGGCGTGATCGAACCCAGGATGCCGGCGTGGCGCGCACCGGTGCACGACGGCACCGTTCCGGCGAGTCCGTGGGCGGTGAGAAACCCGAGGACCGCGAAGGCGTACGCATCCTTGGCCGCCGAGGGCAGTCCCAGGCTGTCGGAGGTGCGCAGCGGGACGCCGCGAAGGGCCCCGCGGAGCCTGGCCATCAGCGTCGGATTGCGGGTGCCGCCGCCCGAGGCGACGTCGCTGCCGCCCTCAGGGGTGAAGAAGTTGGCGGCGATGACGGTGGCGAAGGAGCCGTAGACGCCGAACTCGTACCACTCGATGAAGTTGCCCACGGATCCCCGCGATCAGCGCTCTGCGCGATCGCGGGGATCCGGCGGCCGCCTCGGCCGGGCCGTGCACGGAGGTGGTCGTGCGTGTTGGTTACACCATCGCCTCCGTGCGCTGTCAACGGTTCGTGCGGCCGGTCACGCGGTGTCGGGCGACTCCCCGGACATCGCCGCCGCCATCCGCAGGTGCGGAGCGGCTTCGGCGGCCCTGCCCTGCCGCTCCAGCGTGCGGCCCAGCATCAGCCGGGCGTAGTGCTCCACCGGGTCGCGCTCCAGGATCGCGCGCAGCTCGGTCTCGGCCTTCCGCAGCTGCGCGGAGTGGTAGTACGCCCGCGCAAGCAGCAGCCGCGGCGCGACCTGCTCCGGGACCTCGGCCACCAGCCCGCCGAGGATCCGCGCCGCCGTCACGTACTCCCTGGCGTCGAAGAACATCCGGGCCCGGTCCCAGCGGTCCGCTGCCGTTCCGAACTCGTAGTACGTGCTGCTCACTTGCGCTCCTTCCCTGCGGGCCCGCTCCCGGGCCCGGCGCCTTGTCAACCGACCGAAGTGGTTGAACATTCCACAATAGCGCGTGGTGTCCGAAGCTGACCGCTGCCACCGCGCTGACCTGGGAAAATGCCCCGAGGGCGTCTCCATCGGCGTCGTGCCTTCGTGGCCACCGAGCTGCGTGATCCGACCGGCCGAGCGCAGCGGACCGCCCCTGCTGAGGCCGGCGACCGATCGCATCGGCTCGCCGTCAGGCGCGCGTGCGGAGGGCGATGGTCCAGGTGTGGACGGTGTGCCGGGATGGGCGGCCCGGGCCGTGGGTCCAGCGGGTGCGGCCCGAGTCGTCGACACAGCTGACCTCCCCGACCCTGCCGTGGATGCGCAGGTTGTCCCGCGAGGCGAGCGGCTGCCCGTCGGGTCGGGGCTGCTCGTACGGCGGGCGGCCGACCGTGCGTCGCTGGTTCAACACAGTGACGCGCCAGGGGGCGGAAGTTGCCCCTTGCGGCTGCTCCCCTCGGGCCTCGGCATGGCCGCGATGCCAACTGCTCTGCAGGGGGAGCGTTTTGCGGGCCGCAGCCGTTCAGTCAACTCGGGAGTGTCCGTGACATGGTCCGTGACCTGCTCGGACAGACCCTGGTCAGTCACATCCGGGTACGCAATCAGCGAGTTGGGGAGGCTTTGTGGCCCGCCCCGCACAGGTCTAGGTTGGGCCCTATGAGCAATCTTGATCGTCAGGCCGCGCTGTCGGTCTGCGGCGGCCGCGGCTTCGTCGTCGCCGAGCCGGTACGTGAGCTCCTCGCCCCCCGCCATGTCCAGCTCGGCGAATCCACCCAGGTGCGCCGGCTGCTCCCGAACCTCGGCCGCCGCATGGTCGGCGCCTGGTGCTTCGTCGACCACTACGGTCCCGACGACATCGCCGACGAGCCCGGAATGCAGGTCCCGCCCCACCCGCACATGGGCCTGCAGACGGTCAGCTGGCTGCACGAGGGCGAGGTCCTGCACCGCGACAGCGTCGGCAGTCTCCAGACGATCCGCCCGCTCGAGCTCGGGCTCATGACCTCGGGGCGGGCGATCAGCCACTCCGAGGAGAGCCCCAAGCCCCACGCCCGCCTGCTCCACGGCGCCCAGCTGTGGGTCGCACTGCCCGAGGCCCACCGCAATGGGGAACCGCACTTCCAGCACCACTCCGAACTGCCCCGCGTCACCGCCCCCGGCCTCACGGCCACAGTCATCCTGGGGAAACTCGACGGCGCCTCCTCACCCGGCACGACGTACACGCCGCTCGTCGGCGCGGACCTGGCACTCACCCGCGGGGCCGAGACCAGCGTGCCGCTGGAACCCGACTTCGAGTACGCCGTCCTGTCCATGTCGGGCGAGGCCCATGTCGACGGCGTGCCGGTACTCCCCGGATCCATGCTCTACCTGGGCTGCGGGCGCACGGAGCTGCCGCTGCGCGCGGAGTCGGACGCGGGGCTGATGCTGCTCGGGGGCGAGCCGTTCGGGGAGGAGATCGTCATGTGGTGGAACTTCATCGGACGGTCGCACGAGGAGATCGAGCAGGCTCGCGGGGACTGGATGGAGGGCGGCCGCTTCGGGGACGTGCACGGGTACGACGGGGGCCGGCTGTCCGCTCCCGAACTGCCGCCGGTGGCGCTGAAACCACGCGGAAGGGTGCGCTGAGCAGCGGCGTCCGACGCGGGCGGCGCCGTGATGACACACCGCCCACGGGGCGTGGGTGAGTGGTCCGGGGAGGGGAGGCGTCGTGGTGATCCGACACGGTCGACTCTGTCCGGCGGCCGTCGTCCTCTCGGAGACGAGGGCCGCCGTGCGGCCGGTCGGCCCGGCCGCGATGACCGTCTCGCGGAGCACCGCCGCGGGCACCGACCCAGCGGCTGAGAAGCCGGCCGCGCAGAGGGCCCGGCCGGGCCCGGCACCGGCGACGGGACATGCGGGGCCGCTTGCTCCGATCCCGTTCACGCCGCCGCTCCCCGACAGGCCGAACCGCTGAGGAGACGCGGCGACGCCGGCCCGCCGGAAGCAACCGTCATGAGGGCCCCGCCCGGCCCAGGGGGAGGACCGGGCGGAGCCTCGCACCGTCAGCCCGCGGGTGTCAGCCGCACGGTGAGGATCTGGAACGGCCGCAGCGACACGGCCACCTCCCCCTCACCGGCCGCCGATACCTCCGCGGGCCGTCCCGCGAGCGGGCGCTCGAGCAGGTCCGTGACCTGCACTCCGCCCAGCGGGAAGCCCGGGCGCAGGACCGCCTGCGCCCGGCCGCCCAGCGACTCGTAGAGCCGCACCACCACATCGCCCGAGCCGTCGTCGGCCAGCTTGACCGCCTCGACGGTGACGGCCGGGTTGTCACTCGTGACCACCGGGGCGGCCGAGGCCGCGGCGCCGACCCGCAGCGGCAGGTTCAGCGCGTACCCCTCGGCGACGGCGTCCTCCACCGTCGCGCCCGGCAGCAGCGCGTAGGTGAAGCGGTGCTTGCCCTGGTCCGCCTCCGGGTCCGGGACGCGGGGGGCTCGCACCAGGCTGAGGCGGACCGTCGTCGTCGTACCGCCGTCCGTCTCCCGCGTGGTGCGGGAGACATCGTGGCCGTACGTCGAATCGTTGATGACCGCGACGCCGTACCCCGGCTCCCCGATGTGCACCCAGCGGTGGCCGTAGACCTCGAACCGGGCCGCCTCCCAGCTGGTGTTGGTGTGCGTGGGGCGCTGCACATGGCCGAACTGGATCTCGGCGCGGGAGTGGTCGGCCCGGACGTCGACCGGGAAGGCGGCCTTGAGTATCTTCTCCGCCTCGTGCCAGTCGATCTCCGTCTCGATGTCGATCCGGCGGCTGCCCGCCCGTACGACGATCGTCTGGACGATCCGCGAGCCCTTGCCGAAGGAGCGCTCCACGCGCAGTGCGCCGAGCAGCGGACCCTGTTCGGACACGGTGACGGACTCGGCCCCGGTGAGGTCCGTGTAGCGGTTCCTGTAGTGCTTGTCGATGTCCCAGGCGTCCCAGTAGTTGGGCAGGTCGCTGTGCAGGCGCAGCAGGTTGCCTGCGGCGTCCGGTGCCAGCACCTCACGGTCGGCCACCAGGTCGCGGACGGAGGCCATGGTGCCGTCCGCGGCGAGCTCCACCCGCACCAGGCCGTTGTCCAGCACCCGGCCCTCGACGGTCACCGGCTGCGGGGCGGTCCCGGACGAGCCGAGCGGCGCGATGCCGCTCGCCGGGACCTCGGTGTAGACGGCCACCGAGCCGTCGGCGAGCTGCTGGCCGTCGGCCGTTGTGCCCGCAGGCACCGTGACGACCTCGGCGCGGTCGCGCGGGCTGGTGTTGAACACCGAAAGGCCTTCCCCACCGGAGAGCGCCGCCAGTGCCTCGGCCGTCAGCTCCCGCACCTCCGCCGCGACCCGCGCGTACTCCGCCTCCGCCTCCCGGTGCACCCAGGCGATCGAGGAGCCCGGCAGGATGTCGTGGAACTGGTGCAGCAGCACCGTCTTCCACAGCCGGTCCAGCTTCTCGTGCGGATAGCGGTACCCCGGCGCGTGCAGCGCGGCCGTCGTCGCCCACAGCTCCGCCTCGCGCATCAGGTGCTCGCTGCGCCGGTTGCCCTGCTTGGTGCGGGCCTGCGAGGTGTACGTGGCGCGGTGCAGCTCCAGATAGAGCTCACCCGACCACACCTGGTCCTTCGGGACCTCCTTGCTCGCCTCGGCGAAGAAGGCGTCCGGGTGCTCCACCGCGACCTTCGCCGAGCCCTCCAGATCGGCGAGCCGGCGAGCGCGTTCCATCATCTCCCGGGTGGGGCCGCCACCGCCGTCGCCGTGGCCGAAGGGGGCCAGCGAGCGGGTGCCGACGCCCTTGTCCTGGTAGTTGCGCACCGCGTGCGCCATCTCCTTGCCGGAGAATTCGGCGTTGTAGGTGTCGACCGGCGGGAAGTGCGTGAAAATCCGGGTGCCGTCGATGCCCTCCCACCACATCGAGTGGTGGGGCAGCTTGTTGGTCTGGTTCCACGACAGCTTCTGGGTGAGGAACCACTCGTTCCCGGCCAGCTTCGCCAGCTGCGGATAGGCCGCGTTGTAGCCGAAGGAGTCCGGCAGCCACACGCCCTTGGTCTCGATGCCGAAGTGCTCGATGAAGAAGCGCTTGCCGTGGATCAGCTGGCGGGCGATGGCCTCGCCGCCCGGCAGATTGCCGTCCGACTCCACCCACATTCCGCCGACCGGTGCCCACTGCCCGTTCTTCACGGCCTGCTGGATCCGGGCCCACACATGCGGGTAGTTGTCGCGCACCCACTCGTACTGCTGGGCCTGCGAGCAGGCGAAGACGAACTCGTCGTACTCCTCGGCCAGCGCGGTGACATTGGAGAAGGTGCGGGAGGTCTTGCGCTTGGTCTCGCGGATCGGCCACAGCCACGCGGAGTCGATGTGCGCGTGCCCGACGGCCGACATCCGGTGCGCGCTGGCATGCGCGGGCTTGTCCAGCGCGGTCTTGAGCACCGCGCGGGCGTCGGCGGCGGTGCCGGAGATGTCGTCCAGGTCCAGCGCGTCCAGGGCGCGGTCCAGGCAGTGCATGATCTCGTGCCGGCGCGGGTCGTGCGCGTCCAGTTCCAGCATCAGTTCGCGCAGCACCTGCAGGTCCAGCGACAGGTGCCAGACGTTCTCGTCGAGTACGGCGAGGTCGGCGCGCCTGAAGTTGTACAGCGGCTTGTCGCCGGCGGTGAGCCGGTCGCCGAGCGGGGTGGGGCCGATGAAGTCGCCTGCGAGGATGTCCGGGTTGGAGGCTGCCTCCACCAAGTAGTGGATCTCCTCGCCGCCGACGGCCGGGTTGGCGACCGGGACGTACTGGTTCTGCGGGTTGACGGCCTTCAGCGGGCTGCCGTCCGGCACGTGCACCAGCGCCTCGGCCTGGTTGCCCGGCCAGTCGCCGACGAAGCCCAGGTCGATCACCGTCTCGACGCGCTTGCCCGCCCACTCCGCGGGCACGCGGCCGCGCATCCGGAACCAGGTGGTGCCCCACGGCGGGCCCCACGGGGTACCCATCGCGAAGGGCTCGTACGCGGCAGCCGAGGCCTCGGCGAAGGGCACCGGCTCGCCGGGCGCCTGCCATGCCTCGACCGTCAGGGGGACGGAGGCGGAGTAGACGGCCGGCTTGATGCGCTGGTCGTGGATGCGCTCGACGCGCTCCTCGATCCGGCGGCGTTCGTCGTGCATGGGGTCTCTTTTCACAAGCTCTTGGGAAGTCTCTTCGGGAGCTGTTCGGCAGTGGAGGGGAGGCGCTACTTCAGGTACGCGAGGCCCGGGTGCACCCCGCGGTAGTCGTCGACCAGCCGCCGCGCCACCTCCACGGAGTCGATGAGCGGATGCAGCGCGAAGGCCTTGACCGCGGCGGTCCGGGAGCCGGAGGCGGCCGCGGCCAGCACCTCGCGCTCCACGGCCTTGACGGCGCAGACCAGCCCGGTGGCGTGACCCGGCAGCGGGGAGACGGCCACCGGGTGGGCGCCGTTGCCGTCGACCAGGCAGGGGACCTCGATGACGGCGTCCTCGTCGAGGACTGACAGCGTTGTCCGGTTGCGCACGTTGAGGATCAGCGTGGTGCGCTCGTCGCGGGCGATGGCCCGCATCAGGGCGAGGGCGACCTTCTCGTAGCCGCCGGACTCGGTGAGCGACGCCTCGTCCCGCTCGCCGGCGCCGGCCGCCTCGCGGTTCTCCGACATGTAGGTCGCCTCGCGCTCGGCCCGGGTGGCGTCCCAGGTGCGCAGCGCGGGCGCGGCCGGGTCGCGCATGCAGTCGTAGAAGCGGGCCTGCTGGTCGCGGAGGAAGGCGCCGCGGGTCTGCCGCGCCTCCCGGTACGCCTTCACCGCTTCCCGGTTGAAGTAGTAGTAGTGCAGGTACTCGTTCGGTACGGCGCCCAGCGACTGGATCCACTCCGGGCCGAAGAGCTTGCCCTCCTCGAAGCTGCCCAGCAGTTGCCGGTCCGCGAGCAGCCGCGGCAGCTGGTCGTGGCCGTCGATGTGCAGGCCGCGCAGCCACCCCAGATGGTTCAGCCCGACGTAGTCGATCCAGGCGTCCTGGGGGCGTGCGGCGCCCAGCGCGCGGGCCACCCGGCGGCCCAGGCCCACCGGGGAGTCGCAGATGCCGATCACCCGGTCGCCCAGATGCCGGGACATGGCCTCGGTGACCAGGCCCGCCGGGTTGGTGAAGTTGATGAACCAGGCGTCCGGGGCCAGCGCGGCCACCCGCCGGGCGACGTGGTCCACGACCGGCAGCGTGCGCAGTCCGTACGCGATGCCGCCGGCGCCGACCGTCTCCTGGCCCAGCACGCCCTCGGCGAGCGCGACCCGCTCGTCCGCCGCCCGGCCCTCCAGGCCGCCGACGCGGATCGCGGAGAAGACGAAGTCGGCCCCCTTCAGCGCCTCGTCCAGATCCGTGGTGACGGACACCGACGGGGCGTCCGGGTGCCCGGCGGCCTGCTCGGCCAGCACCCGGGCGATCGCGGACAGCCGGCCGGCGTCGAGGTCGTGCAGGGTCACGCTGGTGACCCGGCCCTCCGCGTGGTCGCCGAGCAGCGCCCCGTACACCAGCGGCACCCGGAATCCCCCGCCGCCCAGAATGGTCAGTTTCATGCTGTGATCACCTCTACGCCGGCCTCCGCGAGCGCGGCGAGGGTCGCCGGGTCCGCGGACGCGTTGGTCACTACTACGTCGAGGTCCGCCGGACCGCACACCTTGGCCATCCCATGGCCGGGGAACTTCCCGGCGTCGGCGAGCAGCACCACCTTGTCGGCGGCGGCCATCATGGCCCGCTTCACCGGCACTTCGACCACGGTGGTGTCCATCACCTGGCCGCCGGGCCGGACGCCGCTCGTGCCCAGGAACAGCCAGTCGGCGTGCAGCTGGCGCAGGCTGTCCTCGGTGAGGAAGCCCACCAGCGAGCGGTACTCGCGGCGCACCACACCTCCGGGGAGCACCAGCTCGATGCCGGTGTCCTCGGCCAGCTCCTCGTACACCACCAGATTGCTGGTGATCACGGTGAGCCGGCGGCCGTGCAGGTGCCGGGCCAGGCGGTAGGCGGTGGTGCCGATGTCCAGCAGCACCGTCTGGCCGTCCTTGATCATCGCTGCGGCGCGCTCCGCCAGGACGTCCTTGTCGGAGACCCGGACCTCGGCGACCTCGGCGAAGGGCTGATCGCCCTCCTCCACCACCGCGCCCCCGTGGACGCGGGTGAGCAGCCCGTCCTCCTCGAGTCTGATCAGGTCGCGGCGGACCGTTGCGGCGCTTACACCCAGCTCGGAGGAGAGATCGGCCACAGACGCGGGACCCCCGGAGCGCAGTGCCCGCAAGATGAGTTGATGTCGTCGCTCTGCCAGCATGCGATGCACACTACTTCAATTTCAATCAAATCACTGCTTGGTATTGAAGAAGTCTTGAAAAGTTTGCGCACTTGTCCCACGATCAGCGGGTCGAACTTGCACGCTCTTGACGAGAGGACGCGCTCGTGAGCGAGCCGCTCCCCACCCCGGACGGGACGCCGGACGATGATGCGCCGGACCTCCTGCTCACCGGTCTGCTCTTCTACGACCTGGTTTTCACCGGCCTCGGGCAGCCGCCCGTGCCGGGCGAGGAGATCTGGACCCAGGGGATGGGCAGCGGTCCCGGCGGCATCGCGAACCTCGCGGTCGCCGCCGCCCGCTTCGGCCTGCGCACCTCGCTGGCCACCGTGTTCGGTGACGACTTCTACGGCCGCTACTGCCGCGGGGTGCTTGCCGGGCAGGAGGGTATCGATCTCTCCCTGTCCCGTACGGCCCCTGCCGGCTGGCACACGCCCGTCACCGTCTCCCTCGCGCTGGGGGAGGACCGGGCGCTGGTCACCAACGGCCACGAGCCGCCGTACAGCCAGGACGAGCTCATCCTTGACCCTCCCCCGAGCTCTTCGAGCAGGGGGTACCCCCTGGCCGCCCGCTCCGCTCTGGTGCACATAGGCTCCGAGCCTCAGCAGTGGCTCGCCAAGGCCGCCGCTTCGGGCACCAAGATCTTCGCCGACGTCGGCTGGGACCCCTCCCGGCAGTGGTCGTCCGACGTGCTCGACCAGCTCTCCCTGTGCCACGCCTTCCTGCCCAACGAGGGCGAGGCCATGGCGTACACCCGCACCGACACGCCGACGGCGGCGCTGCACGCGCTGTCGGACCTGGTGCCGGTCGCGGTGGTCACCCGGGGGCGGGACGGCGCGATCGCCGTGGACCAGAGCACGGGTGAGTTCGCCGAGGCCGGCGCGCTCGACATCGATGTCCTGGATGCGACCGGCGCCGGGGATGTCTTCGGGGCGAGCTTCGTCGCCGCGTCCCTGGCCGGCTGGCCGCTGGCCGAACGGCTGCGCTTCGCAGCGCTCGCAGCCGGGCTGTCCGTACGCCGGCACGGCGGGGCGCTGGCGGCGCCGGGCTGGGGCGGCGTCGCGGAGTGGTGGCGCGGTGTCGCCGCCGATCCCGGCGCCGAGGCGCTGCGCCGTGAGTTCGGGTTCCTCGCCGACCGGATCCCCACCGACCCCGGTCCGCCCCCACCGAGGGCGCCGGTCACACCCCCGTAAGACCCGCTCATCCGTAAGACCCGCTCATCCGTAAGACCTCTCCGTAACACCCCCTGATTCCTCAACGACGAGAAACCGAAAGGCGGTGGGAGCAGTGCATCTCTCGCGCAGAGGACTGCTTCGCGCGGGCCTGGCAACCACCTCGGCCGCTCTGCTGGGCGGCACGGCCGCCGGCTGCTCGGTCCCGGCCGGATCCACCGGGCGCGACATGACGCTCTGGTACTGGGGCGGCGGACTGAGCGACAAGCTGGTGGAGGACGCCGTCAAGCGCTTCACCCAGGTCGACCTCAAGGCCACTCAGATCGGCGGCTACTTCCGCTCGAAGCTGCTGACGACCCTGACCGCCCGCGCCCATGCGCCCGACATCACCGGCCTGAAGGGCGAGGACATAGCCTCCCTGCTGCCCAACGCCGACCAGTTCATCGACCTCAACACCCTCGGCGCGGACAAGCTGAGGAGCCGGTACCTGGACTGGAAGTGGAGCCAGGGCACGGCCGACGACGGCCGCCAGATCGGCTTCCCGATCGACACCGGCCCCTGCGTGCACTACTACCGCCCCGACATCTTCGACAAGGCTGGCCTGCCCACCGAGCCCGAGGACGTGGCGGCACGGATGGGCACCTGGGACGACTACTTCGCCGCCGGTGAGCAGCTGGTGAAGAAGGCCAAGGGCTCCTACATGGTGAGCGACCCGCTGGCGGTCTTCGGCATGGCCGTGGGCCAGTCGACGAAACGCTACGTCGACAAGGACCGGCACTTCATCGGTGACCAGGAACACATCGTCCGTGCCTGGAACCTCGCGCTGGAATGCATGGACCGGGGCATCGACTCCCCTTTCAAGTCCGGCACCGTGGACATCAACGCGGCGCTGGAGGACGGCAAACTGCCGAGCCAGATCGGCGCCTCCTGGGTGGCCGGCGACTTCAAGTCGCAGCTGACGAAGTCCAAGGGGAAGTGGCGCGTCGCCGCGATGCCGGAGCGTCCGGCCAACGACGGCGGCTCCTTCCTCGGCATCACCAGGTACTGCCGTGAGCCCGAGCTCGCCTTCGAGATCATCACCTGGCTGCTCGGCCCGGAGAACCAGTCCCGCGGCTTCCTGGAGGCCTCCCTCTTCCCCTCCACCCCGGCCTCCTTCGCGTCGCCGGACCTTCGCACGCCGGACGAGTTCTTCGGCGGCCAGATCACCATGGACGTTTTCGGTCCGGCCGCCCAGCAGGTCCCGGTCGCCTACAACAGCCCGTACGACGTGGCCCTCGTCCAGCCCATCAGGGACGAGCTGACCTCCGTCTACATCTCCGGCAAGAACCGCAAGCGGGCCTGGCGCGACGCCATGGCCCAGTGCCGACGTATCGCAGACCACCTGGGGGTGAGCTGAGCCATGGCCGATCTGAAGACCGCACCAGCCGCAGCGGCCGTGGACGGGCCCCGGCCGGCCGTCGCCGAGCCCCGCCCGAAGGGCGGCATCCGGCGCCACTGGCGCCTGTACGCCGCGATCTCGCCGTTCTATCTCCTCTTCCTCTGCTTCGGACTGATCCCGGTCGGCTTCTCGCTCTTCCTGGCCTTCCAGCGCTGGGACGGCCTGGGCGAGATGGAGTACGCGGGACTGTCGCAGTTCCGCTATCTGCTCACCGACACCCTGTTCTGGGACGCGGTGGGCAACACCCTAGTGATCTGGGCCATGGGCACCCTTCCGATGCTCTTCATCGCCCTGATCAGTGCCGTGATGCTGAACTCGGCGGTGCGGCTGAAGGGCGTCTACCGGTTCGCCTACTTCGTGCCGTCGGTCACCTCGGTGGTCGCCGTCGCGATCATCTTCGGCTCCATCTTCTCCACCAGCTTCGGCCTGATGAACGCCGCGCTCAGGGTCATCGGGGTCGGCGAGGTCGCCTGGCTGAACGAGCCGTGGGGCATCAAGGTCGCCGTCGCCGCGCTGATGACCTGGCAGTGGACCGGCTACAACGCGATCATCTATCTCGCCGGTCTGCAGACCATCCCCAGCGAGCTGTACGAGGCCGCGCGGGTCGACGGAGCCGGTCCGGTCAAGACCTTCTTCAAGATCACCGTTCCGATGATGCGCCCGGTCATCCTGTTCACCGTGGTGGTGTCCACGATCACCGGTCTGCAGTCCTTCTCCGAGTCCCAGGTGCTGCTCGGCGCCAACAACGGCGGCTCGACATTCTCGGGCGGCCCCGAGCACGCCGGCCAGACGGTGGTCCTCTACTTCTTCCAGCAGACCTTCGACAACAACGACTTCGGCTACGGAGCGGCCATCGCCTGGGCGATCTTCCTGATCGTGGCCGTCTTCTCCATCATCAACTGGCGCCTGGTCCAGCGCCGGGAAAGGGACTAGGTGGCCGCCGTGCCCAAGACCTTCATACCCAAGACCAAGGGTGCCCTGGCCCGCGGCGTCTCCCTGCACGCCGCGCTCATCGCGGGCGTCGTGCTGTCGGTCTTCCCGTTCTATCTGGCCGTCGTCATGGCCACCCGGACGACCAGCGAGATCTTCTCGTACCCCCCGAAGCTGCTGCCCGGCTCGCACTTCGGCGAGAACGTCAGGAACCTCCTCGACAACGTCGACTTCTTCGGGTCGATGCTGAACTCGCTGATCGTCGCAGTCAGCGTCACGGTGCTGGTGCTGTTCTTCGACTCGCTCGCGGCGTTCGTCTTCGCCAAGTTCGAGTTCCCGGGGCGCAAGGTGCTGTTCGGGCTGATGATGGCCATCTTCATGCTGCCCGCCCAGCTGGCCGCCATCCCGCAGTTCGTGATCATGGCGAAACTGGGCTGGATCGGCTCGCTCACCGCGCTGATCGTCCCTGCGGCGGCCAACGCGTTCGGCATCTTCTGGATGCGCCAGTACATGAAGGGTGCCATCCACGACGAGCTGATGGACGCCTCCCGACTCGACGGCTGCAGCTTCCTCCGCCAGTACTGGCACGTGGCGCTGCCCGTGGTCCGCCCGGGCCTGGCGTTCCTCGGCATCTTCACCTTCATGGGTCAGTGGAACGACTACGCCTGGCCCCTCATCGCCCTCACCGACCCGGACAACGTCACCCTCCAGGTGGCGCTGTCCCAGCTCAACGGCGTGCACAGCATGACGGACTACGGCATGGTCATGGCCGGCGCCCTCCTGGCCCTGATCCCGCTGCTCATCGTGTTCGTCTTCGGGGCCCGCCACTTCATCGCCGACCTGGCCAAGGGAGCCGTCCGCTGATGCACCGCCCGCCCCTGCCCGCCCGCCCCTGGGAGTCGCCGGAGCTCACCTCCTGGCGCCGGCTGCCGCTGCACGCGGTGGTCCGTACCGCCGCCGGCACCGGCCGGCTCCCGCTCGACGGCGACTGGCGCTTCCAGCTGCTGACGGCACCGGACGAGCCGCTCGCCGACCAGTGGGGGACGGCCCGGGTGCCCGGCTGCTGGACCATGCAGGGCACCGGCGACCTGCCGCACTACACCAATGCCACGATGCCGTGGCCGCACTTCCCCCCGGCATCACCGGCGGACAACCCGACCGGGGTGTACGAGCGGGAGGCCGAGATCCCCGCGGAGTGGGCGGGCAGGCGCATCGTGCTGCACGTCGGGGCCTTCGAGAGCGTGCTGCTCGCGGAGGCCGGAGGCCGGGCGGTGGGCATGGGCAAGGACTCGCATCTGGCGAGCGAGTTCGACATCACCGACGCCGTACGGCCGGGAGAGCGGACGACCGTACGGCTGACGGTGGTCAAGTGGTCCGACGCCTCGCACATCGAGGACCAGGACCAGTGGTGGCACGGGGGGATCACACGATCCGTGTACCTCTATGCCACCGACCCGCTGTATCTGGCGGACGTGAAGATCGCCGCGCCGGCGGACGGGGAGCTGCGCGCCGAGGTGCAGGTGCGGTCGGCGCCCGGCGCGCTGCCCGAGGGGTGGTACGTCACCGGGGTGCTGGAGGGCGTCGGTGAGCTCCGGCAGGACGAGGAGTACGCCGCCTGGTGCGCCGCCGAGCACCGTGTCTCCGACTTCCTCGGCGAGGCCCGGCTGCATGCGGTTGTACCGGACGTACGGCAGTGGTCCGCGGAGACCCCGCAGCTGTACGGCTTCACGGTCCGGCTGCACCGCGCGGACGGCTCGGTGGCGGACACCTCCCACCACCGCGTGGGCTTCCGCGATGTGGCGATCCGCGGCCGGGACCTGCTGGTCAACGGCGAGCGCGTGTACATACGCGGTGCCAACCGCCACGACTTCCACCCCCTGACCGGCCGCGTGGTGACGTACGACGACATGCGCGCCGATCTGGTGACCATGAAGCGCTTCGGCTTCAACGCGGTGCGCACCTCGCACTACCCCAACGACCCCGCCTTTCTCGACCTCTGCGACGAGCTCGGCCTGTACGTCGTCGACGAGGCCGACATCGAGAGCCACGACCACGCCCACGAGATCGCCGACGACCCGCGCTACCTGCCCGCGTTCGTCGACCGCGTCTCACGGATGGTGCTGCGCGACAAGAACCACCCGTCCGTCATCGTCTGGTCGCTCGGCAACGAGAGCGACTACGGCGCCAACCACGACGCCGCCGCCGGCTGGGTGCGCCGCCACGACCCGACGCGGCCCGTTCAGTACGAGGGCGCGCTGCACCGCGGCTGGACCCGGCAGGGGATCGTCACGGACATCGTCTGCCCGATGTACGCCTCCATCGACGAGATCACCGCGCACGCGAACTCCGGCGAGCAGACCAAGCCGCTCATCCTGTGCGAGTACTCGCACGCCATGGGCAACAGCAATGGCAGCCTCGCCGACTACTGGGCGGCGATCGAGTCCACTCCGGGCCTGCAGGGCGGTTTCATCTGGGAGTTCTGGGACCACGGCATCCTGCAGCGCCTGGCCGACGGCGGCCCGGCCGGGACGGCGGGCGCCGGGATGTACGGTCGCGGGATCGCCGGGCCCGGCCACCGTTGGGCGTACGGCGGCGACTTCGGCGACCAGCCGAACGACGGCGCCTTCATCGCCGACGGAGTCGTCTTCCCCGACCGCACACCGAAGCCCGTCATGTACGAGCACCGGGAGCTCGCCGCCCCCGTGCGGCTGACGTACGACGAGCAGGGGCTGCGGATCCACAACCGCCAGCACTTCCGCGACCTTTCGTGGCTGGCGGGGCAGTGGGTGCTGTCCGTCGACGGCGCCGGAGAGGACCTCGCGCCGGTCCCGGTACGGCTGCCGCAGCTTGCACCGGGTAAGAGTGCTGCCGTACAGCTGCCGCCGGAGGTGGTCGCCGGGCTGGAGCACGGGTCCCTGCCCGGCGCCGAGGAGGCGTGGCTGACGCTGCGGGTCACCACGGCGGGGCAGGAGGCGTGGGCCCCGGCCGGCTTCGAGGTCTGCACCCCGGCGGTCCGGCTGCGCGAGACCGGTGAGGCGACCCCGATCGACGGGGCCGCTCGGGGCGAGGGGCCGCTGGAGGTCGACGACAGCGGGCCGCAGGCCCACGCCGTCGTGGTCGACGACAGCGGGCTGCTCATCCACCCGGCGCTGGCCGCGCCGCCGGTGCTCTCCCTGTGGCGGGCGCCGACCGACAACGACGAGCTGGGCGGCCTCGGCGAACGGTGGCGGGCCTGGGGGCTCGACTCGCTGGTACGCAGGCCGGTGTCGGTGGAACGGGACGCCGCCGGCCGGGTGACCGTACGGGCGGAGTACGACACGCCCATGGGGCCGGTACGGCACCTGCAGGTGCTGCGTCCGCTGCCGGACGGGATCCTCGTCGAGGAGACCGCCGAGCTGCCGGCAGGGCTGGCCGATGTGCCGCGCGTCGGCACGGTCTTCGAGACGGCGGCCCGCCATGACCGGCTCGACTGGTACGGGCAGGGGCCCTGGGAGACCTATCCCGACCGATGCGCGGGCGGGCAGGTGGGGCACCACCGGGCGGCCGTCGACGAGCTGTTCACCCCGTATCTGCGCCCGCAGGAGAGCGGCGGACGGCATGGGGTGCGCCGCTTCGGCCTCGACGGCAGGCTGCGTTTCACCCTCGACACCCCGCGCCAGGTCTCCGTCACCCGGTACCGCTCCGCGGATCTGGCCGCCGCCGCACATCACGACGAACTGGTCCCGCGCGACACCTGCGTGGTGCACATCGACGCCGTCCACCGCGGCGTCGGCACGGCCTCGTGCGGGCCCGACACCCTGCCGCAGTACCGCGTCGGCCCGGGCACGTACCGCTGGTCCTGGACGCTTTCCGCCCGCTAGACAAGGGAGCACCACGCCATGGCCATGCAGCCCTGGTTCCCCGACGCCAAGTTCGGCATCTTCATCCACTGGGGCATCTACGCCGTCGACGGCGTCCAGGAGTCCTGGTCGTTCTTCGAGGGCGACGTGCCCCACGAGCAGTACATGGCACAGCTCGACGGCTTCACCGCGAAGCACTACGACCCGCGGGCATGGGCGGACCTCTTCGCCCGGGCCGGCGCCCGCTACGCGGTGCTGACCTCGCGCCACCACGACGGCGTCTCCCTCTGGGACACCGCCGAGGGCGACCTGAACGTCGTCCGGCACACCCCGGCCGGCCGCGACCTGGTCGGCCCGTACGCGGACGCGATCCGGGAGAGGGGGCTGAAGGTCGGCCTCTACTACGCGCACAACGACTGGAACCATCCCGACTACGCCTCCACCCGCTACGAGGGCCGGCCGCCCGAGCAGGAGAACAACCCCTACGCCGAGGTGCCGAAGGAAGAGGAGGACCTGGCGGCCTGGGCGCGCTATCTCGCCTACCGGGACGGGCAGGTGCGCGAGCTCGTCACCCGCTTCCGGCCCGACCTGCTTTGGTTCGACGGCGAGTGGGAGCGCACCGAGGAGCAGTGGCGGATCCGGGAGCTGGCCGAGCTGATCCGGTCCGAGGTCCCGCGGTGCGTACTCAACGCGCGGATGCTGAGCGAGGGCGACTACGCCACCCCCGAGCAGGGGGTGCCGATCGAGCCGCCGGCCGGGCCGTGGGAGCTGTGCCTGACCTTCAACGACTCGTGGGGCTACCGGCACCACGACCACCACTACAAGTCGACGGCCCAGTTGATCCGGTACTTCGCGGAGACCATCGGCGGCGGCGGGAACCTCCTTCTGTCCGTGGGACCGAAGGAGGACGGCACCATCCCGGCGGAACAGGTCGAGCGGCTGGAGGGCATGGGCGCCTGGATCTCCCGGCACGCCGATGCCGTCCACGGCACCTCCCGGGGCCTGCCCGCGGGCCACCACTACGGTCCCAGCACCCTGTCCGCCGACCGCCGCACCCTCTATCTGACGGTGTTCGACATCCCCCGCGGCTCCATCGGCGTACGGGGTGTGCGTACTCCGGTCCGCCGGGTCAGGGTGCTCGGCACCGGCACCGAGCTCGGCCACCAGGTCATCGGCGGCCTCCACGAGGTTCCCGGCGTGCTGTGGATCGACGCTCCTGCGGCCGCGGACCTCGATGAGCACGCGACCGTGATCGCCGTCGAACTGGACGGGGAGCTGGATCTGTACCGGGGCGCCGGGCGCTTCTGACAGTCCCGCCATGCCGCACGCCGCCCCCTCACCGCTTCACCTGGCGGAGGGCGTGGGGCCGTCCATGCGACGTGCGCCTCCCTGTCGATCCTGGAGCCATGCCCCTGTGCACCCCAGCCGTGCGCCGGCACCCCGTGGATCGACACGCGGTTCCACACCGACCCGGTGTTCGTGGACATGACGGCCCGACCCGAAGCCCCGTGACACTCGCAGCCCGAAGCGCCCGAGGAGGACCTTCCCTTGAACGCCCTGGATCCGCTGCCGCCTTCCCTGCGCGAGGTGATCCCGGCACCGGTCCCATGCCTCCGGCACCAGATGCCCGTACGTGTCGAGGGTGGTCTTGATGTTCCGGTGACCGGGCCAGCGGCTCACTTCGTGGATCGGAACGCCGTTCGCGAGCGCCGCCGAGTCGAAGAAGTGGATCAGCGAGTGAGGGGTGTACTTCGGCTTGCCGTCCGGGGTGACCACGCCCGCCGCCGCGCACGCCTTCCGCCAGTGGTAGCCGTACGTCGAGGCCGTAGGCATCTTCCCCTAGGCCTTATCGCGCGGCGGGAACAGCGCTTCCACGCCGTCGACTTCGACCGTCCCCCAGCGCTTCAGGTGGTTGCCGATCTCCTGGCCAAGGATGGCGGGCGTGGGTACGTTCCGGTACTCGTCCGCCGTGCGGTGCTTGAGCGGCACGAACCGCGTCACGCAGTCGCCCTCGTTCGCCTTGGCGCTGATCTGCCTACGCAGCCGCAGGAAGCCTTCTCGCTGGCAGTCGGAGGTGAGCCCCAGCGCCTCGCTGATACGCAGCCCAGCGCCCGACCGGAGCCACACCGTGAGCCGGTACTGATCGGACATGGCGGCTGCGATGGCGCACACCTCCGCCAGCGTCGGTATCTCGTCGGGTCGACGGCCCCGCCCGCCGTCTTGATCGTCGGCACTGCGTCACACGGGCTCCCACCCGCATATGGCTGATCCTGCACAACCAGTCGGGAGCGCGCCGAGAGCCGCTCGCTCCCGACACACCGCTCACATGACGGGGCGATTGGAAGACGCGTACTCATCCGCGATGTTGAAGACGCTGCCACAGCGCGGACAGCCCGCATGGCCGAAGAGATGGGTGATCCCGTCTGCGAGCACGGCTTCCCCATCACGGACGGCGGTCTCGTGCATCCATCGACCGACGCCGGAAAGGCCTTCTGGGGACGCCGGCCTGAGTCCGCGTCGGTCCACGTCACCGAGGTGCCAGTCCCGGATCGCTGAGTAGCGCCCGTAATCGCCGATGGCGATCGTCACCTCCGCAGCGCAGTGAGGGCAGGTGACCTGGTAGAAGTCATCCGAGAAATCCCCGAGGACCGCACTCCAGTGGTACTGCTCTTCCGCCGCGAGCAAGTAGAGGAAAGTCGCGAAGTAGTCGTCTGGCCGCGACCGCAGGTGCCGATCCAGCAGCTCACGGAACTCCGCGATCGCGTCGGCGCAGCCCGCCAGCAGATCGTCGCACCCGTGGCCCCCTGCCGCGCACCGCACGATCGTCCCGGCCAGCCCGCGCGCCCGCGCGCTCCGCAACGCGAGACGCACCAGACGCGGCAGTGCGGCGAAACTGGCGGGGAACACCAAGTCGCACTCAAGGACCAGCCGGTAACCCAGCTCATCCCATGCCTCTGCGTCGTCCTCGCGCTCGACGCGCGCCAGGAGTTCGGGGACGCGATCGATGTCCCCGTGGCAGTCGTACATCCGTGCCCAGTTCACCACCTGAGCATCTAACCGCCCTGAGGCAGCCGGAGACGACTCCGCATCGGCAGTCGAGTCGAGCGGCATGAATCCGGAGAGCGCGCGGCACTGGCGGACGCACTTCCTCGCGCCCGTGGTCGAGTCACTGCGTACGGAGGGGGCAGCCGCTCTCGCGCGAGGCGAGTCGTGGAGCAACGTTGCCGGGCCGCTCTTGGCATGCGCGTCGCCCGTCACGTGACCTGACCTGACAGGGCCCCCGGCTTCACGCCCCAAAGGTGCTGCCATGTGGCACGAACGGTGGTTGCGGCGCCAGGAGCTCAGCACGGGACAACCTCTGTGGGTGGCCGATGATGGGGCTCTCGACGAGCGGAGCCGACGGGCGCTTGCTCGCCTGCTCGGCATGGTTTCCGGGAAGCAGGCCGTGTATTTCGCCTACGACCTGGCGGCCATGCTCTGGGGCGACAACGACGAACCTCTCGTCCGTCACAGCTCCCTGGCCGACCTGGAGGACGTAAGAGAATCGGTGAGGGACCTGGTGGGAGAGAGCGGCCCAGAATTCTGGTGGCCGCAAGATCGCAGCTGGGTGGTCGCTACCGACTACGACTTGCTGTCGACCTACGTTGGTTGCTCGGCACAGACCTCCGAGCTGCTTCTGGCGGACGACGAACTCGAAATTCTCCCAGTCACGCTTCAGACCCGCGTCGATTGGGACGCCAAGCCACCGCACGGCTCGTAGCCGCACCGGTCAAGATTCCCAGCACACCAAGGTGGTGTGCCCCTATTCGGTCCGCACCACAAAGGCGAACGACGTGCACACGCGCCGGAAGCTCCCGTGCCCTGTCCGACCGGTATGGCTCATGCACTCCACGTCCACGGCACCACCGTCAGCCGACGGCTGCGCCGACCACCCGCACTCGTAGGCCAGGCACTCCGCCTCGAACGTCACGTCCGTGCCCGGGTGCTGCGTGATCCGGTGCTCTACATAGCGCAGGACAGAGCGGCTCACGGCCGCCCCCGACCACGTGTCCGGTGCGGGTGGTTGCGGATCTCCACGTCCGCGTCTGTCGCCGCCGACAGGTCACCCCTGTCGCGCGCCGACTGGCGCTGCGAGACCAACGCCGCGCACACCCCACAGCCGGGCGCAGGGTCAGGCGGAGTCCGGGGCAGAGACAAATGCACCGGGCCGCTCATCGTCGTTCTCGGATTACTCACGCTTACCGCCTCCCCGACCGAATGTCCCGAGCGAGCAACCAGTTTCATCGGGCGAGTCGGCTGCGCCCACGTTTATTGGCGTGGTCGGGTAAAGATCACGGCCCAGTCGTTCAGGAGCGAGCGGCAATCGTCACCCCACACGGCGTATCCCTCGTACCGTTCGAAGTCCTCCCGGTACACGTTCACGTCCCGGTGGTCCCGGAGCATCAAGGCCCCTGTTCCTGTCTCCACAGTGGCCAGGCGACGGTCATAAACGGTGAACGTGGTAAGGGGGCGCTCTGGAATGTGTCCTCCCAAGGGGATCACGCCCAACCGCACATTCGGGATACGGGACACAGACACGAGCCGGTCCATCTGCATGGCCATTTCCAGGGGTGGAAGCAGTGGCCACCTGACGGCCTGTTCCGTCAGCAGGAACGTGAACCACTTCTCCGGATTGACCAGGACGCTTTGCCGCTCCAGCTTCTTCGCGATGGTCTTGGACTGGTCTCCAGGAACGTCAGCGATGCTCGCACGCACGTACTCAGGTGTGGCGAGAAGGCCGGTAATCATGGAGAGCATGAAGTAGCGGAACTCTGTGGAGACTGCCTCAAGCCTGGCCAGTTCGTTCTGTTTCTTGTCCAGCCCCCTGCGGCGCGAGCTCCAGTGGTCCTGCCACTCGGTGTTCGCGGAGCGGGCAAGGGCGAGGATCTCGGCAGCCAGCGGCCCCTCTGCACCGAGGGCATCAAGGATCAGCTCTACGTCGACTATGGCAGGGGTGAGTTTCCCGCTCTCAATATTGCTGATCTTTGTCTGGCTCATGTTGCAGCGCTTCGCGAGCCGGACTTGAGTCCATCCGGCCCGCTTGCGCTCGTTCTTCAGGACCGCCGCTAGGTCTGACCTGGATTGACCTAGGGCCTCTGGCTCAAAGGTCAAGGCCCTTCACATACTCCTCGAAGGGAACCGACTCGGATACCGCGATCCGCTGGTACTCGACGAACGGCGCTGTATCGCCGATGTGTACTTCTCGACTGATCTGCCTGCCGTCCGGGTGGTAGTTCATGAGAACCACTTCGGAGTGGTCGAACATCCAGAAGTCCTGCACGCCCTCAAGCGGGTTGGGCCTTTCCGTGACGTCGAGAATGCGGATCTGCTCGCCGGCCAAGGCGTGGGCCTTGTAGTAGTGGTGGAACTCGAAACGCAGGTAATCCGAGAGAGGGAGAGTGACAACGTGAACGCGGCCCTGTGTACGCCCTTCCGCAACCTGTCGGCGTAGCCGAACGGTGTACTCGTTCGCCACGGTCTCCGGAGCGATGCGGGCTCCAGCACGGAACGCTGCGAACTCCTCTTCCTCCTGCGGCATGAGGTACTGCGGCAGTGTCTCAAGGCGCCACGCCTCCCGTGTGAAGCGATCGAAGCGCACCGCCCACGCCTCACCAGCCAAGAGCACGGAAAGCCTCCCTCAACGTCTCCTCCGGGATCTCCACGAGCCCTTCCCCGTCAGGAGCGGTGAACGCGTGGGACACGTCACCCTGGACGACGAACGAGCCGGACACGGTCCGGTAGATGTTCGGGCAGTCGTCCTTGCCGCACTCGCCGTTCCCGTTGCCGGTCAGCCGAGTCAGTTCCTCACTGGCCATGGTGAAACCCCCTGTCTCGCGCCCCTCGTGGGGCGGCATCACGACCGTACGGAGGGGGAGTCGTCGCCGTCCATGCGACAACGCGAATATTCGCGTTGTCGCATAAAGAGGGGTCGTTCCAGGAGGCGCGAGCCAACAGCGGTCAGGGAACGAACGGCTCCGCCAACAGCACGACCCGATCGCTCTCGACCTCGAACCCGAGTACGGGATGGCTGCCGTCGCCGCCCTCGGCATCCATCAGCACCGGCTTCCCGAACCGCCGTCCAATAGCCGTGAGAAATCCGCAGAACAAGTCCAGGCGCTCCTGCCCCTGGAGTTCCCGCAGGTCGACATCAAAGTCGATCTCGTCTGCCGAGTAGAAGCGGAAGATCACCAGCACCTCGGGTGTCAGCCAGACCCTAAGCTGCGGACATTCCGCGTCAGCCTGGCGGGACAGAACTGCCCCTGCCCGAGGTATGGGAAGCACCGACTCTCCTTCGGAGTACTGGCACTTCCATCCGCTCACGTCAACAACGTCGAGGACAGCTTGCCAGTCCTCGACCGAGGCCCCGGGAACGAGCACGTCCGGCAGCGCGCCCATCAGATCGGGGTCGAAGAACCCTCTGACGTCACCCCACAGCAGGTCAGCCACTCCCTCATCCTGCCCGGCGACCCTTCCGCATGCGTACCGGGTTTCCCATGCCCGGTCCCAGGTGCGCCCCCCGTTCTCTCCGGCCCGGCACGGCATCTCGAAGCTCCAGGTCAGAGTACGTACGGACCCGTCCGGAGAGTCAGCACCAAGTCAGCACAGGGCCAGGAAGCAGGCTGGTCAAGCCGGAGACAAAAGGAAGGGGCCAGACCTGAAGATCTGGCCCCTGACCTGGGGTTTCTTACCCTGACCAACCACTTCGGCCGATCAAGAAATCAGGCACTACACGTTGTCGCCGAACGTCCAGTTCTTCGACCCGTCCCAGTTGACGGACCAGGGCATCAGGCCCTTCAGGGCGCCGTTGCAGTGCCGCCAGGCCTGGGCCACGAGGGCGGGCGACATATGGCCGCCCCCGGCGCCCGGTTGTGCCGGCAGACCGGGGGCCTGCTGGTCGTAGGGGATCCGGATCGTGGTGCCCTGCACCACCAGGCCCTGGTTCAGGCAGTCCGTCTGCGCGACGAAGCCAATAGGTCCGGACCATAACGGCGTTCAGGGGCGCACCCGCACTCCGCTCACGCGTAGAACGACGGCTTCTCCACCATCTCGACCCGCACGACCGCCCCCGTGCGCTGTGCCTCGACCGTCGCCGACGCCACCGCCGTGGCCGCGTAGCCGTCCCAGGCGGACGGGCCGGTGGCCGTTCCGGCGGTGACGGAGTCCACCCAGGCCTGGATCTCCGTGTCGAACGCGGCCGAGAAGCGGTCGTCCCACTCCTGGTCGATCGCCGTGCCGATACGGGCGCTCCCGCGCAGTTGGACGCGCGCCGGGTCGGGAAGGCGGATCAGGCCCGTCTCACCCACCGTCTCGCACTGGATGTCGTAGCCGTAATGGCAGTTGACGAACACCTCCAGGTCGATCCGCACCCCGCCGGCCGTCTCGAAGAGGAAGAACTGCGGGTCCTTCAGGTGCGGATGGCGCCTGCTGGTGGAGCGGGGCAGCACCACCTGTGTGGAGACGATCTCGTCGGACAGCAGCCAGCGAGCGGCGTCGATCTCGTGCACACCGGAGTCCAGGACGGCCATGTCCGTGGTGTAGGCCTCCGGGACCGCCCGGTTGCGGTGGGCGCAGTGCATCATCAGCGGGTGGCCGATGCCGCCGTCGTCGATGATGCGCTTCAGCTCCCGGTAACCCGCGTCGTAGCGGCGCATGAAGCCGACCTGCACCAGCCGCCGGCCGTGGGCCTGTTCGGCGGCCATGATGCGCAGGCAGTCCTCCGCGGTGGTGGCCAGTGGCTTCTCGCAGAACACCGGCTTGCCGGCGGCGATGGCGCCCAGCACGTGCTCCGCGTGGGTCGGGCCCCAGGAGGTGACCATGACGGCGTCCACGTCATCGGCGCCGGTCAGCTCGGCGCCGTCGGCGGCGATACGCGCGCCGCCGGCTTCCGAGGCGGCCTTCTCCGCGAGGGCGGTGTCGATATCGGTGACGACGCCGATCTCTGCGCCGCTGATGGTCCGGGTGATGCGCTCGATGTGCTCCCGGCCGATGGCGCCGGTGCCGATGACTCCGATACGTATCGTCATGCGGGGCGTGTCCTCCTTGTCCGGCTGATGGTCGAGGTCAGTGCACGGGGCGGCGAATGCCGCTCAGACCGACGCCGTTGAGGTACTCGCGTGTCCGCACCGCGATGGGCAGCGGCACCTCGGGCGCACAGGGATAGAGGTCCTGCTCCACGATCACGAACAGCTCGGCCTCCAGCCCGGAGAGCGCCTCCACGATGTCCGCGGGGTTCGGCACACCCGCCGGCGGCTCCACGCAGACACCGCGCTTGACCGCCTCGCCGAAGGACAGGTCCTCAGCCGCGACCTGGGCCAGAATCGCCGGGTCCATCTGCTTGATGTGGACGTACCCGATGCGCTCGCCGAAGCGGCGGATCAGGTCCACGTTGTCGCCGCCGCCGTAGGCGACATGGCCGGTGTCGAGGCACAGGTTGGCGTAGCGGGAGTCGGTGGCGTTCAGGAAGCGCTCGATCTCCGGCTGGGTCTGGACATGGCTGTCCGCGTGCGGGTGGACGACCAGGCGCACATCGTACTCGTCGAGCAGAATCCGGCCGAGACGGTCCGCGGCCTGCCCCACGGCGGCCCACTGCGCGGCGTCCAGCTCCGGCGGCTCGGTGAAGGCACCGGTCTTCTCGTCCCGGTACAGCGGCGGGATGAACACCAGGTGGTGCGCCCCGGCGGCGGCGGTCAGCGCGGCCACGCGTCGAGTGTGGGCGAGCATGTCGTCCCACTGCTCGGGCCGGTGCAGGGCGCCGAAGACGGTGCCGCCGGAGACCTTCAGACCGCGCGCGGCGAGCTCGTCGGCCAGGCGCTCCGGCTCGACCGGCAGATAGCCGTACGGGCCGAGCTCCAGCCAGCGGTAGCCGGCCTCGGCCAGCTCGTCGAGGAAGTGGGTGTACGGCACCTGCCGGTCGTCCTCGGCGAACCACACTCCCCAGGAGTCGGGAGCGGAGCCGAGGCAGAGGTTGCCGGCGGTCAGACGGGCGGCGGGGGTGGTCGTCATGGTGTGCGGCCTCTCGGGTTCAGGGGTTGTCACGGCTCTCGGTGCGGTCGGTGCGGTGGTTCACAGATACGGCCGCTGCGCCCGCTTGGCGGCCTCGTACGACGCGTAGGCCTGCCGGGTGGAGTCGATCTCCGCGACCTCGGCCACGGGCACGTCCCACCAGGCGGAGCTCGGCGGGCCGGGGCTGAGGTGGTCGGTGGTGACGTGCACGACGGTCGTCCGGTCGGCGGCCTTGGCCTCCGCGAGGGCGCCACGGAACTCCTCCACCGTGGCGGCTCGAAGCACCCGCGCGCCCAGGCTCGCCGCGTTGGCCGCGAGATCCACCGGCAGCATGCGGCCGTCCAGGAGCCCGGACTTCTCGTCGCGGTAGCGGTAGCGGGTGCCGAAGCGCTGTGAGCCGATGGACTCCGACAGCGCCCCGATCGAGGCGAAGCCGCCGTTGTCGACCAGCACCACCGTCAGCTTCAGCCCCTCGGAGACGGCGGTGACCAGCTCCTGGCACATCATCAGATACGAGCCGTCGCCGACCAGGACCACCACCTCGCGGTCGGGCGCGGCCAGCTTCGCCCCGACCCCGGCGGCGATCTCGTAACCCATGCAGGAGTATGCGTACTCGACGTGGTACGCCTTCGGATCGCGTGCCCGCCACAGCGCCTGCAGATCACCGGGCATCGAGCCGGCCGCGTTGATCACCACGTCCCGGTCGTCGAGCAGTTCGTTCAACGCGCCCAGCACCTCGGTCTGGGCGGGGAGCGGGCCGTGGTTCAGCCGGTAGGCGCGGTCGGTCGCCCGCCGCCAGTCCGCCGCCAGCTCCCGTACCCGCGCCCGGTACGCCTCGCCGGTCCGCCACTGCGACAGCTCGCGGGCCAGGGCCTCCAAACCCGCCCGGGCGTCGGCGACCAGGGGCTCGGCGGAGTGCTTCACGGCGTCCAGCCGCGCCACGTTGAGGTTGATGAACCGCACCTGCGGATCGGCGAAGACCGTCCGGCTCGCGGTGGTGAAGTCGCTGTAGCGGGTGCCGATGCCGAGCACCACATCCGCCTCGGCGGCGAGGGCGTTGGCGGCGCTGGAGCCGGTGGCGCCGAGCCCGCCCACCGCACACTCGTGGTCCCAGGGGATCGCGCCCTTCCCGGCGTGCGTGTCGGCCACCGGGATGCCCGTCGCCGATGCGAACTCCCGCAGCTGCGGCCAGGCCTCGGCGTACACCGCACCACCGCCGGCGACGATCAGCGGCCGCCGCGCCTGGCGGAGCAGCGCCACCGCGCGCTCCAGCGCGTCGGGCTCGGGCTGCGGCCGGCCGACGTGCCAGACCCGGCGGCGGAAGAACTCCCCAGGCCAGTCGAATGCCTCCGCCTGCACGTCCTGCGGCAGGCACAACGTCACCGCCCCCGTCTCCACCGGGTCGGTGAGCACCCGCATCGCCGCGAGGGCAGCGGGGATCAGCTGTTCGGGGCGCTCGATCCGGTCGAAGTACTTGGACACGGCCCGCAGTGCGTCGTTCACCGATACGTCGCCCTGCCGGGGATCCTCCAGCTGCTGCAGCACCGGGTCGGCGACGCGGGTGGCGAAGGTGTCGCCGGGCAGCAGCAGGACCGGGAGCCGATTGGTGGTGGCCAGGGCGGCGCCGGTGACCATGTTGGTGGCGCCGGGGCCCACCGAGGAAGTGCAGGCGTAGGTCGCCAGACGGTTGTTCATCTTGGCGTAGGCGGCGGCCGTGTGCACCATGGCCTGCTCGTTGCGGGCCAGGAAGTACGGCAGCTCGTCGGGGTACTGCACGAGCGCCTGCCCGATCCCGGCCACGTTGCCGTGGCCGAAGATCCCCCAGACGCCGTCGATCAGCCGCCGCTCGTGGCCGTCGCGCTCGCTGTACTGGTTCGCCAGGAAACGCACGAGCGCCTGGCCGGTGGTCAGTCTCATCGCGGCCCTCCAAAGGTCATCGCGCCCCTCCGAAGGGCAGCCGGGGATCGGTGGGCTGGTCGTCCCAGGTGGTGCGGATCCAGCCGTGCGCCGGGTCGTCGCAGATCAGCCAGGCGCGTTCGGGGCCGGGCCCCGCCATCACGTTGAGGTAGTACAGGTCGTAGCCGGGCACGGCCATGGACGGCCCGTGCCACCCGTGCGGAATCAGCACCGAGTCGCCGCTGCGGACCTCCTCGAGGACGTCGACGGGGCGCTCGGGGGTGCCGTACACCCGCTGATAGGCCATGCCCCCGTCCGCCACCTCGAAGTAGTAGATCTCCTCGAGCTCGCTCTCCTCGCCCGGCCGCGCCTCGTCGTGCTTGTGCGGGGGATACGACGACCAGTTGCCGCCCGGCGTCAGCACCTCGCACACCAGCAGCCGGTCGGCCTCGAAGGTCTGAGGCAGGCAGTAGTTGTGCACCTGCCTGCTGCAGCTGCCTGCCCCGCGCAGCTCCACGGGCACCTCATCCGCGGGTCCGTAGCGCACCGCGAGGCGCCGCTCGCAGCGGGCGGACGGGAGCGCGAAACGGCCGCCGCCGGGGCTGGTCACGCGGGCCTCGCAGTCGCGGGGCAGGTAGAGGAAGTCGGTGGGTGCGCCGAACACGCCGTCGCGGCCCTTCAGTTCGTACGACGTGCCGTCGACGGTCACCGTGCAGCCGCCGGACAGGGGCAGCACCAGATGCTCCGCGTCGCCGGTGCCGAGGACGTGCTCCCGGCCGGGGGCCAGTTCGAGGATCCGCAGGCCCGAGTGGACCCAGCCCGCCGACCCCGGTGTGATCACCGTCCGGTACGGCCCGGAGGCCGCCGTATCCGCTCGCAGATGTCTCTCGCTCACAGCAGTCCCACCGCCCTGTCCACGGCTCCCGCCACATCGCCGTCCGCCGGATACAGCAGCGAACGGCCCACGACCAGCCCCTGCACCCCGGGGAGCCGCAGCGCCCGCCGCCACTTGATGAGCGCCTCCCGCTCCGCGGCCGCGTCGCCCGGATCGCCGCCGAGCAGCAGCACCGGCAGCGTGGTCGCTGCCAGGACCCGCTCCATGTCGTCGACCACCGGCAGCTTCAGCCATGTGTAGGCGCTGCGCCGGCCGAGTCCGGAGGCGACGGCCACCGAGCGGACGACCGCGTCGGGCGACAGGTCGTTGCGCACCCTGCCGTCCTCCCAGCGGGACAGGAACGGCTCCACCATGGCCAGCAGCCGCCGCTCGGCCAGCTCGTCGACCGCCCGGGCCGAGTTCTGCAGGACGCCGGCGGTGGCCGGATCGTCGAGGGCGATGCGGGTGAGCATCTTGCCGCCGTCGAAGCGTAGCTCGGCGATGGTGTGCGCGTCGTAGCCGGTGAACCGGTCGTCGATCTCGAATACCGAACCGGCCAGCCCGCCCCGGTTCATCGACCCGACCACGCACTTGCCGTCCAGCACGCCGAGCAGCAGCAGGTCCTCCAGGATGTCGGCGGTGCCCAGCACCCCTGTCACCCCGGGCCGCTCCAGCGCGAGGCACAGCCGCCGCAGCAGCTCGGCGCGGTCCGCCATCGCCAACTTGTCACCTCCCACCGCTGTCGCCCCGCGTGCCGGATGGTCGGCGGCGATGATCATCGCCCGTCCGGTGTCGCCCAGCGGCGACTTGGCACGTGTCCGGGCAGCGGCCGCAGCGGCCACCGCCTCCGGATCGCGCACCCGCAGCGAGGTCAGCTCCTGGATCCGCTCCGTCACCATGTGCCGGCCGCCTTCAGCCGCTCGGCCACCTCGGCCTCGGTGGGCATGGCGTCCGAGCAGGCCAGCTGTCCGGCCACATGAGCGCCGGCCGCGTTGGCGAACGCGATGATGCGGTCCAGTTCCCAGCCCGCCAGCAGGCCGTGCACCAGCGCGCCGCCGAACGCGTCTCCTGCGCCGAGGCCGTTGACCACCTCCACCGGTACCGGCGGCCGCTCCACCGTGGTGCCGTCCTGGTGCACGGCGAGCACACCGCGCGGGCCCTGCTTGACGACGGCCAGCTCCACGCCGGCGGCCAGCAGTGCTCGGGCCGCGGCATGCGGGTCGCGCTCGCCTGTGGCGACCTCGCATTCGTCGATGTTGCCGACGGCGACGGTCGCGTGCGCCAGGGCCTCCTCGTACCAGGTCCGGGCCGGAGTGCTCCAGAACATCGGGCGCCAGTCCAGGTCGAAGACCGTGTGCGCCCTCCGCCCGCGCACCCGCAGGGCCGCCAGCGTGGCGGAGCGGCTCGGCTCCTCGCACAGTCCGGTGCCGGTCATCCAGAACACCTTCGCCGAGCGGACCGCGTCCAGGTCCAGCTCCTCGGGAGTGATGTCCAGATCCGGCGCCTTGGGGAAGCGGTAGAAGTACAACGGGAAGTGGTCCGGAGGGAAGATCTCGCAGAACGTCACCGGCGTCGGCAGCCCCGGGGAGACGCCCACATGGGCGGTGTCGACGCCGTAGCCCGTGAGTGCCGTGCGGATGAACGTGCCGAAGGGGTCGGCCCCCGTCTTCGTGACGACAGCGGCGGCGCGCCCGTAGCGGGCCGCCGCCACGGCTACGTTCGTCGGGCTGCCGCCGAGGTATTTGGCGAACGAGGTGACCTCCGCCAGACCCACGCCGCTCTGCAGCGGGTAGATGTCCACGCCGCCCCGCCCCATCGTCAGCACATCCAGTGCCATGAATCCCTCCTGTCGCGCTCTACTAGAGCGCGCTAGATGCGAGTACGATGATCCCGTCGCGCCGGGATGTCAAGAGTGCGGGCGGCGGCCGGACGGGGGAGCACGCTTCCTCGCGGCCCCGCAGGTGAGCAGCCGCGAAGGAGCGCGTCTGCAGGACCGCGGGAGAGCGCGACAGGACAGGAGTGGAGCGTTGGCAGGAACCGACCAGAAGCGACCCACCATGGCGGACGTGGCCGCCCGGGCGGGCGTGTCGCGCGCCCTGGTCTCCCTGGTCTTCCGCAACCAGCCGGGCGCCAGCGAGCAGACCCGGCAGCGCGTCCTGAGGGCAGCCGACGAGCTGGGCTACCAGCCGGACAGCGCCGCAAGGCTGCTGGCCCGCGGCCGCAGCCGCACCATCGGCGTACTGCTGACCCTGCACCATCCCTTCCACGCCGACCTGGTGGAGGCGATCTACCCGGAGGCGGAGCGCCTGGCCTACGACGTGCTGCTGTCGGCCCGCGCCCCCGGGCGCGACGAGCGCAGGGCGGCCGAGGCGCTGCTCAGCCACCGCTGCGAGGCGCTGATCCTGCTCGGGCCCGAATCGGACGCCGCCTACCTCGGCGAACTGGCGCGGCGCAGCTCCTCCCTGGTCGTGGTGGGCGCCGATGCGCCGGGCGGCGGCGCGGACAGCGTCCGTACGGCGGAGGGCAAGGGCGTACGCCAGGTCATCGACCACTTCGTCACCCTCGGCCACCGCCGTATCGCCCACATCGACGGCGGCCGGGGCGCCGGTTCCGCGGAGCGCCGCCGCGCCTACCGCGCCGCGATGCGCCGGCACGGCCTGGCGGACGAGATCCGGGTCATCCCCGGCGCGCACACCGAGGAGGCGGGCATCGCGGCCGGGCGGCTGCTGGCCAAGGAGGACGCCCGCCCCACCGCGGTCCTCGCGGCCAACGACCGCTGCGCCGTCGGCCTGCTGCACAGCCTCGCCGGGGCGGGGCTGGAGGTGCCGGGGGACATCTCGGTCGCGGGCTTCGACGACAGCCACCTCTCCCATCTGTCGCACATCGACCTGACCACGGTCCGCCAGGACGCCGCCGCCCAGGCCGCGCACGCGGTGCGTTTCGCGGTGGACCGGCTGGAGGACGCGGAGCAGGAGCCGCGCGAACTGGTGCTGGAACCACGGCTGGTGGTGCGCGGGACGACGGGACCGCCGCCGGGGGCGTGAGGGATGCCCTCCCGCCGGACGGCCAGGCCCCCGCCGGCCTACGGAGGCGGCAGGCCGGGCCGCTGCCGAACTGGTCGGCACCGCCGCGCTGGTCGCGGTCGCCTCGTACATCGGCGCGGCCTACTGGTTCACCTCCTCGACCTCCTTCGCAAACCCGGCGGTGAGCATCGGCCGGGCGTTCACCGACACCTTCGCGGGGTTGGTCCCGGGCTCGCTGCCCGGCTTCATCGCCGCCCGGCTTCTGGGGGCCGTCGTCGGACTGGCGCTGGTGGCAGTCGTTTTCATGCGGGGCAAGACCGGCCCTGAGCGCGAGGCATGACCAACACGACTCGAGCGGCGGCTGTGGTGCGGGTCGGCGGCGGTCAGGCTGGAGTCGCCACCGACCGCCGCCTTCGCAGTCCCGGCCCGTTTCCGAGCCGCGAAGCCGACTGGGGAGACGGCGCGCGAGCGGAGTCATCGGCGTGACCGGCACCTGGTCACGCCCGTTCTCTCCGTCTCAGTACAGCGTGTCGATGACCTGTCGCACCTGAACGGCCACCTTGTCGGGCAGCGGTGCGTAGTGCATGCCCGGAAGGACCTCCTGCCCCTCCTCGCTGGCCGTGTAAGCGAGGAAGGACTTCAACGCGGGAAGCATCTCGGGCTGGTTGCCCCCGTCGCAGACGACCTCGTAGGTGACCAGGACGATCGGGTAGGCGCCCTCGGCCTTCGTCGCGTAGTTGAACTTCAGCGTCAGGTCGTCGTCCTTGCCGACCACTTCGGCGCTGGCGATACCGGCCGACGCCGTTTCAGGGCTGGCCTCCACCGGCTGCGAGGCTCCAGTGTCGATCTTGACGGTGGGGATCTTCAGGCCGGCGGCGAAGGAGAGCTCGAAATAGCCGATCGCTCCCTCGCTGTTGCGCACACTGGTTGCCACCCCGTCGGAGCCGGCCGCCGAATGGCCGCCCTTGCCCTGCCAGTCCTTCTCCTTCGGATACGGCCACTCTTTTGAGGCGGCACCGGAGAGATAGGCGTTGAGGTTCTGCGTCGTACCGGAGTCGTCGGACCGGTGGATCGCCTGAATCGCCAGCTCGGGGAGGTTGACGTCCGGGTTCAGTTTGCGGATCGCGGGATGGGCCCAGTTGGTGATCTCCGAGTCGAAGATCTTCGCAAGGGTCTCGGCGTCGAGGACGAGGTTGTCCACGCCGCGGAGGTTGTAGCCGATGGCGATGGGACCGCCGACCATCGGCAGGTCGATCGCCCGCCCGCCCGGGCAGACGTTCCTCGACCGTTCGACGTCCTGGGGCTTCAGAGCGCTGTCGGTGCCGCTGAAAACTGTTGCCTGCCGCAAGAATTGGGCCACCCCGGCGCCGGAGCCCACCGGGTTGTAAGCGATCTGCACCCCGGGGCACGCCCGCTGGTACTCCTTGATCCAGTGCTCCATCGCGTTCTTCTGTGCCGTCGAACCGGAGCCGGGCAACTTGCCGTCCTCGGCGCAGGCGATCCGAGCCGGGGGCGGCAGGGCGTCGGCACGATCATCGCTGCCCTGGGAGTCGCGGGACTGACCGATCGCGATGATCGCTGCGCCGGTCACCGCGAACGCGGTCGCGGCCACCGCCGCCCCGACGGGAAGGAAACGTCTGCGGCCCTTGTGCCGATGCTGCACTCTGCTCTCCCGGTCTTCTGCGCGGCATGCGGAGGCGCATGCCGAGGCGTCGGCCCGAGGGTTTGGCGGCACCTCTTCGCCAGACATATAGATGATCAGCGATATTCCGGGTGCAAGGGCGAAGTCTGTGCGAACGGTTGGTGTCGTGTCGCCGTCCTTGTGGTGGCGATTGCGGGCCACGACGCGACAGCGTGGAGGGAGCGGCCCGGGCAGATCGACGCACTCCCCGCTCGGCGGGGAGTGCGTGCAAGCCCTCCCCTCCTGCGGTCGGCAGGCACAGCTCGAACTGACCCGCCCGACGTCGGGGCAGATCCCGGCTCCCGGCCCTGAGTCCGCAGCCGGTGCGGTGGGGGTGGTGTCAGGCGCTGTAGTGGCGCAGCAGCTGACCCATCGCGGCCGGCACGGAGGGCTCGACGCGGTAGTACACCCAGGTGCCCCGCCGCTCGGACGTGAGCAGGCCCGCCTCCTTCAGCTTCTTCAGGTGGTGGGAGACGGTGGGCTGGGAGACGCCGACGTCGGAGATGTCGCAGACGCACGCCTCGCCGCCCTCGTGCGCGGCAACGAGAGAGAACAGGCGCAGTCTGACCGGGTCGCCCAGCGCCTTGAACATCGCGGCTGTGCGCACGGCCTCCTCCGCCGTCAGCGGGCGCTCGGTCAGCGGCGGGCAGCACGGCGCCACGGCCTCGGGGGCATCCGTGACCTCGGGCTCCAGCAGCGGCAACGCCTCGGTATTCGGCATGCATCTATGTTGACACATGTCAATTCAAGCTCGTGGTGCGGTGTGCCGGGAGATTGATTCGATGTATGTCTATGTTGACGGTTATCGAAACAGCTGCCTTGCTGTCCGGCGCATGCCATCGACAGGCATCGAAACAACGAGGCGTCGTCGTGACCACGCCCGCCGCCACCGAGCTGCCCGTCGTCGTCATCGGCCGAGCTGTCCCACCCGGAGAAGGAGATCTATCCGGTCGGTATGAAGTCCTACCGCCGCGCCCCGACCTTCCTGGCCATGACGGGCCATGAGCAGGTCCGCTCCGTCGCCGCCGCGCCGGCAGGTGACCAGGAGGCCGCCGAGCGTGTGGAGTTGGCCCTTCCCGAGACGGACGTATGCGGTGGCGCGGGCCTGTTCGACGAGCCCGAAGCCGGCCCGGCCGGTGACAGCGGCTGCTGCGCCACCCCGGCGACTCTCCAGATCGGCGTAGGCATCCCCGTCACTTCCGGTCGCCGACCTGACCACCGCGACGAACGTCGACACCCGCACCGGCGCCCGCACAGACGCCCTCGAGGCCACGGCCGATGCCAGGGGCCGGTCGCGGCCTCGCGCCGTACGCCCCGCGCTGTGCCTGCCCAGTTCTGGCCGTCATCCTCGCGGCCTGCACCCTCTCCGCACTCGCCGGCCGGCCGCTCGTCACTCACCGGGAGCTGCCCGTGAGGGCGTAGCTCGGGCCGGGACCCGTATCGGGTCTCGGGTCGCTGCCGTCAGGGGTCCCCGTACGCCTCGTGATCGGAGCCGGGCAATAGGGGTACATTCAACGCCGCGTTGTGCATGTGCTCTCACTCCGCGTGTCTCCCGGCCGGCCGTCGACGAGTACGTCCGCTCCGCGTTGCCGGCCGAACATGACGGGTCTAGGGTCGAATTGACATGGGCGACGTATGCCTTGCTGCCGCCTCGGGCAGACGGCCGAGGGCACGGGGCAGGCGCAGAAGTCGGCAGCAGCCGCCGTGAAATCTTCTCCGAAAAGGGCAGTGGCATGTCTGCAACGAAGAAAATCCTGGTGATCGTGACCAATGTCGACGAGTACAAGAAGGTCGGCATGCGCACGGGCCTCTGGCTCGGAGAGCTGACCCACTTCTGGGACGTCGCGGAACACGGCGGATTCAGTATGGACATCGCGAGCCCGTCCGGCGGCAAGGTGCCGCTCGACCCGGAGAGCCTGTCCCATGAGGTGCTCGCGGAACTCGGCACCGAGAAGCGCTATGCCGACCGGCAGTACATGGATCTTCTCGAGGACACGATGAAGATCTCGGACGTGGACCTCGATGACTATGACGCCATCTACCTCACCGGCGGCCACGGGGTGATGTTCGACTTCCCGCAGAGCCAGGAGCTGGAAGACCTGATGGCCAGATTCTACGAGACCGGCCGCGTCGTCTCGACGGTCTGCCACGGCGCAACCGGACTGCTGAACGTGGTCCTGAGCAACGGGGAGCCCCTGGTGAAGGGCAAGCGAGTCACCGGTTTCTCCTGGCCCGAGGAGGAGTTGGCGAAGAGGGCGGAGGCGGTGCCCTACAACCTTCAGGAGGAGCTCGGGAAGCTCGGGGCCGAGTACAGCACGGCGTCGAAGCCCTTCGAAACCTATGTGGTCGAGGACGGGCGCCTGATAACCGGTCAGAACCCCGGCAGCGCACGTGCGGTGGCCCAGGCGGTCGTCAAGCGGCTGAGCACTGTCTGAGGGCCGCGGGGCCGTGTCCGGCGGCCCTTACGCCACGGGGCGTACCTGATATGGCGGTCCGACCGCCGGACAGCGGCATGAGCCGCGGCGTCGCATCCACTCGTCGGCGTCGCATCCACTCGTCGGGGTCGCAGGCGGAAGGTGCCGCCGCTGCAGAGCCCCGACGCGTGCACCGCTGCCCGGATCGGGTGGGCGTCGGGCGCCGCCATGAGCATCCCGAGCCCGAACGTGAAGGTCAGCAGGTCCCTCACGGCGATCGTGCGGTGTGCCGGAACCGCAGCGCCCCGCGCTCGTCGCCTCGGGCGCACGGCCGGACGGCGCCGACCGGGCTCGGCGCCCGCGCCCGCCCCTGTTCTCGGACAACGGTCAGCACAGTCACGTCGTGGGCGCTCGGTGACCGGCGCGGGCCCGGTGAGCGGTTCGGCCCGGGCGGCCGCTGCCGGCCGCTGAAGGCCCTCGTGGAACTCGTCGCCGGTGAGGTGGGTGCAACCGCGTGCCTTCGTGGGCGGGCGGCAGCACGGCCTGTGGCGCCGTCGGCACGACAACGGCAACGTGCCGGACGAAGGGACGCACGAGCGGGGGAGTCCAAGCGGAACACCACCGTTGACGCATCAGGGCTGCACCGGAGAGGAGCAGCAGGACGACGGCATCCACTGGGGGCGCCCTGATGTCGCCGCGGAGGGGTTGAGGTCAGTGGGGCGGCGCCAGGCCGGCGGGGCCGGCGCGCACCTGGATCTCGCGGCTGCCGCCCATCGGCGAAGCGGCGTACGACCGGCGGTCCACGAGCCATGGGGTGGACGACCGGGGCGGTCGCCGAAGTGGACCGACCTCCTCCTCAAGGGGGTTGCCCGTTCACCCGGAGAAAATATTGACGGAGGGCTGAACCTCGCGGCCGGATTTCACGTCTGACGAATTGGCGAGAGGAATGCGCAATCAATTGTTCAGTCCTGCACTACTCCTATTCGTGTGAGAGTCTTTGACGCGGCCGGGCAATTTCCCCTAATGTCTCCAACGCCCCTTCCTGCCGGGCGAGTTGGGCTTGGCGTATGCCTGTACGCGTATGCATGTACGCGTACAGGCACGCCCACGTGAATGTGTACGTGCCTGCGTGCGCGTTGCGTGCTCCGGGCCCTTTCATGCCTGTCGGAGCAGATTCCCGCAGAAGTGGAGACAACCCCCCATGCAATTGTCCTTTTCCCGTCGTCGTGTGAGGCGGATAGCCGCCGCCACTCTGGCGTCGAGCGCGGCCGTCACCATGGTCGCGGCAGCCGCTCCCGCGGCTCAGGCCGACGAGGAGCGGAGCACGAAGCCGGGCGCGCGCATCATCGGCGGCACGGACGTGTCCAACGACGCGTACCCCTTCATGGCGGCCTTGCTCACCAAGGGCCCCGGTAACGCCCTCGAGCGCCAGTTCTGCGGTGGCAGCCTGATCAGCCAGGACGTCGTCATGACCGCCGCCCACTGTGTCGTGGGCATGGAGGCGAAGGAACTTCAGATCGTCGTCGGCCGTACGGTGCTGTCCAACGCGCAGCAGGGCCAGATCCGCAACGCCCGGCCGTCGCTGGGGGAGGGCGATCCAGGCGGTATCGTCGTGCACCCCCGCTACACCAGGGGCAACGAGGCCTACGACCTGGCGTTCGTCGAACTCGCCAGACCGGTCACCGGCGTTGCCCCCGTCAAGCTGCCCACCCCGGGCACGGACGCGCTGATCCGCCCCGGCGCGAAGGCCGTGGTGACCGGGTGGGGCAACACCGACACCGACATGCCCCACACCCCCGACCGGCTGCGCAAGGTCAAGGTGCCGTTGGTCTCGCACGACGAGTGCAAGGTCAGCTACAACAGCTACAACTCCAAGGTCAACATCTGCGCCGGGGTCGAGGGGAAGGACTCCTGCCAGGGCGACAGCGGCGGCCCGCTCTTCCGCGAAGTCCCCGGGCGCCGCCAGCCCATCCAGATCGGCATCGTCTCCTACGGTGACGGCTGCGCCGCACAGGGCGCCCCGGGCGTGTACACCTCCCTCAGCTCGTCGAAGCTGTGGAACACGCTGTCCGAGTCTCCCGAGGGCAAGCGGGTGAAGGAGAAGCTCGGCCGCGGCCGCTGACCCGACAGACATCCACGGATCGGGACTTCCGCTCCGCTCCATGCGACGGCCTCGGCCACGGCGCCGCACCTCGCTGCCGTGGCCGAGGCACCGCCCCGGAGAACCGGTGGGTCGCCGGCAGTGGCGGGCCGCTCATCGTTCGGTGGACGGCCGCCCCACCGCGTCCTGGTCGTCGACGGCCGCGAGCACCGCGCCGGCCACCGAGGACACGGACCGACCGCCGCCCGTGTCATCCCTCACCTCCCCGCTCTCCGACAGCTGCCGGAGGTGCAGTCGGCAGTCCATGACTCCCGTTCCGGCCGATCGTGCGGCGAATACAAGCTGCCATTCAGCTCGCCGTCATCACTCGGCCATGGCAGGTCATGAGCGTTCGGTCGTGACAGAACGACCGCTAGGAGAGTGCACATGAGTACGGCTGGGGATCAGAACCGACTGGACAGACGCGCGTTGCTGCAGGCCGCGGTCGTCATACCGGCGGCCGGTGCGGCGGCTGCGGCCTTCGATGCGGCCCCGGCCCGAGCCGCAGAGGCGGCCCGAGGTGGCCGTGGGTTCGACACGGTGAGCCCGCGCTTCGCCCTCGCCGTCCTGCCCGACACGCAGTATCTCTTCGACGCCGACAGCTCCGACCCCGAGCCGCTGCGTGCGACGTTCCGGTATCTCACCGCCGAGCGGGACGAGGCGAACATCGCCTTCATGACGCACCTGGGTGATGTCACCGAGCACGGCACCGAGCAGGAGATCGAGCTCGCCGCCGACACCTTCCGCACCCTCCACGGCACCGTCCCGTACAGCGTCCTGGCGGGCAACCACGACATCCGCTCATCGACGGACGACCAGCGCGGCGACTCCGCCTACCTCCAGGCCTTCGGGCCGAAGCGCTACGCCTCGATGCCGACCTTCCGGGGCGCCTCGCCCGACGGCTACAACAGCTACCACGTACTGCGCGCCGCCGGCCGCGACTGGCTGATCCTTGCCCTCGACTGGCGGGTGTCGGACAAGGGAATGCGATGGGCACAGGGGGTGCTCGACGCGCACCCGACCCTGCCGGCGATCCTGACCACGCACGACATCGCCTGGTCGGACGACGACGGCACGGCGCAGCTTTCGGACAACGGCCGACGTCTGTGGGACGGGCTGATCCGCGGCAACGACCAGATCTTCCTCGCACTGGGCGGCCACTACTGGCCGCCCGGCCGCACCGTCCTGACCAACGACGCCGACAACGATGTCCACGTCCACATCACCAACTATCAGGACCGCTACTACGGCGGCGCCGGCATGATCCGCCTCTACGGCTTCGACCTGGTCCGCAAGGTCATCGACGTGGAGACCTTCTCGCCGTGGTTCCTGGACCGCGCCCCGGAGAAGCGGGCGCCACTGGCGGCGGAGACCATCGAACTGACCGGGCCCACCGACCGGTTCAGCATGAGCATCGACTTCGAGGAGCGCTTCAAGGGCTTCGCGCCGGTCGTGCCCCCGGCACCGCGTCCCGCCTCCGCGGTGATGCCGCGCGGCACGGTCGCGTACTGGCGCTTCGACGCTTCCGGGATCCCCGCGGCGGGAACGCCTGGCGCCCCCGTGGCCGACGGTGCGGTGGCGCGTGACCTGAGCGGCAACGGCAACGATCTGTCCGTGAGCCGCCTGCACTCCAGCGGAGCGGACGCGCTCACCTGGTCGCAGGACCACCACCCCGGCCAGCCTGCACACGCCAGCCTCCGCTTCGACGGAGGCAAGAGCCCGAACCGCGGAGCGGTACTGAGGACCGGTCCCGGCGCCGCCCTCAACAGTGAGAAGTTCCCGCACGGCTACACCATCGAGACCTTCGTCATGCTGCCGGAGCCCTTCGAGGGCGACCACAACTGGATGGGCATCCTGAGCTGGGAGGGGCGCAACGGCGACGCCGGCAAGACCACCGGCTGGTCGCCTCTGGAGCCGACGTGCAGCCTCAATCTGTCGCCGGAGCGGTTCCTCCAGTTCGTCGTCTATCCGCACCGGCAGGACGCCGATCCGACGTCGTGGAGCCATGCCGTGCCGGTCGGCCGCTGGATGCACATAGCCGTCGTCAACGACGGGCGCCGGACGGTCATGTACGTGGACGGCTCGAAGATCGCCCGTAATCCGTCGCAGCCGTCGACCGGCATCGCCACGCTCGGCAAGCCGTTCGTCATCGGCGCCACGCAGTTCGACGAGCGATTCGGGCAGGGCTTCTACGGCTGGATCGGCGACACCCGCATCGTCAACCGCGCCCTGTCGCCGAGGCACTTCCTCACATCCTTCGAGTGAGCTGCCCGGGCTCCGGTGCCGTGACCCGGTGAACGCTGGCCGGGACCTGGGCGCTGTCCCGCTCCGCCATAGGGCGGGGCAGCGCCTGCTCGCCCCCGTTACTGTCTTCGTGGCCCTGAAACGGGGCTCCTGGCCTCCGGGCCCGGCATGACTGTTGCCCCCTGTCGAAACGATGACCCGGGGGGTGGTGTCACCGGGTCCGGGGCACTGTCTGACCGCTGATGAGAGGCCCGACCGTCACCCGCCGAGCGCAACGCCCGGCCGTTGAAGGGTGGCAGGTCTGTGCCGGATCCGGAACAGGGGCCCGTTCCGCCGAGCCCGTCGCTCAGAGGAACTTCACCGCGTGCGGCGGTGCGAAGAGGTGGTGGGCGCGATGCTCGCGAGTGGCTTCTGCCACTCCCGGCCGCGGGCCCGACCCTGACCGTTCGGCCAGGTCGTCCTGGTGTTCCGTGCACCGGGGGCAGGGCGGATCCGGGTCCGGCAGGAGGTCTCGGTGGGCGGATGCGAGATGGCGGGCGAGGCGGATCTGCGCCCCACCGCGCTGTCGAAGGGATCCCAGTCCACTCCGCGTTCCCCGGTGAGCCGAAGCTCGTCCGTGTGACAGCCCGGATCTCCTTCATCGCCGTGCAGAGGCGAACACCGTCGGCACAGGTGAACATGCAGGCCGGGGGCAGCGGCCACTGGCCGGCGGGGCTGATGGCGTCGGCGTCGCTCATGCGCGTCACCGTAGTGGCCGCGCCTGGTGCGGACAGCCGATCGTCCGGACTTGTCGCTTCGGGCGGATGTACTGCCTGTGCGGGGCCGGGCACGGCTCACGACGCGCGCCAGCCGCTCCAGCGCAGGACCGAGACCCCGACCACCGGCCCGACGGGTGGCTCGTCGGCGTACTGCTGGTATTTCGCCCCGAGCAGGTCGATGCAGCGGGCGGCCTCGGGTGACCGGTCCGCTGCCGGGAGCACTCGGGCTTCGCCGTCGGCCCGGACCCACCACAGGCGGTCCCAGTCCTCTTCGTAGTGGTCGATGAGCAGGCAGACCGACGGGTTGGCAGCGATGTTGGCCAGGCGTCTCAGCCGCGTCGTCCGCTTCGGCTTGCGGTCCACTGCCAGCCACACCGTGTCGCCGTCCACGGCGAACACCACCGGCACCAGGTGCGGGCGGGCCGCCGTGTCGGCCGTCGCGAGGTGGGCGACGCGGGCCGCGGCGAACCGCTTCCTTGCCTCGGCGCTTGCCAGAGCCGGCATCGCACCCCTTTCGGGCAGCCAGGGCGGTCAACGCCGTCAAGGCGGAGAGGGCCGTCAACGCGGTCAAGACCGTCGCCGCGTGAGCGCATCGGTTGTCCGACAGCTCAGCGGTACCGGGCCGCGACTTCGCCCGCCGGTGCCCTTGCTCCAGGGTCTCCCGTTCCGCCACCGTCGGCACCTGGAACAGCGGTCGCTACGCCTATGTCGACATCCCGAGTCAACTGCTCGGCCGTAAACGACCGAGCGTGTTGGCTCTGTCGTTTGCGCCTTGTCGCGCTCCCGACTGCCCCCTACGGCAGGGCGGTCACGGGTCGCATCTACCAGCGAAAGGAGGTGTTCAGGTCCTTTGTGGTACGGGTCCGTTGACGAGAACCCACGCCGAGCGTGCACGGTTGCGTACGTTGACCCCGGCGACGTGGTCGGCGGGGCCAGCGAGCCCGCACCGACGACAGGAGAAGGTGTCCCGGGTGGGCAGTGTCCGTGGGCCCCGACGGTGGCATGGCCGTCTCGGCCCGAGCGTGGCGCCGTCGCGGCACGCGGCGAAGTCGGCGCGTGGGCATCGGGATGACCGTGGGCATCCGAGCCGACAGCGAGCCCGTGCGCCGGCACGCATCCACGACGGAGGTCCTGCCCAGTGCGGACCTCCGCTCGCGACAACTGCGCCAGTCGCGTGTGCTTCGTGCGCCCCCGCTGGGGTTCGCGCGGCTTCGTCGGCCATACTCCTCCCCGTGGATCAGGAACAGGCAGGCACACAGACAGGTACCAACATCCGGCCGGTGTCGGCCGCCGGTCTCGATCCGGCGTTCATTCCCGGACTTGTGTCCTCGCGTCCCGAGGTGTCGAGTCGGGCGGACGACACGGCGTCGGAGGAGGGCGGCGCGGCCGTGCCGGTCGATGCGGCGCCGGCCGAGGAGTCCTCCGGCGCGCGGTCGCGGGTGGATCCTGTCGGCGGTGACGACGACGGGCCGGCTTTCGAGGTGTCGGATCGGCGGGGTGCCATCGTGGCCGGCCGCGGGGGTGTCACCTTCCGACTGGACGACGAGGCGGCCGAGTTCGGCTGGGACGAGATCGGTGCGGTGGAGATCGACACCCCGCGGTTCGGGCGGCGGTTCGGTGTCACGGTCTACGTTTCGGACCGGCGCTGGTTCCGGAACGATGTCGAAGCACCGTCCCGAGCGGTCCTGAAGGAATGGGCCGCGGAACTCGACACGGTTCTGGACGCCCGGTTCGACGACTCCGGAACGTAGAGTCCCGGCGGTTCGGCGAGGACCTGCAGAGGCAGAACCCACACCTCCACCGGCGAGAGCGCGGCGAGCACGTGCGAACGGCGACGGCTTCCTAGACGCGAACGGCCCGCTCGGCGTGCTCCCAGAGCCTGTCCGCCGCCTGCGGGTCGAGGGCGTGGGCCGCGACACCGCCGGGCCGGTCCTTGCCGCCCTGGACGACCGGTGCTTCCTGGTTGTCCTCGAAGTAGCGGCCGGTCACGCCGTCCAGCAGCGGTGAGGCGGCGAGCAGCACGGGCGTCGCGGCCCCCTGGTCCGGGCTCTTGTAGTACGGCAGGGGAGTGAGGTTCCCTTCGTCGTCCATCACTCCGAAGGCGCGCATGGTGTCGTTGTCCAGATGGCGCTGGAGGTTGGTGAGGATGAATCCGGGGTTGAGCGCATTGGCCGTGATCCCGTCGGCCGCCCAGCGGCGGGCGACGCCCACGGCGAACAGGACGTCGGCGGTCTTGGACTGTCCGTAGGCCACCCAGGGGTCGTACGCGCGCCGTTCGAAGTGCGGGTCGTCGAAGTCGAAGGGCGCCCAGAGATGCGCGCCCGAGCTGACGGCCACGATGCGGGCCGAGCCCGCCTCACGCAGGGGCGCGTGCAGCGCGGTGGCCAGGGCGAAGTGCCCGAGGTAGTTGGTGGCCAGTTGCATCTCCCAGCCCTGGGCGGTGACGGTCCGGTCAGGAAGCGCCATGATCCCGGCGTTGGCGACGAGGATGTCGAGCGGGCCTCGCCAGGCCCGGGCGAAGGAGTCGACCGACGCGAGGTCCGCCAGGTCGAGTGCGGCGACCCGCACGGGTCCCGCGCCGGGGACGGCGGCGAGTTCCCGGACGAGGGGCTCGGCGATCGCGGGACGACGTGCTGCGACGGTGACCTCGGCTCCGGCGGTGGCCAGGGCCCGGACGGTCTCGGCGCCGATGCCCGAGCCGCCGCCGGTGACCACGGCGCGACGGCCGGTGAGATCCACGCCGTCCATGACCTCGGCAGCGGTGGCGTGGGAGGGGAAGGGAGTGGCCGGGCGAGTGTTCACGGAGTGCCTCTCAGGGCGGGGAATCGTGGTTACTACCCGACCTTATGGTGGTGATCCGGGACGATCTATGATCGATCATCCTGAATACTTCAGCCATTGTCCGATCCGTCGTCGACCGTTCGTAGGCAGGACCCGTGGTCGCGTCGCGGGTTCCCTCGCCCGCCGGCCGAGATCATCGCGCATCTCGAGGTGCCCGGGACCGAGCTCGTGCACGCAGCGATCGAACTCGCTGCCCGGTGACGACGCTGCGGGCGCCGCGGAGGAGCAGGCCATGCGCGGCTGTCCGGGCTTCTTGCGAAGGCGTCATCGTCCCGGGGTGAACGTCCGGGAGGGCAGGCCCGGACGATCGGACAAGAGGAGCGGACGATGGGACATTTCCCGCCGCCGGGGCGTCGACTAGCTTTCCTCGACGGGGTGGGTGCCTGTCATCGATCGTGTCGCCGAGGAGCGGCACGTGTCCCTCCGGCACGTCGGCCCGACCAGGTGACCGCGCCGGCGGCCGCAGCCGAGCGGCGGCGCCGGCCTCGAGCAGGGAGCAGGATGAGGAGAGAGCAGGCACGGTGTTCGCACGACAGTGGAGGGAAGCCTTCCGCGACGCGGCAGGCCAGTTGCGCGCAACCGCCCGCTCGGCGACCGTAGCCACCTCTCGAAAGCCGTCCCGATGACGCTGCCACCCGTGTCCGAGCCCTCTTCGCGGTCCACTTCCGCCGCGCGGCGGCAGGTGTCCGAGGGTGCGTTCCAGGGTGGCAAGGCGTGTCGCTCCCGACTCGAGGGCGGCACACGGGCGGCACGGCGCGGGCAGCGCCGACCGGAGGTCGGTCGATGGATCCGCTGACCGACGTGCTGGGCCTGCTCGATCTGCGCACCGCCCAGTTCGCGCGGCTCGAGGCGGAGGAGCCGTGGGCCGTCGGCTTCTCGGGCTACCGGCACATCAAGTTCGGCGCCGTGCTGCAGGGCACGTGCCGGGTCGTGGTGGCCGGGCTCCCGGAGCCGGTGACGCTCGCCGAGGGCGACTGCTACCTGATCGGCCACGGCCGGGCCTACGAACTGTCCGGCGGCCGTGCGGTGCCGGCGGTGCCGAGCACCACCGTTTTCGCTCAGTACACCGAGGGATCCACCGTCAGGATCGGCGCGGCCCGCGACGCGGTCGTGGTGGGCTGCGGATTCGACCTCGACGAGGCCAACGCCGCGGTGCTCGTCGACGTCCTTCCGCCGCTCGTCCACGTCGGCGCCGGAGCCAGCACTGCCGACGCCATCCGGGCGGCGCTCGAAATGCTCCGTGCGGAGACCGACGCACCCGGGCTTGGCACCCCGTTCGTCACGGAGCGGCTGGCGCACGTCCTGCTGGTCCATCTGCTCCGGGCCCATGTCGAGGAACGCGGCGCCGCCGGCGGTGTCTGGCTCACCGCTCTCGCCGACCGCCGGATCGGGGCCGCGCTGGCGGCCATGCACGACATGCCGGCGCACCGCTGGACCGTCGCGGAGCTGGCTGCGAAGGCCGGAATGTCGAGGTCCCAGTTCGCCGCCAGGTTCACGGAGAGCGTCGGCGTGCCGCCCCTGGAGTACCTCCTCGGCTGGCGCATCCGCTCCGCGGCACGGGATCTGAGGACCGGGGACCGCACCGTCGCGGCGATCGCGGCACGCTGGGGCTATGGCTCCGAGAGCTCCTTCAGCCACGCCTTCAAGCGCGTCATGGGCTCTTCGCCGGGGCGCTACAGGGAGACCCTGAGAGACCGTGGCGACCACCGCGGCGCGCACCGCGGCGAGGAGTGATCGGCGTCGACGCTCGTGCTCGCGTGCGCGATCCGCGGCGAACGTACGAACGACCTTTCCGGTACCGCGCCGTCCTTTACGGGCTGTCCCCGTTCACGGGAACGACAAGGGCCACGGTGCCCCGCATGTCGAGCCAGACCGCGTCTCTGCTGCGGACCAAGCGCAGCACCACGTGATCACATCCCTGGCAGCGCGCCACCAGGCCGGGAGCATGTGTGTACACGTGCAGCCCGGCGACCGGTCCCGTGTGGCCGCACTGCGTGCAGCGGCTGGTGGCGGCGGTCAGGTCGGCCGCGAAGACCTCGGAGAACGGCCCTGCCAGGGCATTGCCGTCCATGTACGCGTACTCGGCGGGGGAGCTGTCTGCCGGAGTCGTCATGTCATCCTCCACTGGGGCCGAACCGCTCCGTCCTGATGCGCTCGGGAGCGTGGCCGAGGAGCACCAGGTGTGCGGCGGTCTTCTCGACGAACCCGGTGGGTCCGCAGACGTAGCAGGACGGTTCGAAGTCCGGCGGCCATCCGTCGCGCACCAGATCCTCGGGAGTCACCCGGCCCGCCGGGCGTGGCCAGTTGTCGGGCGGCGTGCGCGTGTAGACGTACGACATGTCCAGCCCCGGCGAGCCCTCGCGCAGTTCGGTTCCGTAAAGTCGGTCCTCCGGCCCCCTCGCCGAGTAGATCAGCCTGAACGGGACGCGACTGCCCGCCGCGCCCCGGGTCCGGATCATGGACATCAGCGGTACGAGTCCCGAGCCGCCGGCCACGAGCAGGACCGGTTCCGTCTGCTCGGGGCGCCATACGAAATAGCCGCCGACGGGGCCGCGGAGCTCCAGGAGGTCCCCGGTCTGGACGTCGTCCACGAGGTACGGCGACACCTCGCCGTCCGCCAGGCGCTGCACGGTCAGCTCGATCCGCTCGCCGTCCGGTGCGGACGCGACCGAGTAGCTGCGATGCGCCCGGTACCCGTCCTCCGCCGTCAGACGGATGTCGAGGTGCTGGCCCGCCAGGTGACCTGGCCAGTCGGGCACGTTCAGGACGACCGTCGTTGCCGTCGCCGACTCCGCACGCCGGTCCACGACCTCGCCGGTCCGCCAGCGCAGACGATCGCCTAGTCGCCCTGGTGCCGCTGCTCGCGCCATGGGTCTCCGTAGTCGTGGTAGCCGGCGGTCTCCCAGAACCCCGGTTCGTCGTCCGGGCGAAGCTCGATGCCGCGCACCCACTTGGCGGACTTCCACAGGTACAGGTGCGGGACGAGGAGCCGGGCCGGGCCGCCGTGCTCGGGAGTCAGGTCCTCGCCGTCGTAGCGGTGGACGATCCAGGCCTGTCCGTCGAGGAGGTCCTCCAGCGGCAGATTGGTGGTGTACCCGCCGTAGGAGTGGACGAGCGCGAACTCCGCCGCCGTCTCCACGTCCTCCATCAGCACGTCCAGGGACACGCCTTGCCACTCCGTGCCGAACTTGGACCACCTGGTCACGCAGTGCAGGTCGACCGTGGGTGTCTCCGCGGGCAGTGCCATGAACGCCGCCCAGTCCCAGGTGTGCCGGGCGCCGCCCTCGGTGGTGACGGTGAGCTCCCAGTCCTCCCGGGAGACGAGCGGAGTAGGGCCTGCCGAGAGGACCGGGAAGTCGAAGGTCTCGAACTGGCCGGGCGGCAGCTTCCGGTCGTCGGCGGGCCGTCGGCCGTGGAAGCCTCGCGAGATGATGGGCATGCGTGCCGTCCCCTTTCGTGGGCGTGGGCATGCTCCGAGGACGGGACGCATGGTGCCGTCCGGACCTCTGTTTCCAGAATGCCCACATTGCGGGCATTTGGTCCACCGGGGGCCGCCATTCCCTGCCGCCTCGTCCAGTCCCATCGTGAGGCGCGACGATTCCCGTCCCGTCAGGGGTGTGACTCCCGGTCGGGTGGCGTTGCGTTCCGTGACGGGTGTCCGAGGGGATGGATGGCCGGCCGCCGCGGCCGGCCGGGGGAGCCGGGCCTCCTCGGGAAGTATTTTTAAGTTAATTAGCAATTAATGTTGACAGGTTTCGGGCGCCCGGACACAGTTTCCGCCGTGGCACCGCCGCCCGGCGCGATCTCGGGCGGGGTTGCCTCGTGGACCCCAACTCTTGGGAGATTTCGGTGGCTTCGCATCGTGCAGTGATGGCGTGTGCGGCGTACCGCGGTGGTGCTCGGCGCTGTGGTACTGGTCGGGTCGGCAGTTCCCGCGGCACACGCCGCGGACGACCAGGGTGCGCCGCAGTACTGCGACAGCGGCCTCGCCGCCACGCCGTACATGGGATGGAACACGTACTACGGGCTCGGTGCCCCGACGGAGGATCAGGTCAGGGGCGCTGCGGACCACTTGGTCCGGAGCGGGCCGAGGGACAGCGGCTACGACGTCGTCCGGCTGGACGGTGGCCGGCAGGCGGACAGTCCGTGCGATGCCGCGACAGGGCGGCTCGTGGCCAACCCGACGCGCTTCCCGTCCGGGATTCCGGCGCTGGTGACCTACCTTCACCGGCGCGGCCTCAAGGCCGGTATCCACACCGACGCCGGCACCTACGACGGCGGCAAGTGGTGCGGGCCGGGCAGCCGCGCCACTACGAGGAGGACGCCCGCCAGTTCGCCGACTGGAAGATCGACGCGATCAAGGTGGACTTCCTCTGCGGGATCGGTGAGAAGCTCGATCCCGGCCCGGCGTTCCAGGAGTTCAGTGACGCCGTCGCCAAGTCGGGGCGGAAGATGCTGCTCAACCTGTGCAACCCGCTCACCGGCGACCGGGGTCTGCCGCACACCCCGGAGCAGGACGCGCACAACGCCTACGTGTACGGGCCGACCACCGCCGACTCCTGGCGCACCGGCACGGACATCGCCTGGGGCACCCCGACCGCGGGGGAGTGGCCCAACGTCCTGCGCAACATGGACGCCAACGCTGCCGGCTGGACCAAGAACACCGGTTTCGTCGGCGGTGTCTTCGACGGCGCGCTCGGTGCCGTCGCCGCGGCGGACGGCGGCGTGCCGGCCGCCTTCCGCGGGGTGGGCGGTCGCGTCCACCAGGCCGCGCTCTGAGCTCCGCTCACCCTGCTCCACCAGCTCCAATCGCTTCACCCCGGGTGCCTCCGGGCCTGGTACGGCCCGAAGGCACATCCTCCGAGAAATAAATTACTAATTAATCTTGACGGTGCCGAGACCTCTGCGACAGGCTGTGCCTGCCGCACCCAGAGCCGGGCCGTCAGGGGACCTCAGCTCCGTTTCAACGGGCACAAGGGAGTGCACAGATGACCGCCTTCAACGCCACCCGCCGCAGATTCCTCGTAGGAACAGGCGCAGTCGGCGCCGGCGCGCTGCTCAGCAGCTGCGTCACCCAGAGCCCGTCCGCCACAGGAGGAGAGTCCGGCGGCCCGGTGACCTTGCAGTCCAACCTCTCCTCCCCGCAGGCCAAGAGCGCGATAGAGGCCGTCGTCGCCGCCTTCGACAAGCGCGGGGACACCAGGGCGAAGCTCAACACCGTCGCGTCGGAGACCTTCCGCACCCAGCTGCCGACCTACCTCACCTCGGCCAACCCGCCGGACGCCTACACCTGGTACCCCGGCTCCGTCGCCGAGTCGTACGCGAAGAAGGACCTGCTCCTCGACCTCGACGACATCTGGGAGAAGCCCGAGCTCGCCGGCTACTCCGACGCGCTGAAGAGGCTGTGCACCTCCGCCTCCAGCGGGACGAAGGTCTTCGTGCCCACCAGCTACTACTGGTGGGGCATGTTCTACCGGAAGTCCAACTTCGCCAAGTGGGGCGTTCAGGAGCCGAAGACCTGGGACGAGTTCCTCGACCTGTGCGACAAGCTCAAGAGCAAGGGCGTCGCCCCGATCGGCCTCGGCGCCGGCGGCGACACCCCGTGGGTCGCCTCCGCCTGGTTCGACTACCTCAACATCCGCGTGAACGGCGCCACGTACCATCGCGAACTCCTCGCCGGCAAGCACCGCTTCGACGACCCGGAGGTCCGCAGGGTCTTCGACCGCTGGGACGAGGCGCGCCCGTTCTTCGACCCGAACGGCACGGCGATCCCCTTCCAGGACGCCACCACCGCCCTCCTCCAGGGCCGTACGGGCATGATGCTGATCGGCACCTTCTTCGCCGACGCGGCCCCGAAGGACGCCCTGGGCGACCTGGACTTCTTCCAGTTCCCCATCATCGACGCGAAGGTCCCGGTCGCCGAGGAGGCGCCCACCGACGGCTTCTTCGCCAGCGCCCGCACGAAGCGCGCCGACGGTGTCAAGGAACTGCTGCGCTACCTGGCCACCGCCGAGTCGCAGGAGCTCTACCTCAAGAGCGGCTCGGGCACCACGCTGCCCACCCACCCCGACGCCAAGGACTCGGGCACCCCGCTGGTGCTCAAGGGCCGGAAGCTCATCGAGGGCGCCGCCGACCTCACCCAGTTCTTCAACCGCGACTCCAGCGACGCCCTCCAGCCGACCGCGGACACCGCGCTCGTGCACTACCTGGCCAAGCCCAAGGAGATCGGCTCCATCCTCACCACGTGGCAGCGCAGCGCACAGAAGATCTGGAGCCAGTGACAATGGCGCTGATCGGCTCCACACGACGGTCCAGGGCCACGCGGGTGCCCCCGGTGGTCCTGGCCTTCGTCCTCCTCCCGCTGCTGGTCGAGGCCTTCTGGGTCTTCTGGCCGGCCCTCCAGGGCTTCTACCTGTCGCTGACCTCGTGGGACGGCCTGGCGGCTCCCGCGTTCGTCGGCCTCGGCAACTTCAGCGAGATGGTGCACGACGCGGTCTTCCGCACCGCCGCGATCAACACGGTGCTGTGGCTGCTGCTCTTCGGCGGGCTCTCCGCCGCCCTCGGCCTCGGTGCCGCGCTGCTGCTCCAGCAGGAGCGGCGCGGCGTCGGGTTCTACCGGGCGGCGCTCTTCCTGCCGGTGGTCTTCTCGCTGGTCGCCACCGCGCTGGTGTGGCAGGCCATCTACCAGCCGGACGGCCTGATCAACAACGTGCTGTCGGCCGTCGGCCTCGACAGCTGGCGGCACGCCTGGCTCGCCGACCAGGACACCGCCTTCTACGCGGTGATCGTGCCCGCCCTGTGGCGCCAGGTCGGCTACGTCATGGTGCTCTATCTCGCCGGCCTCAAGGGAATCGATCCCGTGCTGTACGAGGCGGCCAAGGTCGACGGCGCGAGCCGCCTGCAGCAGTTCCGTCACATCACCCTGCCGCAGCTGCGCAGCGTCAACGCGGTCGTCCTGTCGGTCATCGTCATCGACTCGCTGCGCTCGTTCGACGTCGTCTGGGCGCTCACCCGCGGCGGCCCGTACCACTCCTCCGAACTGCTGAGCACCTACATGTACTCCACCGCGTTCCAGTCACTGCGCCTGGGATACGGCTCCGCACTCGCCGTCGTCATCTTCGTGCTGGCCTTCGGTGTCATCGCGAGCTACCTCGTGCGCGCCTTCCGGGAGGCCGACTGATGACCGCCACCCACGCCTCCGCACCCGTCGGCAAGGACTCGGGCAACGACCCCGGCACGGAGCACGCGGCCCCGCAGCCGGCGCCCCGCCGGTCCGTCGTCCGCGGCCGCGCCCTGCGCACCACCGGCTTCCACCTCACGGCAGGCCTGCTGTCCGCGCTGTGGCTGCTGCCGATCGCCCTCGTCCTGGTCACGAGCACCCGCACCTTCGAGGACATCGCCGCCCACGGGGTCGGCAGTTGGCCGCACTCCTTCACCCTGGACGGCTTCCGCCAGGCCTGGGTGGACGGCGGCCAGCAGCAGGCCCTCATCAACAGCATGGTCGTCTCGGTACCCACCGTGCTGCTCTCGCTCGGCCTCGCCTCGATGGCGGCCTTCGGGCTCAGCCGCTACGAGCTGCCGTTCCGGCGCGTCCTCCTGCTGCTGATGCTCGGCGGCAACCTCCTGCCCCCGCAGATCCTGCTGATCCCGGTCTCGAAGTTGAGCGAAGTGCTGGGCATCTACGACCAGCTGTACGCGCTGATCGGGGTGCAGGTCGGCTTCGGCGTCGGCTTCTACGTATTCGTCCTGTACGGCTTCATGCGGGCGATCCCGGGTGAGATCCAGCAGGCCGCCGTCATCGACGGCGCGAGCCCCTGGCAGATCTACTGGCGGATCATCCTGCCGCTGGCCCGCCCGGCACTGGCCGCCCTCAGCGCCCTGTCGTTCACCTGGATCTTCAACGACCTGCTGTGGGCGATCACGGTGCTGCGCACCGGCACGAAGATGCCCATGACCGCCGCCCTCATCGGACTGCAGGGCCACTATGTGTCCATGTGGAACGTGATCGCCGCCGGATCGGTGATCGCCGCCGCCCCCACCGTGGCCGTCTTCCTCCGCTTCCAGCGCCACTTCGTGGCCGGACTGAACCTCGGAGCCGTCAAGTGAACCCGCACGACCGGTGGCTGCTCCGCACCGACACCACCACCTACGCCGTCACCCTCGGCGGGGACGGCCGCTGGGCCGAGCTCGTCGCCTGGGGCCCGCACGGCGTCGAAGTGGGCCCGTCGCCGATGGACTGGTCGCGGCGCACCCACTTCCTCACCCCCGCCGACGCGGCTCCCGCCGAGTACATCCCGTACGGGCTGAGGCCGTTCACCGGCGCCGACCTGATCGCCCAGCACCCGGGCGGCGAGCGCGGCACCTGGTGGAGGTTCACCGGTGCGACGCCGGACGGCGACCGCGCACTGCGTCTGGACTTCACCGACGACGTCCTCGGCCTGCGGACGACGCTGTGCTACGAGACGGTCCCCGGCACCGACGTCGTCCTGCGCTGGACGGAGCTGACCTGCACCGGGGAGAGCGAGCTGCGCCTGGAGCGCTTCGACTCCGCCGCCGTCAACGTGCCCGTCCAGGGCGGCGCCCGCCTGACGTATCTCGCCGGTCAGTGGTCGCAGGAGTTCCAGCTCCATCACCTGGAGCTGGACCGTGGGCGCTTCGAGATGGAGAGCACCCAGGGCTCTGCCGGTCACGCCTACCACCCCTGGCTCGCGATCCAGGACGCCGCCACCCCCGCCGAGGGTCCCACCCCCACTTACGGCGTCGCACTGGAGTGGTCCGGCAACTGGCGGATCACCGCCGACGCCGAGCCCGGCGGCTCCGTACGGGTCCGCGCCGGCCGGGTGCCGCACGAGGGCGCGGTCCGGCTCGCTCCCGGCGCCACCCTCACCACGCCCCGGCTGGCCTGCGCGTTCAGCCCGGACGGCCTCGACGGGCTGGCCCGCGTGTGGCACCGCTACGAACGCCGGCTCACCGGCGGGCGCATGGACCGGACCCGCAAGGTGCTCTACAACTCCTGGGAGGCCACCGGCTTCGACGTCGACGCCGACGGACAGCTGGAGCTGGCCAAGACGGCCGCGGAGCTGGGCGCCGAGCTCTTCGTCGTCGACGACGGCTGGTTCACCGGGCGTCACGACGACACCGGAGGCCTCGGCGACTGGGAGCCGGACCCGGCCGAATTCCCCGGCGGATTCGACCACTTCATCGACCAGGTCAGGGCGCTCGGCATGGACTTCGGCCTGTGGGTCGAGCCCGAGGGCATCAGCCCCCGCTCGCGGCTCTACGCCGAACACCCCGAGTGGGTCTACCGGATCGACGGCCGCCCCGCCACGCTCGTGCGCAACCAGCTCCTCCTCGACCTCGGCCGCGAGGACGTCCAGGACTTCGTCATCGGCACCCTCGACCGGCTGCTCGGGTCCCACGCCATCAGCTATCTGAAGTGGGACATGAACCGGCCGCCCACCGAGCGCGGCCGCCCCGGGCATCCGGCGGGCGACGACCCCGAGCGGCAGGACCTCGACGCCGCCCACGTCGCCGGCTACCTGCGCGTCCTGGACCACCTGCGCAGCGCCCACCCCCACGTCACCGTCGAGGGCTGCGCCGGCGGCGGCGCGCGCATCGAGCACGCCACCCTCGCCCGCACCGACGTGGTGTGGCCCAGCGACAACACCGCCCCCATGGACCGGCTGCGCATCCAGTACGGCTACCTCCACGCCCACGCCCCGCACACCATGAGCTCCTGGGTCACCGACGCCCCGGGTGTCTTCGACCCGCGGCCCCGCTCGCTCGCCTTCCGGTTCGTCAGCTCCCTCGCCGGTGTCCTCGGCATCGGCGCCGACATCCGCGAATGGACCCCGGAGCAGCGCGCCGAGGCCGCCGAGTGGATCGCCCGCTACAAGGGGATCCGCGACGTCGTCCACCGCGGGGAGGTCCACCTGCTGGGCAGCCCGGCCGATCCGACCTGCGGCGTCCAGTACGAGGAACCCGGCGGGCAACGCCTGGTGGTGATCGCCTGGAACACCGGCCCGCTCGACGGCGCGCCGCTCGTGCCCGGCCGGGACGCCCGGCTGCGGCTGCGCGGCCTCGAGCCGGGCGCGGTCTACACCGACGAGGACTCCGGCACCCGCTACAGCGGTGCTCATCTGCTCCACTCGGGGCTGCCGTTCGCCTGGACCGCCACACACGACGCGGAGTTGGTCGTCCTGGCCCGGCAGTGACGACGGGGCAAGAATCTGAACCCACCACCTCTCGACAGGAGACGACCCACCCCATGAACCCAGCGGCCCGCTTCACCAACCGCGTCGCCGTCGTCACCGGCGCCGCGTCGGGCATCGGTGCGGCCACGGCGGCACGCCTCGCCGCCGAGGGCGCGGCCGTCGTCCTCGCCGACATCGCCGCCGACCGCGGCGAGGAGACCGCCGCGCGACTGCGCAAGGACGGCGCGCGCGCCCTCTTCGTCGCCGCCGACGTCGCGCACGAGGACGACTGGCAGCGGGTGATGGCCGCAGCCCACACCTTCGGGCCCGTGGGCGTCCTGGTCAGCAACGCGTTCATGGTGGAGGTCGCGCCCGCCCACGAGACGGGCCTCGCCTCCTGGGAACGGCAGCTGTCGGTCAACCTCACCGGCGCCTTCCTCGGCTTCAAGGCGGCGCTGCCCGACCTGCGCGAGCACCGGGGCGCCGTGGTGCTCGTCTCCTCCGTCCACGCCCACCGGGGCATCCCCGGCCACCCGGCGTACGCGGCGAGCAAGGGCGCTCTGCTGTCGCTGTGCGGTCAGCTCGCCGTCGAGTACGGACCTGACGTACGCGTCAACGCCGTGCTGCCCGGGCCGATCCTCACCGCCGCCTGGGACCGGGTGCCGCAGCACGACCGCGAACTGAGCATCGCCGAGACCGCGGCCCGCCGCTTCGGCACGCCCGAGGAGGCTGCCGCGGCCGTCGCCTTCCTCGCCGCCGACGAAGCCTCGTACATCACCGGATCGAGCCTGCTCGTGGACGGCGGCTGGAGCGTCCTCAAGGCATCCGCCTGACGGCACGACCTCTCCAGCCACCGACCGATCAGCAAGAAAGGCAACACACATGACGCCATACGCGCGCCGCGGAGTACACGGCCAGACCGTGGAGACGCTCGCCCGCCGAGTGCTCAGCGGCGAGATCCCCGAGGGAGCGACGCTCGACATGGCGGCCCTGCAGAGCGAGCTCGACGTCAGCCTGACGGCTCTGCGCGAATCACTGAAAGTCCTCGCGGCCAAGGGCATGGTCGACGCGCGGCAGAAGCGCGGCACCTTCGTGCGACCCCGCTGCGACTGGAACCTGCTCGACGCCGACGTCCTGCGCTGGCAGTTCGCCGAGAGCAGCGGCACCGGTGCCGACCCCGCCCTGCTGCGCAACCTCGGCGAGGTCCGCGGCATCATCGAACCCGCCGCCGTGCGGCTGGCCGCGGCCCGCCGCACCGACGCGGACCTGGAGGCCCTGGAGGCCGCACTCGAGGCCATGGGCCAGGAGGGCGGCGCGAACCACGCCGTCGAGTCCGACCTCGCCTTCCACCGGGCCCTGCTCGCGGCCACCCACAACGAACTGCTGGAACGCATGGAGATGGTCATCGAGTCGGGCCTCGCCCAGCGTGACCGACTCGTGCACAGCGCCCCGCACAGCGAGGACCCCGTACCCAGCCACCGCGCCGTCCTCGACGCCGTACGGGACCGGGATCCGGATGCCGCCGAGCACGCCATGCGCGCCCTGCTCGACCAGGCCATGCGCGACCTGGACAAGGTCAGCGGCCCGCGCGGGCCCGAGGACGCGGACGGCTCCGCCGAGGAGAAGGACGGCCAGGCAAAGTGAAGATCGAGCGTGTCGAGACCTTTCTCGTCCCGCCCCGCTGGCTGTTCTGCCGGATCGAGACCGACGACGGCGTCGTCGGCTGGGGCGAACCGGTGGTCGAGGGCCGGGCCGAGGTGGTGCGGGCCGCCGTCGACGTCCTGGCGGAACATCTGGTGGGCCAGGACCCGCTGCGCATCCAGGACCACTGGCAGGTGCTGAGCAAGGGCGGCTTCTACCGGGGCGGTCCGGTGCTCTCCAGCGCCGTGGCCGGCATCGACCAGGCCCTGTGGGACATCGCCGGCCGCACCCTCGGCGTCCCGGTGCACACCCTGCTCGGCGGGCCCGTCCGCGACTCGGTCCGCGTGTACGCCTGGGTCGGCGGCGACGAACCCGCGCGCCTCAAGGACGAGATCACCGCCCAGGTCGAGGCGGGCTTCACCGCGGTCAAGATGAACGCCGCCGGGCGCACGCCGCCGCTCACCAGCCCCGCCGAGACGGCCGCCGTCGTCGAGCGGGTGGCGGCGGCCCGTGAGGCCCTCGGTCCGCACCGCGACGTCGCCGTCGACTTCCACGGCAGGTTCACCGCCGCCAACGCGCGCCGTGTGCTCCACGAGATCGCCCCGCTGCACCCGCTGTTCGTCGAAGAACCCGTCCTGCCCGACCAGGCACACCTGCTCCCGGGGCTGGTCGGCGCCTCGTCCGTCCCGCTCGCCACCGGTGAACGGCTCTACGGACGCGCCGACTTCCTCCCGGTGCTGACCGCGGGCATCGCCGTCGCCCAGCCGGACCTGTCGCACGCCGGCGGGATATCGGAGGTCACCCGGATCGCCGCGCTCGCCGAGACCTTCGGGGCCCATCTGGCACCGCACTGCCCGCTCGGGCCGATCGCGCTGGCGGCCAGCCTCCAGGTCGCCTTCGCCACGCCCAACTTCCTGATCCAGGAGCAGAGCCGCGGCATCCACTACAACAAGGACGCCGACCTGCTGTCCTACGTGGTCGACACCGAGCCCTTCCGTTTCGTCGACGGCCAGGCGCACCGCACCGCAGTGCCCGGACTCGGCATCACCGTCGACGAGGACGCCGTCCGCGCGGCCGACCGTGCCGGTCACGCCTGGCGCAACCCCGTCTGGCGGCACGCCGACGGCTCCTTCGCCGAATGGTGACCGGCAGCCGGCTGCCGGTGTCCGTGGTCACCGACCCGGAACTGGGCGGCCGCTGGACCTCGCTGACCGCCGGTGGCCGCGAATGGCTCTGGCACCGCGACGAGCCGCGCCGCGCCCACGTCCGGCCCGGCGACGCCTTCGCCGACGCCGGGGGACTGGAGGAGTGCGTGCCCACGGTGCGCGGGCTCCCCGACCACGGGGACGCCTGGTCGCGGCGGTGGCGGCGGGACGGGGACGTGGACCTCGTGGACTGCCCCGACTTCCGCCTGACCCGCCGCATCCGCGACGACGCGGGGTCGGCCGTCGCCGACTACACGCTCACCGCCGAGCCGGGCTACCGCTTCGTGTGGGCCGCCCATGCCCTGCTGGACCTGTCCCCGGCCGCCCGGATCGCCATCGACGGGCCCGCGGTGACCCGGCTCTACCCGGACGAGGGCGCGGGCCGGGTCACCGGTACCTGGCCCCGTGTCGACGGCATCCCGCTGGACCGGCTCGGCCCGGACGACGGGACCGCCGTGGGCGCCGTCGTCCTCGCCCCGCGGGTGTCCGTGCACGACGGCCGGGACACCCTCCACCTGTCCGTGGAGGCCGACGGCCGGCCGGTCTCCGTCGCCCTGTGGCGCAACCTCGGCGGCTTCCCGCAGGGCGCGCCGTACCGCTCGGTCGGCGTCGAGCCGATGCTCGGCCGCGTCTTCGACCGCACGGCGGCGGCCGACGACGACACCGCCGTCGTGCCCGCGGCCGGCGAGGTCACCTGGCGGCTCACCGTCATCGCGACCCGCCGCGCCTGAACCACCCCCACCACCAGAAGGGATGTCGGATGGACCTGCTCGCCGCGCTGCGCGCCCACCGGCTGCTCGCCATCGTCCGGGGCACCGACCCGGTCGCCGCGCTGACCACCGTGCTCACCCTCGCCGAGGAAGGCGTCACCCTCGTCGAGGTCTCCCTCACCGGACGCGACGCGCTCGACGTCATCGCCCAGGCCCGCGCCGCACTCGGCCCGGACACGCCCCTCGGCGCCGGCACCGTCCTGACCGCCGACGACGCGCGGGCCGCGCACAAGGCCGGAGCCGCCTTCCTCGTCACCCCGGCGGTCAGCGACGGCATAGCCACCGGCCGGGAGCTCGGACTCCCGGTGCTCGCGGGCGTGATGACCCCCACCGACGTCCTCCAGGCACGCCGGCTCGGCGCCGAGGCACTCAAACTCTTCCCGGCCGGCAGCGCCGGGGGCCCCGGCTATCTGCGCGACCTGCGCGGCCCCTTCCCCGACCTGCCCTTCGTGCCCGTCGGGGGAGTGGACGCCCGCGCCGCCGCCGACTATCTGCGGGCCGGCGCCACGGCCGTCGGTGTCGGCTCACCGCTGATCGGCGACGCCGCCTCGGGCGGCAGTCTCACCGCCCTGCGCGAGCGGGCCCGGGAGTTCCTCGACGTCGTGCGCGAGGAGGCCCGTCCGTGACCGCGGCCGTGCCCCCGGCGGTTCACGGGACCGACCGCCTCGAACTCGGCGAGGGCATCCGGTGGACGGACGGCCGCGCCGTGCTGACGGACATCCTCTCCGGCCGTCTTCTGTCCGCCCCCGACGACCCTGGCGCACCGCTCGCCCACATCACCCGACTTCCCTGCCCGTTGGGCGCGGTGGCCCCGGTCGAGGGCCGGCCCGGCCACTGGATCGCGGCGGCGGGCACCGGCATCTGCCGCATCGACGACGCCGGGAGCGTCGACTGGATCGCCCACCCCGAGGACGGTGCCGAGGTGCCGATGCGGATGAACGACGGCGTCGCCGACCCACAGGGCCGTTTCTGGGCGGGCAGCATGGCGTACGAGGCGACCGAGGACGCGGGCTCCCTCTACCGCGTGGACCGCGACGGCCGCGTCACCCGCGTGCTGCGGGACATCACGGTGCCCAACGGACCGGCCTTCAGCGCGGACGGCACCGTCATGTATCTCGCCGACAGCGCCCGGGGCCTCGTCCGGCGCTACCCCGTCGACCCGGTCACCGGCGACCTGGGCGAGCCGGACACCCACGTCACCCTGTCCACGGGCAGTCCCGACGGTATGACGACCGACACGGAGGGCGGCCTCTGGACCGCGGTCTGGGGCACCGGTCAGGTCCACCGCTATCACCCCGACGGCACCCTCGACCGGATCGTGGAGCTGCCCGCCGCCCAGCCCGCCGGGCTCTGCCTCGGCGGTCCCGACGGCCGCACCCTCCTCGTCACCAGCGCCCGCATCGGCCTGTCCCGGCCGGGCCCGCTGGACGGCGCCGTCTTCGCGCTCCGTGTCGACGTACCCGGGACGCCGGCCGCGCCGTACCGCCCGGAGCACACCAAGGGCCCGACCCCCGCGGACCCCGACGCCGCCCGCGAACCCGCGGTCCGTGCCGACACACCCTAGGACTCCACCATGAGCACCCCCCGGCCCCTGCGCCCCGGCCCCGTGGTCTGCGTCGGCGAGACCATGGCCGCCCTCGCCCCCGAGCCCCTCGGGCCGCTGGACGACGCCGACCTGCTGCGCGTCGACATCGCGGGCGCCGAGTCGAACGTCGCCCTCTACCTCGCCGACCACGGCATCCCCACCCGCTGGGTCTCCGCGGTCGGCGACGACCCCTTCGGCCGGCGCGTCCGCGACCGGATCGCCGCGGGCGGAGTCGACGTCAGCGGCGCCCGTACCGACCCGGACCGGCCCACCGGACTGCTCCTGAAGGACCCCGGTGCGAACGGCACGCGCGTCCACTACCACCGCCGTGGATCCGCCGCCTCGGCCCTCACCCCCGAACTCCTCGACGACCCCGCCGTGGCAGGCGCCGCACTCCTCCATCTCAGCGGTATCACCCCGGCCCTCTCTCCCGGCTGCCACGCCCTCGTCGAGCGGGCGCTGCGCCCCGATCGCCCCTGTCCCGTCAGCTTCGACGTCAATTACCGCCCCGCCCTGTGGACCGGCCGCCCCGCCGCCGACGTCCTGCGGCCGCTCGCCGACCGGGCCGACATCGTCCTCGTCGGCCTCGACGAGGCCCAGGCACTGTGGGGGGACGGGCTCACCGACGCCCGCGCGGTCCGCGAACTCCTCCCCGGTCCCGGCGTGCTCGTCGTCAAGGACGGGGCCCACGCGGCCACGGCCTTCCTCGGCGCGGACGCCCACACCGTGCCCGCCCTCGCCGTCCGCGTGGCCGAACCCGTCGGTGCCGGTGACGCCTTCGCCGCCGGATTCCTCAGCGGCCTGCTGCGGGAGCTGTCCGTGGCAGGCGCACTGCGGCTGGGCCATCTGACCGCTGCCTCGGCCCTGCGGGTCCCCGGCGACCACGGCCCCCTGCCCGCCCTCGACGTCGTCGCCACGCTGCTCGCCGCCGACGACGAGACATGGCGGGCCGCCAGGATCGACTGAACCGGACGCTCGACGGCCAGCGGGCCCGAAGCCTTGTCGTTGGTGGGTGCATCTGCTTGACTCCGCCCGCCAGAACGCCAATTCGCCGGCGGAGGACGCCATGGAGATCACCCGCAGACGCCTGTTGTCCGCTCTGTCAGCCGCCGGTCTTCTGGCGGTGATTCCCCCGCGGCCGGCGAGCGCCGCCGAGGTGGCCGCGGGCAGCGCACGACTTCTGGCCAACACCGTGGCCGTCTTCGCCGGGACGGCCGAGACCAACGCCCGGCCGGAGACGGCCGCCAAGCTGGCCGCCGTCGACAGGGCCGCGCGGACCCATCTGCAGTCGATGGATGCCGCGGGGGCGGACGAACTGTTCGCCGGCCTGGTGCTCGGCACCAACGAGGCCAACCTCAACACCGCCTTCCGGCGGCTGTACGAGATCGCGCTCGCCACCCGGACACCCGGCGGCGCATCCTCGGACCTGTACGAGAACACCGCTGTGCAGCGACGGGTGATCGACGGTCTCGTCTGGCTGCACGCACGCCACTACGGCGACCAGTCCCAGGGCTACTACGGCAACTGGTTCCACTGGGAGATCGGGATCTCCCAGCACGTCAGCAAGACGCTCGCGTTCCTCTCCGACGAGGTGCAGGCGTACCGCCCGGACGTCCTGCGCACCTACGTCGCCTCGATGGACGCCTATCTCCGCAACGGCATCGACGGGGACGTGAACCTCGACTCGCGGTTCCACACCGGCGCCAACCTCGCCGACATCACGACCAACCGGATCCTGCAGGGCGCTCTCCTCGGCGACGACGCGCGCATCCGCAAGGCCCTCACCGACCAGCTGACGGTCTTCGCGACCGTCGACCCGTACCACCTCAACCACGGTGTCACGGACGGCTGTTACGCCGACGGCTCCTTCATCCAGCACGCATCCGTCGCGTACACGGGCTCGTACGGCAAGGGTCTGCTGATCCGTGTCGTCCAGACCCTGAAGATCCTCGACGGTACGGGCTTCGCGCACGGCGGGGAACTGGTGCCGACCGTCCAGGGCTGGGTGGGGAACGGCTTCGCGCCGCTGATCTTCGAGGGCTGGATGATGGAGATCGTCAAGGGGAGGGCGGTCTCGCGGACCGACACCGGCTACACCGATGTCGCGGCGGTCGTCGAGGCCGTCGTCGACCTCTCCTCGCTCGCGAGCGGCACCGACGCCACCACCCTGAAGAGCTACGTCAAACACATCCGGTCGACCTCGCGCACCGCCCTCGACCCGGCCGGCTTCGTCTCCCCGGTCAGCATCGTGCGGTACGCCGACATCATCGGCGATGCCACCGTCCCTCCCGCGGACCTCAACCCGGCCTCGCGCAGCGTCGCCTTCAACGCCATGGACAAGACCGTGCACCGCAGGCCCGGTTACGCCTTCGCGCTCGCGCGCAGCTCCGACCGGATCAGCAAGTACGAGTACATGAACGGCGAGAACCTCATGCCGTGGTTCCAGGGCGACGGGGCGTACTACCTCTACCTCTCCGGACAGGACCAGACCCAGGCGTACGGTGTCGACTACTTCACCACGGTCGCGCCGTACGGCCTCGCCGGTGTCACCGCGCCGGTTCAGCAGCGGCGCACGATCCCCGAGTTGTACGGGAAGCCGTACTACGACAACCCCGGCCACCCGCTGAACTTCACCTCGTCGTCCGAGTCGCAGAACACCTACGTCTACTTCCCGCGCGGCACCAACCGGCACTCCGGCGGCGCCGTCCTCGGGGCGTACGGCGCGGCCGGGATGGTGCAGTCCGACGACGTCGCCTCACGCGACAAGGGCGCAGGACTCCTGCCGGACGACTTCGTGGCCTACCACAACGCGACGGCGACGAAGTCGTGGTTCCTTCTCGACGACGAGATCGTGGTGCTCGCGGCGGGGGTCGGCGACAGCGCCGGGCGGGCCGTGACCACGACCATCGACGCCCGTACCGCCGCACCGGACGATCAGGTCTCCCTCGTCGGGATGCTCCGCGACGGCCGTCCCTGGACCGGCACCGGCACCGGTGACCTGCACTGGCTGCGCTACGCGAATGCCACGCAGGGGACCGCCGTCGGCTATGTCTTCCTCGACACTCCACAGGTGAGGGTCGCCCTGGACACGGTCACCCGCAGCCGCCGGGTCGTGCGCACCTCGAACCCGAACACCACCGTCACCCGGAGCGTCTTCGGTGTGACGGTCGACCAGGCCACCGGCGCCGAACCCCTCCGCCTCGCCTATGCTTTGGTGCCGAACGCGAGGGAAGCCCGACTGCGCTCCTGTCGATCCGGGCCACTGAAGGTCCTGGCGAACACCCCGCGCCTGCAGGCCGTCACCCACACGGGCCTGGACCTGACGGCCGCCAACAGCTTCACACCCGGCCGCCACGAAGCCGCTGGGATACGCATCGACGGGCCCGCCTCGGTGATCGTGCAGCGCGAACGACGCGATCTGACCACGATCGCCGTGTCCGACCCGACCATGGACCGGGACACGGTGGTCGTCCTGCTCCGCGGCCGGTCGCTGCGGGAGGTCACGTCGGTCGAAGGGGTCCGCGTGAGCTCGGTCCACGGCGGAACCCGGCTGGAGTTCGACACCCGGCGCGCGTACGGCCGGAGCTTCACGGTCACCTTGCGCGGCTAGCACTCCAGTACGGTTTCGCCCGTGATCCCACGGACGTTCCCGCCGGCGTCCGGCTGGTCGACAGGTCGAGCCGCGCGCCGGTCTCGATGAGCCTGCGTCCCTGGGCCAGGTCCCGGGCCTGCCGACCGCGAGCACGGCGACCAGCACGCCTGGGTGCTGTACGTGAAGCCGCCCCTCACGGCGAACCAGTCCTGGAGGACGGACATCGCATCAAGGCCGAGCTTGACTGCTCCCGCGGGCGCCGCACCCCCGAGATCGGCCAACCCACACGACTCGCAACATCTCAGCTCAACGCCCGCGCCCACCCATGGATTCGGGGCGGACCAGCACCGCTCACCGGCGCCTACGCCACGGGTACGGGTACTGATTCCGAGGAATCCAGCGCTGGGCGCCGTCTGCCGCGGTGGCCGGCACGGCCGCCCCGGAAGCATTCTTCGGCAGCTGACCAGGCGTGTGTGGGAGTCGGCCCTGGAGGGCGGAGCCCGGAGGGGTTGGATGGGCATGCGACGAAACGGCGGGTGCCGGGGGTTGTCCCCCGGCACCCGCCGCGATGGTCCGGCCGGTGGCGCCCCGGGGTTCCCGCGGGGGGGCGTGGGCACATTGCCAGCCGGTTTGGCCGGTACACGGTCTTGGTGTGCGTGTTGC